>CAYJWN010000060.1:0-10230 GCA_964373835.1 uncultured Planctomycetales bacterium
TCAGCGACACAATGCCGGCGGCTTCGAGGGCCGCCACCACCTGCTCCTCCCGCTCGGGCCGAATAATCGCTCGAATCAGTTTCATAGACTCGCTGCCTCCTCATCTGACAAAAGCGTGTCTGGAACCATCAGCACCCGATCCTTCGCCGCCGGCTCCCTCTCGACCTGTTTGAAAAGCTCCAGATGCTTCAAGATCGTCACCATGACATCCGGCAACGCCTCATCGCACGGCACCATTTCCATGATCAGCTTGCCAGGCCGTGGCTGCCGACCCGTCCGCCCGCCGACATAGATCGCCACCGCGTCTACTGACTTGCCCCCGATGTTGACCTTCATGCCCCGCAGGCCGATATCCGCCGCCTGATGGTTGCCGCAGCCGGCCGGACATCCGGACCAATGGATGGATGTCGGATTAAAGTGCGGGCCCAGCCGCTGCTCCAGCGCCTTCGAGAGCTCCATCGCATGGCTCTTCGTCTCGATCACTGCGAGATTGCAGAAGTCCGTCCCGGTGCAGGCGACCATCTTGCGGAAAAATGGCGACGGCTCCGGCGAGAACGTGTCGAGCAACGGTTCCTCCAGCAGACGGGCCAGACGCGACTCCTGCACATGGGGAATGATGGCATCCTGGGAGACCGTGAATCGAATCTGGCCGTTACCATAGGTCTCCGCAAGTCTCGCAAGTTCTTGCAGGTGGTCCGGATGCATGCGCCCCGTCGGCACGCACAGACCGACGGCCATGTAGCCAGGTTGCCGCTGCGCGATGACACCTAAATGGTCGGCCTGCCCGCTCTCGCGCTGGTCGTCGCCTGATGGCTCCAACTCCCTCTGCAGCCGAGCCACCAACTCGTTGCGCAATTTTGGAATGCCCCACTCCTCGATGAGGAACGCAAACCGGCATTTCGTCCGTGGTCCACGGGGCCCGTGGTCGCGGTAGATCTTGACGAGCTCAGCCACGACCTCCACCGCCTGCCCAGGCTCCACAAACACATCCAAGGCTGACGCCACGGTAAACCCGCCCGAGCCCATCTTTCCACCTACCAGGGTGTTGAACCCCTTGCGGCCTGCCCGAATCGCCGGCACCAGAGCGATATCCTGCGATTCGTTATGCGTACAGTTCTGCAGGCAGCCCGTGACGGTGACGTTCATCTTTCGCGGGAGGTTGGTGAATTCGGAGTTTCCCTCCGGTCCGACGCAATGCTGATCCAACGCCATCACGACCGGTGAGGCATCGAAGAGCTCGTGGGGTGTTAATCCGGCCAGCGGACAGCCATTGAAGTTGCGCAGGTTATCCATCCCCGTCTGGAGGCTGCGCAGATTCACCCCGCGCAGCCGCTCAAAAATCTCCTGGACGCTCTCGAGCGTATAGCCCCGCAACTCCACTTGCTGCCGGGTCGTGATATCGAGGATGTTGTTGCCCAGGCGCCGAGAGAGATCCGCAATCGCCCTGAGCTGCTCGCTGGTGGCAAACCCGTTGGGCATGCGGATGCGCATCATGAATTGGCCTGGCGTGGGCTTGCGGAAGAAAATCCCCAGCCACTTCAGGAGGTCCTTGTCTGCGGGCGTCAGTGACTGCCAGCCCTCCTGAATGAGGCGCGGCAGATCCTCACGAATGCGCAGGGGCTCTCCGCCCTTGGTTGCCTTGTACTCTTCGACTGGATTACTTCCCTCACGCATACGCAATCTCCTGGGCTGCTGCGGGCTGGCAGTGCTTGCCGACAGCCACTTCGAGCGCTCCCTCTGGGCGCAGCGCGTCGCACCCGCGGTCCTCTGTCCGAATGCGCACGACTTGTTCAATCGGCAGGACAAAGATTTTGCCATCGCCGAGCTGTTCCGTGCGATTGACCTCCAGGATGGCCTGGATCAGTGGCTCGACCTGGCGGTCTTCCACGACCCATGAGATCATCCGCTTGGGCAGATACCGCACGCCTGTTCTGCTGGCGGCTCCTCGGCGTGGGAGATACCGCAATCCCCGCTCGCGGCCGCGGCCAAGGACTCGCTGTTGAGTGAACGCATGCAGCCGCAGCCGTTGGATGCGCAGCTTCGTCTGGCTCCAGCGCTCGGGTCGGATGATCGCCACCACTTCTTTCAGTTGAACCATTCGCTGCCTCCTCAGGACTGTACGCTCAGGACCTCAAACAGAGACAGCGTCCCCGTCTGCTATCTGGGAACGCCGTTGTCCCACCTTGCCGTGCGGCTCCGTTGCCGCCAGGCGCGACTACGCTGTGCTCACCACACGCAAGAGCACACAAAATGGGCGCTCGCTCGTGCGAACGCCCTTGTTCATTGCTTGATCCGTCGTTGGATCAGTATATCAACTGTTTATTATACGCTACTTGAAATGCGGCCGTCAACGATTTTCTTTCAACTCACTCGCCAAGATGATCGCCTCGGAGATCTCGCGCATGGTCTTGCTCTTTTCCATACTCCGCTTCTGCAGAAGGCGAAACGCCTCCGCCTCGGAGAGACGCAGTTCTTCCATCACAATCCCTTTGGCCTTTTCGATCGCCTTGCGGTCTTCCAGCGACCGCTGCAACGCGAGCGCTTGGTCGAAGAGCCGTGTATGCTCGATGGCCACCGCCGCTTGGTTGGCGACCGTCGACAGTACCCGAATTTCGTCCTCGCTGAAGCGGTGCTCGTGTGCCGTGTAGCAATTGAGGACGCCGATCACCCGGTCCTGCATGACCATCGGCACGCACAGGAGCGAGCGCAGCCCCTCGCGTCGGGCGATCTCAGGAAACATGTACCCATTATCTTTTATCACATCCAGGACGCTGATCGGCTCTCGCTCCTTGACCGCTCGGCCGCTAATACTCTGCCCCACCTTGATCGGCGGCTTGTTCCGATACGCGGGGCTCAGCGCCTGAGTCGCCCTGATGACCAGCGTCTGTTTGGCTTCATCGAGCAACATCAGTGAGCAGATCTTCGATCCCAACAGCTGCGCGGTCACCGTGACGGTCAACTGCAGGATCTCATCGAGGTAGCGCTCCGACACGACGGCCTCGCTGACTTGGGCCAGCGTTTCGAGCTCTCGGCGGCGCTGTCGCGCCGCCTCGTACGACCGTGCATTCGCAATGGCGCCTCCCACCAATCGTCCGATCGTCTCCACGAGCGCCTCCGTCTCTGGACTGTAGCGGTGGGGCTCACGATGCTGCACGTTGATCACACCGATCAACCGGTCACGAAAGATCATCGGCACCGATAAGAAGGCCTCGTACCGATCCTCGGGCAATTGCTGAAACGCCTTGAACCGGGAATCCGCAAACGCTCGTCGACCAATCACCATGGCACGCCGTTCCTTGGCCACCCAGCCGGTCAGCCCCTCGCCCACCTGAAGCGCAATGCGCCCGATGCTCTCTGGGTGGGCCGGCTTTGAGGCCTGTAACTCCAACCGCTGCCCCGACACATCTAGCAGGTAGAGCAGGCACGCATCGGACGACGTCACCTGCGAGACGAGGTCGATGATCTGCTGCAGCACCGCTTCAAACTCCAGCGTGCTGTTGATCGCCTCGATGATCTGCCGCAGGACCCGGAACGCCTCGGTGCGCTCACACAAGACCTGTTGCAATTGTCGGATTGACGGACTCATTTGAGCTAAAGCTTAGCACCATCGGGTTACGGTTGTGTTAACTCGCTGTTAAATTGGCGTAACGTGCTCCACCGCCTCCCTCACCAGCTCCGAAATGCTCCTTCCGGTCCGCTCGGAGAGCTCCCGTAGCCTGGTGTCTTGCTCCCGCCTGATCGTCCTCGGCACTACTCTTTCCTCGTAGCCCTGGAACCGCATCTTGCCGTAGGGCTCGCTTGGCAGTCCTCCTCCGCGGTGAAAAGCAAAAACGCAGAAGAGAGCGTTTCTCTCCTGCGTGTTAGCTTGTCTTTGGCGAGCCGGTAGCCTTAGCCGCTTGTCTCCTGCCTCAAGAGATTCGCCTCATGAAATCGGTGGCTGTCCCCAGATTCGTTTTGCCATTTTAATGTTTAGATGTTATAATTTACCTACGAGGAGGTGAAGAACTGATGTCGATTGCCCGAACGACGGTGTACCTGGATCCCAAAATCTACCGCGCCACCAAGGTGAAGTCGGCCTTGATGGGAAAGCCGTTTTCGACCCTTGTCAACGAGGCCCTGATCCTCTCGCTCCGTGAAGATGACGCTGATCTCGCAGCCTTCCAGAAGCGGCGCAAAGAACCTGCCCGCCCCTTTGAAGACGTCCTGAAGGACCTCAAGCGGGATGGCCTCCTATAGCCCGAGGATTAAGAAGAGCGCGGAGAAAGAACTCCGATCCATTCCGAAAGCCGACCTCACACGCATTGTCCATCGTATCCAATCGCTCGCCGTTGAGCCCCGGCCGCACGGTTCTGAAAAACTTTCTGGCGAGGATAAATACCGCCTCCGCCAAGGCGACTGGCGCATCATCTACGGGATAGACGACACGGCTCGCGTGGTCGAGATCGTCAAAATCGGCCATCGCCGAGAAGTCTATCGTTAGCGCTCCGGCTGTCGGACGTTCTGCGGAAGTCTCATCCAAAAACATTTCTCCGACTGCCTGTTCCTCACGCGCCTGGCACCTTACCGGAATTGAACCGCGAAATCGGTGGCTGTCCCCGATGTTAACGGCTGATTACACAGATAAAACGTCCTATCTGCGAAATCAGCCTTGAGAGCTATTTCTCCTCTGCGATCGGTGTAATCCAATTATGGGTTTGTGCCTGGATGCTTCAGACTCAAAATCACGTGCTGCATGATGGCGTCGCGGTCCTGGGGAGCGATCTCCACAAACCGAACGCCGATTTCGACGGCGCGCCGGCGCTGCGTCTTGCCGATCACCTCATACGCCTCGCTCCAGACGACCTCACCCGTGAAATGGACCGGCCGCTCGCGATCCGGCAGCTTCGCCGACACCTGTAACCGCGTCCCCGCCGGCAGCACCTCCTCCGCAAACAGACAGATGCCGCCGCCCCCGATATCTTTGGTCGTGCTCTGCCTCGGCGTCCCGGACGGCAGCTGGGTGTAGCTGACCTCCAGCCGCGTGTCCAGCCGCACAAATTGTCTACGCTCTTCCATCGCCGTCCGCCTCCGGGAAGGACGCGGGGGCCTCATCGAGCTGTCCCTGTTCATACAACGTGAAACGAATTTCGCGCAGAAAGCGCGACGGCTGCAGCAACAATTGTCCGTCGCCCCGCAGGCTCAGATCCATGAGCGGATGCGTGAGGTAGAGCTGGTCCTTCGCCCGCGTCGTGGCCACGTAGAAGATGCGCCGCTCCTCCTCTTCCCCGTTCTCCTCGCGCAGCGCGACGTCGGAGGGAAAGGAACCCTCACACATCCGAATGACGAACACCACCGTCCACTCAAGGCCCTTGGCCTGATGGATGGAGCTCAACACCAACTGTTCGGTATCGCTCGAGCCGCCGCCTCCCACTTCCTGGCCGTACAGCTCACCCAGAAGGACGAGTTCCGAGAGCAGGCTGTTCAGCGAGCGGTAGGAGTGGGCGAAGACCGCCAACTGCTGGATGTCTTCAAGGCGCGAGGAGGCACCCTCGTATTTCGCCCGCAGATAGTCGGGATAGGCGGTCTCCAGCACCGCCTGGATCAGGCCCGAGGGCGTGCGGTCCTCCGCCGCGGCGCGCAGCGCGCGCAGGTCCTGCTGGAACCGCTTAAAGGCCGGCTGGGCGGCCGAGGAGAGACCCGCACACAGCGACGGCACCGTTGCAGCCTCAAGCGGCTGGGCGGCCGTTGCGATCTGCTCCCACAAGCGCGCGGCCGTGACATTGCCGATCCGCGGCAGCATGAGCCACAGCCGCCGCCAAGCGATCTCATCGAAGGGGTTGTTGAGCACCTTGAGGTGCGCCACGACGTCCTTGATGTGCGCTTGCTCGAAAAACCGCACGCCGGAGCGGACTTCATAGGGGATGTTGCGCTTGATCAGCTCCGCTTGCAGGATCGTCGAGTGGGCGTGCGCGCGGTAGAGCACCGCCATGTCGGCCAGCGCGATCCCCTCGTCGCGCAGCTGGAGGATGCGCTCCGCCACAAAAGCCGCTTCCTGATAGACATCGTTCACCGGCAGGACCACCGGCAGCTCCCCGCGGGGCCGCCGTGCTGTGAGCGTCTTGCGGAACTGCTGCTGGTTGTGCAGGATGCTCGCGTTCGTGAACTCGAGGATCTCGGGCGTTGAGCGGTAGTTCGTCTCGAGTTTGAAGATCTCCGTGCCGGGATTGCGTTCGGGGAACTTCAGGATATTCTCGTAGTTGGCGCCCCTGAATTGAAAGATGCTCTGGGCATCGTCTCCTACGACCATGAGGTTGCGGCCGTTGTGCTCGGCGATCCGCTCGACGATCTGCGCCTGGATGGCGTTGGTGTCCTGGTACTCGTCCACCAGCAGCGCGCGGAACTGCCCGCCCAGGCGCTTGGCGACGTCGGGATGGTCCTCAAGCAGCTTCAGCCAGAACTTGAGCAGGTCATCGTAATCCACCGCGTGGGCGGCGCGCTTTTTCGCCTCGTACCGGGCGCTCACCTGCTGCAACGCCTCGAGCCGGGAGTGGAAATGGGGCGTGCGCTCCTCCACCACGGCTGCCAGCGGCCGCTGCGTGTTGAACGACATGCTGATCAGCTCCTGGACGATGGCGGGCGCGGGGAACCGCTGCTCTTCGATCTTCACGTTCGCCTCACCGACGCACACTTTGATGAGATCGCGCTGATCCTCCTCATCGAGAATGGAATAGTTGGACGCAAGGCCCACCCGCTTGGCGAACTGGCGCAGCGTGCGGTTGCCGATGGCATGAAACGTCCCGCCCCAGACCTTGCCGACATCGTGACCCGTCAGGGCCTCGACGCGGCTGAGCATCTCCCGCGCGGCCTTGTTCGTAAACGTCGCCAGCAGGATCTGCGAAGGGTGCACGCCCCTCGTCATGAGGTAGGCGACCCGGTAGGTGATCGTGCGGGTCTTGCCGGAGCCCGCGCCCGCGATGACGAGCTTCGGCCCGTCGCCGCAGGTGACGGCGGCGCGCTGCGCGTCGTTGAGGTCATGCTCGAGATCCAGGCGGATGCGGCCGTTGTGTGACGAGGCGATCGTAAAGGTGCGAGTCATGTTCGGCAGCAGTTAAGCAGTACAGCTACTCTGTAGCCACTCGGCAGTAAGCAGTAAGTCGGTGTTCCCTATTTTCCGATTTTGCTTACTGCCGACTTGCATCCGACTGGCTCCTAGTGCTTACTGCTTAGTGCTAACGTAAGAATTCATCCATCAGAATGACAGGATCGCGGTCCAGGATCTGCCGGACGTCGGCGGAGATTTTGTAGCGGTCCCCATCAAAGATGAGCACGGTGTCCTGGACGAGCTGCTGGAGCGTCGCTTCTTGAAAATCTTCGTGGAGAAAGAGCATCTCCTTGAGCCCCTCAAACGACGCGCCCTGCGGATGGTCGCGGTACAAGAAGGTCAGCACTTCCCGCATGCGGACGTCTTGCGCCGCCGCAACCAGACGCTGACGGAGTGCGGTATTCATCCCACCACCTGCGCCTCACGGCGGGCTGTGGCGCAACCGCCAGCTGCCGCCGTGACGAATGCCTCGGCGACGTGCCTCTGCGAAGTCACACGTATCTCGTTCAATATCGGCATTCGAGCTTGCCGCAGGCAAGCCGGCGCAGGTTGGGGGGATCATCTTACGACGAACGCGCGCGTCCCGTTATTTCGACGGACCTTTGAGGGCGTTCTGAAACGCCCGCACCGCTTCCCCGATCCCACGGGCCACCTCGGGCAGCCGCTTGGGTCCGATCACGAGGAGCGCGATCACCCCGATCACCACAAGTTCTGGGAGGCCCAAGTTACCCATTGACCCCTCCACCCATCTACTCCTCGACCGCGAGATAGTCGCGGAGCGCTGCGACGGTTTTCGGCCCGATGCCATGGACACGAGTCAACTCCTCCGGGGCGCCAAACGGGCCATGCGCCGTCCGATAGTCGACAATCCTCGCAGCCAGCGCGGGCCCCACGCCCGGAAGGCGCTCTAATGCTGCAACCGTCGCCGTGTTCACGTCAACCGTCCGCGCAGCCGCCAACTGCTCATCCCACTGCGCCGCCTGGACGGCCGCCGGCGAGCCGACAACCGTGACTGCCGGCCGTTGCCCCTGCCACAAGAGCACGGCGCACCCTGCGAGCGCGATCGCCCCGAGCACAGTCAATGTCACTCGTTCTTGCTGCATCAATCCCAATCTCCAGCACTAAGCCGTACAGCCGGTACGATCAGATGACAATACTGACGAGCCGCCTGGGCACGACAATGAACTGCTTGATGGGATGGCCGTCCACGAACTTTTTCACCTGGCCATCCGCCAAGACCGCCGCTTTGAGCTGCTCTTCGCTCGCCCCGACCGGGACGGTGATGCGCGCGCGCACCTTGCCGTTGACTTGGACAACCAGCAGCACCTCGTGCTCTTCCAGCGCGGCAGGATCAAAGGCGGGCCACGGCTCGTAAGCAAGACTCTCCTTGTGCCCGAGGTGCGCCCACAGCTCTTCACACAGGTGCGGGGCGAAGGGTGCCAGTAACAACACCAGCGTTTCAAACGCCTCGCGGATGGCTCTAGGCTGTAGGCTGTAGGCTGTAGGCTGAGCCGTCGACTGGCCTTGTGGCTCCAAGTGTGAGCCGACTACGTCATCCAAGACATGAACGAACTCCATCATGGCTGAGATAGCCGTATTGAACCGAAGATGCTCAATGTCTTCGGTCACCCTCTTAATCGTTTCATGCCGCTTGCGTCCTAATGATGACTCAAGCTCACGCGTGTCCTTGCCTTGAGCCTTGAGCCTTGAGCCTTGAGCCGCGAGTTCACCGAGGCGCCACACCCGATTCAAGAACCGGTCGATGCCCTCGATGCTCCGGGTGCTCCACGGCTTGACCGTTTCCAGCGGTCCCAGGAACATCTCATAGAGCCGGAAGGCGTCGGCGCCGTGCGCGTGAATCACGTCGTCGGGATTGACCACATTGCCGCGCGACTTGGACATCTTCTCGCCGTCCTCGCCGAGAATCAGCCCCTGGTTGACGAGTCGTTGAAACGGCTCCGGCGTGGACACGAACTTCAGATCGTAGAGCACCTTGTGCCAGAAGCGCGCGTAGAGCAGGTGCAGCACCGCGTGCTCAGCCCCCCCGACGTAGAGGTCCACCGGCATCCAATAGCGCTCCTTGGCCGGATCCCACGCCTGACGGTCGTTGCGCGAATCCAGATACCGCAGGTAGTACCAGCAGGATCCGGCCCACTGCGGCATCGTGTTGGTTTCTCTCTGTGCAGGTCCTCCGCACGTCGGACAGGTGGTGTTCACCCAGTCGTTAGCCTTCGCAAGGGGTGGCTCTGCGGTCCCGGTTGGTTTGAAGTCGGCCATCTCGGGCAGCGTGAGCGGCAGGGCGGATTCCGGCAGCGGCACCGTGCCGCATCGCGCGCAGTGGACGATCGGGATGGGCTCGCCCCAGTAGCGCTGGCGGGAGAAGAGCCAGTCGCGCAGCTTGAAGTTGACGGCGCCCTGGCCCAATCCGCGATGGGCGAGCCACTCGGTGATCTTGCGGGCCCCGTCGTCGCTGCGCAATCCGCTGAAGGAGCCGGACTCGTGCATTCGGCCCGCCTCCACGTAGGCTGCCGTCATCCCCGCCGCATCCAGCGGGCGGCCTTCGGGAACGATCACGACGCGGACGGAAAGCCCAAACGCCTGGGCGAACTCCAGGTCTCGCTGATCGTGCGCCGGCACCGCCATGATCGCCCCCGTCCCATAACTGGCGAGGACATAGTCAGCGGTCCAGATGGGAATCCGCGCGCCGTTGACAGGGTTCATCGCATAGGCGCCGGTGAACACGCCGGTTTTCACCTTCGCCAGCTCCGCGCGTTCGAACTCGCTCTTGCGCGCGGCCTCACTGCGGTAGCGCTCCACCGCCGCCCGTTGGCCGGCAGCCGTGATCTGTGGAACCAGCGGATGCTCGGGCGAAAGGACCACGTAGGTCGCGCCGAAGAGCGTGTCCGGCCGGGTGGTATAGATCTTGAACTCCACCGCGCCGTTCCGCCGCCGCAGCCGCACGCCGTCGATCACCGCCTCGGGAACAGCGGCGTGCTCTCCACCGATGCCGAACCACACCTCGGCCCCTTCGCTCTTGCCGATCCAATAGCGCTGCATCTGCTTGATGTGATCCGGCCAATCCAGTGACTCGAGATCCGCCAGGAGCCGCTCGGCGTAGGCGGTGATCTTGAGCATCCACTGGCGCATCG
>CAYJWN010000061.1:0-10020 GCA_964373835.1 uncultured Planctomycetales bacterium
CGGCGGCCCTGGTGATTCGGACCACGGAGGTCGAGCTCCTGTGGATGCAGGGCAGGAAGGTGGCCGGCCAGCTCCGCGTGCCGACTGAGGGCACCACAGACCAGCACCTCATTCGGGCGATCCAGCAGGCGATCGGCGCGGCAGGGCTGAAGACGAAACGGCTCGCCGTGTCTGTCCCCGCGCAGGAGGTGCTCTTCCGGTTTTTTTCGATCCCGGCGGTCCCGAAAGCCGAATGGGATTCGGCGGTGCAGTTTGAATCACGGAAATACGTTCCCTTTCGGATCGAGTCGCTCCTGTGGGACTACCGCGTCCTCCAACACGGCGGGTCGAATCGGCTGGACGTCATCTTTGCGGCGATTCAACGCGACTCGTTTCGGCGGATTCAGGATGCCTTAGCGGCCGCGGGTGTTGTGCCCACCCTCATTGAGCCCACGAGCGTGAGCCTGGCGCGCTTGCTGGGCCCGGCGAAAGGCAAGCCGTCCAATGAGTTTGTCTGTCTCGTGGATGTCGAGCAGGACACAGCCCACCTGGCCATCGTGAAAGACCGGCTGCCCTATTTGACGAGAGACGTCAGCCTGCTGCCCACGATCACTCCGACCCCATCAACCGATGTCATGGCCCCCGCCGGTAGCGGGGAGACGCCGCCGATCGACGAGAAAGACTTAGGCCGGCTGGTGGAGGACGCGGACCCCCGAGCGCGGCGGCTCTTCAGTGAGCTGCGGGTCTCCATGGATTTCTTCATGCGCGAGTACCCCTCGACGAGCGTCACGCAGGTCTTGCTCTTTGGTGAGGAGACGCTCCTCCGGCCCTGGTGCCACTGGCTATCGGAGCAGCTCCGCCAGCCGGTTGAGCTCGGCAGCACCCTCCTCGATCAGCGAGTCCACGGGGATCTGCCGCTTTCATTCGCCTCAGCGGTGGGGTTGGGGCAAGCCACGAAGGATGCCGGAGGCGCCTCGCTTGATTTTCTGAAGCGAAGCCTCGCCAAAGCGCCCAGCACGCAGCGGCGATCCGCTTCCGTGACGCTCTCTTCGCTTCAACAGGATCTGGTGGCTTCGCTTCGCATGCCTCAGACGCTGGTGTCAGCCGCCGTCGTGGCGGGCATGCTGTTGGTCCTCTGGGGTCTTGGCAAGCAGCAGGTGGCTATGCTTCATCACCGGTACGACCACCTGGTGAAGAGCCGCTCGGACGTGGGCTGGGGGCTCAGCAAGATGACGGTTGCAGAGCTTGAGCCGATCCGAACGCAGGCGCAGGCGCAGGTTGCGCGGCTCAAGGAAATCATGGATCACCGCGTGAGCGTTGCCGCGAAACTGGATGCGCTGGCGCGCTCCCTGCCTGACGGGATCTGGTTGACGGGCCTTGAGTTTGAGGACGCGCCGGAGCAGGCCACCGGCAAAAGTCAGCCCCGTCTTACTCTGCACGGCGCGTGCTTCCTTGGAGGAACCGGGCAGGAGCTGAGCGCCATCCAAGACCTGGAGCAGCGGATCAAGCACGACACGAAGTTTTTCTCGGGCTTCACGGTGGCTCGGGTGGGGCAGATCAACGCGCGGGCGAGCCCCTCGCCGCAGTACACCTACCGCACCTTCCAGTTACACTGCAATTCAGACCGGAGACTGTGACATGAAACCGACGCTTCTCTTAGGCGTGATAGGGGTTGCATTCGTTGGGTTTTTAGGCTATTATCGCCTCAACGGCGGGCAACAGCAGCAGGTGCGTCTGACCCACACGCAGATCGCTCAAGAGCAGGATAACCAGCACGCGCAGGCGGACGTAGCAAGCTTGCTCCACCAACTTGAGGGCTACCGCAAGCGTCTGCCGCCAGAGCCCGACCCGTCGTGGCTGGTCCGGGAAGTGGTTGCCGTAGGGCAACCCCTCGGGCTCCAGTTTACGACGATTACGCAAGGAACCCCGCAGGAGTTCAGTGAGTTCACCCGCCTCACCGTCACCCTCGAGTTCACCGCGTCGTACCATCAGCTTGGAACCTTCCTTGACCAGGTTGAACACGCCACACCGTTCCTTCGTGTCGATCGCATCGACATCTCGTCAGCGACAGGTCGAGACGAGGCGGTTCCTGTGCACGTCAACCTGAGCACGTTCTACCTTCCGCCGATTCGGGCGGCGGGCGGCCACTGAAAGGGCATGATGGACGCCGCACGAAAGACCAAAGTTGAGCAGAGCCTCTTTGCCGTCCTCCTGGTTGTGTTCGCCGTGACCCTGCTTGCGGGGCCGCTGAAGCAGATGGGGTTCTTCCGCGCGAGCGCTCCCCGGCAGGCCACGATCCCGTCGGCGACTGCCGGCGTCAACATGTCCCAGCCGCTGGCGGTCTCGGTGCAGGAATATCGACACAAGATCGATCAGGAAGTGAACCCCCAAGATGATGCGCGACCTCAGCAAGTGGTCACCCCAAGCGCCCTGAACTACACCGCCCAGGAGTTGCGCAATCCCCTCAAGAGCCTGCTTCCTGCGGAGCCAGTCCACGCACAACTTCAGAGTGGCGGTTCGTCGCAACGCCCGGCTCAGCCCCCGGCGCCTCCCCCCCCACCGGCCTTACGACTCCAAGGACTTCTCTGGGGCGGGATTGAGCCTCAGGCGATCATCAATGATCACGTCTACCGGGTGGGGGAATTGGTGGCAGGAGCCAAGATCCTCGCGATTGACCGTCGCGGCGTGACGGTCGAACATCTCGGCGCGTCCCTTGTGTACGCACCGTCTTCCTCAAAGCCTGAGGAAACTCTGGAGCCCCACGGGGTCACGGGGGCATCCACCGGCTCTCTGGGCGTGACGCCTGGAGAGGATCGTGCGATCGATCCCAGCGGGGCAGCCGGCCATTACGACGGCGCGCCCATGGAGTCCTCAATGTCATCGGTGCCAGTGGGCGTGGCGGGGGCCGCGTTTTAAGGAGAAAGGCTCAGTGGAGGTGCGGATGAATCGGCAGATCGTGTGGGGATTCCTCATGTCGCAGTGTTGGCTCCTCGCGCCTGTTCCTGTCGGAGCGGAGGAGGCGGCGGCCCCCAGTCAGGAAGAAGCACCGATGCGGCTGTCGATGGACTTCCAGGATGCGAACCTCAAAGATGTGTTGAAGACGTTTTCCCAGCAGACCGGCATCAATGTGATCGCCAGCGGAGACGTCGGCGACCAGCCGGTGACGCTGTACTTTGAGGACGTCACGGCGATGGACGCGCTGGATCAGATTCTGCACGTGGCCAACCTGACCTATGAGCGCCCTCCGGGAAGCGACATCTACGTGGTCACACCCAAGGGACCGGAGGCGCCCTTGTTGCTCACGCGGGTCTACCGGTTGAGATATGCGCGCGTCTCAACCTCGATCCTCGCCAAAGCGGCCGCGGCCTTCGGCAACCGGACGCCCTTTGAGGCGACGCTGGCTCAATCCTCCTCCGGCGGAGGGGGAAGCTCGGCGGGCGGAGGCAGCGGGGCAAGCGGCGGAACGATCGGCGGAGGAGGCGCAGCCGGAGCGAGTCAAGAGGTTGGCATTGATGCGATCGTGAAAGGGTTGCTGACGGATCACGGCGCGGTGATCGTGGATGCGAGGACCAACCGCCTCATCATCAGCGACCTTCCGGAAAACTTTCCCCGGCTTGAAGCGGCCCTCGCCGCCTTGGATATCCAAACCCCGCAGATCATGGTGGACGCAGAGGTCATCGAGACCACGCTGGGCAAGATCAAGGATCTGGGCTTTGAGTGGGGGACGGACGGCTCCCTCTTCCAGTTGACGCCGGCCTTACGGACGACGCGCGCGCCGTTTTCCACCCTGTTCGGCGAGAAGTCAAGCGCCGCCACCGGCATCACGCTGGGCACGCTCAACACCGCCAAGGCGGTGGCGATCCTGAAGGCGCTCCAGACCGATACCGAGACCAAGATCCTCGCCCGCCCGAAGGTGCTGACGCTGGATAACGAAAGCGCCGTGATCCGCTTAACCTCGGATGAAGCGATCGGGTTTACCACGACGAGCCAATCGACAACAGGAACCCAAAGTTCAGAGCCTGAGCGGACGACGACCGGCGTGGTGCTGGTGGTCACGCCGCAGGTCAACGAGCACGGCTACATCACGATGATCGTGGAACCCTCGGTGACGAAGACTGTGGCGTCAAAGATCAGCGCTCCAACCGGCCAGGCCGTACCGAGAGATCCCAAGACGAGGAGTGCTAGGACCCTCGTGCGGATTCGCAGCGGCGATACCTTGGTCGTGGGAGGGCTGATCGACCGCAGCGATGAACAGTCGCTGCGTCAGGTGCCGATTCTTTCAGGGGTGCCGTTTCTCGGCGAGGCGTTTAAGAACACCGACATCACCAACAGCGCCAGCGAGCTGATCGTGTTCATCACCCCGCGCATCCTGGACGAACCGACGCCGACGCAACTGGTTGCCTCGCCGAGCCCCCTGGGGCTGCGGGAACAGGAGCCGGCGGGAGCCCGCCAGGATGCCATCGAACAGGCGCTGAACCAGCTGGAACAGCCGTGATGCCGATGCTGAAGACGTCAGAGCGAATTGGTGAGATCCTCCTCAAGAGCGGTCTCGTGTCTGAGGAGCAACTCGTCAAAGCGCTCGAGATCCAACGGGGAACAACCAAGCGGATCGGTGAAGTCCTGGCGGAGCTCGGACTCGCCACCGAGGTCGACATCGCCATGGCCCTGAGCCGGCAGTTAGGGATTCACTACGCCTCGAACGCCTCCGGGCTGTTGACGCCGCAGAAGGGACAGGGGTTGGAGCAGCTGGTCTCTGAAGAGTTCGCGAGGCAGCACCTCATCCTGCCGCTTTCCAAGGCGCTCAACTCGTTGACCGTGGCGTGCGTCAACCCGCTCGATCTCATCACCATTGACAACCTGAGCCGGATCTCCCACTGCGAGATCAACGCCGTCGTGACGATTAAAGCGGATTTGGAACAGGCGATCGAGCAGTTCTACGGCAGCGGTGACGCCTCGATGCTCCGCAAGGCGATCGGCGAATCCTACTACGTTGACGAGCCGGAGCCTGAGACCGCCGAAGGCAGCGAGACGCTGGACCTCGACCGGCTCAAGCAGGCGGCGGAGGAGGCGCCGGTGATCCGCCTGGTGGATTTGATCATGCGGCAGGCGATCAAGGAGCGGGCCAGCGACATCCATATCGAGCCGTTCAAGGATTGCATCAATCTGCGCTACCGCATCGACGGCGTCCTCTGCGAGATCGCGCCGCCTGCCAAGCATCTTCACGCCGCGATCATCTCGCGCATCAAGATCCTCTGCAAGCTCGACATCGCCCAGAAGCGTCTGCCGCAGGACGGCGGGTTCATGATGAAGATGGAAGGCCGTTCCATTGATTTCCGCGTCTCCACGATCCCGTCCATCTACGGGGAAAAGATCGTGATTCGAATCCTGGACAAGTCCGCGGCGCTCCTGGACTTGGGCCGCCTCGGCTTCAACCCGGATGGGCTCGCGGCGTTCCGACAAGCCATCCGGGATCCCTACGGCCTCGTGCTCCTCACCGGGCCGACCGGTTCCGGCAAGACGACGACGCTCTACGCCGCGCTCAATGAGATCAACTCCCCGACGAAGAACATCCTGACCATCGAGGACCCTGTGGAGTATCGCCTGCAAGGGGTGAACCAGGTTCAGATCAAACCGTCCATCGGGCTGACGTTCGCCGCCGGGCTGCGCGCCTTCATGCGGCAGGATCCGGATATCATCATGGTGGGAGAAACGCGGGACCTTGAGACCGCCGAGATCTGCGTCCGGGCCGCCCTCACCGGGCATCTGGTGTTCAGCACCCTCCACACGAACGACGCCCCCAGCGCGGTCAGCCGGCTCGTGGACATCGGCATCGCGCCGTACCTGTTGTCCTCCACGATCAGCCTCGTCGTGGCCCAGCGCCTGCTTCGACAGCTCTGCGAGCGCTGCAAGGAGGCGTACGAGCCGATTCAGGAAATCCGGAATCGATTCCACGTGACGGAGGAGCTGCTCTACCGCGCCAAGGGGTGCGAGCACTGCACCAACACGGGATACAAAGGCCGCCTCGGGGTCTACGAAGTCATGACGCTGGGACGGGAGATCCGCGATACCATTGCGAAGGGCGCCCCCGCGCATACGCTGAGGGACGCTGCCGTTGCCTCCGGCATGTCCACCTTGTGGGACGAGGGACTGCAAAAGGTGCGGGCCGGCCTCACGAGTTTGGAGGAACTGGAAGGGGTCGTCTTACTCGATCGCTAACATGCTGATCCAGGAACAGAACGCTCTAGGCTCAAGGCTCAAGGCTCAATCGAAGAGCGCTCCAGGCTCCAGGCTCCAGGCTCTAGGCAAGAGCGGTTCTGGCCTACAGCCTACAGCCTCGAACCTAGAGCGTTCTTCGCTACAGTCTACAGCCTACAGCCTCGAGCCTCATCACTGATGCCGAGCTTCACCTATACCGCGAGAGATCAGCAGGGCGTGGTGCAGGCCGGCCACCTCGATGCGATCAATGAGGATGAGGTGGTGGCGGTGCTCCAGCGCCGCGGCTTGCTGGTGACGTCGATCTCTCACAAGGACCTCGCGGCCGGTCCGTCCCCGAGCTTCCGCCGGGCCGGCAGCAACCGGCGGATGCACACGCGGGTCACGACGGAAGATCACGTGTTGCTCTGTCAACAACTGGCCACGCTGGTCGAAGCGGGGATTCCGCTGCTCAAGAGTCTCGAGGTCGTGTCGGCTCAGGTCGAGAGCCGGCTGCTGCTGATTGCTTTGGATGACATCCGCCGCGACGTGGCGGCCGGGCGCACGTTCCGCGACGCCTTGGCAAAGCACCCCAGGATCTTCGGCAACCTGTGGGTGAACCTCGTCGAAACGGGCGAGGCGAGCGGCCATCTGGGGCAGTCGCTCCAGCAGCTCGCCCGCCATTTTGAATCCGTCCAACACCTGAAAAACGAGGTCAGGACGGCCCTGACCTACCCGGCTTGTCTTGTCGTCGCCGCCATCGCCGTGCTGGCGATCTTCGTGTATTGGCTGATCCCGAAGTTTACGATGATTTTCACCTCGTTTGATATCGAGCTCCCGCTGATCACCCGCGTCATTATCGGTGTGAGCGGCGCGGCGCGGAAGTATTTCGTCGTGACGGTGATCGGCGTGGCGGCCGTCGGCTATCTCTTGAGCCGCTACTTCAGCACCACCGCCGGCCAGTGGATGCGGGATCGGGTCATCCTTCGCCTGCCGGGCTTCAGCACGTTTTTCACCTACGTGCAGCTCGCGGAGTTCTCGCGTGGGCTCTCCACGCTGCTGGAAAGCGGGGTCCCCTTGCTCTCCACCCTGGAGATTTTGGGAAACAGCGCGACGAACAAGGTCTACGGTGAGGCCATTGACCGGATCAGGCAGTTCGTGAAAGAGGGCAAGACCATGGCCCAGCCGATGGAGGAGACAGGACTCTTCCCGCCCATGACGGTGCAGATGGTGCAGGTCGGGGAAGAGGTGGGGGAGCTGGGCAAGATGGTCGGCCGGATCGCGGCCTACTACGAGGAGCGGGTCGAAACGCTCATCGCCCGCATGACGCGGCTCTTCGAACCCATCGCCATCGTGGTGATGGCGGTGATGGTGCTGATCATCGTGCTGTCGATTTTCATGCCGATCTTCAAGCTGGCCGGCGGAGCCGGCGCCATGTAATCAGGAAAGGAGGTGGTCACGCGAACGTGAACGGTGTTTCTTGCAATGCGAACGTCAATGAACAACAGGAGGAAGAGATGAAGGATCAACGAGGGTTTACACTGCTTGAACTGCTGATGGTGGTCGTTATTATTGCGATTCTTGCGTCAATCGCCGTTCCCCAGTACATCAAAACAACGGAACGGGCTCGGATGTCCGAAGCGCTGACGAATCTTTCGTCGCTGCGGCAATCGGCCATTCGGTTCAAGGCTGAAGTGTCATCGGCGTGGACAGGAGCTGTCCCTGGCAACTTCGATTTCAATCCCGCGGAGACGTCCGGGACGCGGATTTACGCATATAATGTAGCCTGTGCCACTGCCAATGATATTGTGTTTGCCGCTAAGCGACTTCCCGCTGGCGCTGGGCCACCACCAATTCCAGCTCTACCAGCAAGCTGCGTGGCTGACTACGTCATATCCATCAACAGCCAGGGAGCGGTCATTGGAAGAGACTGTCAAAGCGCAGCGGCTCAAGCTTGCTTATAACATCGTGAGGAGCCATACCCATGCTGGATTCATGGTGGATGGTGGCAAGCGCCTTCGCCTTGTTGGGCGGCGTGCTGGTAATTCTGTCGCCCAAGGTGGTGGTGAACTTGAACCGGCTGTTAAGCAGGGCGCTGATCTCTGCTGATGATGTGGTCATGCGCTATCGCCATCTCGTCGGCGCAGGGCTGCTGGTGGTCGCCTACTTATGCTTTCGGCTGGCCATGGTGATGCCCACCCTGGTTGGTGAGTAGGGGGTTTGACGCGTCTCCTGTTTGATGCGACAATACTCCCCCTAGAAGGGAGACCCGCAAGGGTTTCCCTTCGGGGGGAGCGCGCATCGAGCCGATCGAGGACTGTCCGTAGGCTGTGATTCTGCAGATTCCCACCCGGGAAATGGTGGAGACTGTCCGTAGGCTTGTTGCTCGTTACTTCTCATTAAGGAAAGGGAGACCAGGGAGCCCCGCACTCAAATACTCAGGCGGAGAACCTACCTAGTGGGGGGCGACCGCTAGGAGGGAAAACCTAGGTTTTCCCTCCTAGGGAGCGAGCGTCCCTCTACATCGTCAGGACGCGAGCGACGGGGCAGTAGCTCAGCTGGGAGAGCGCGACAATCGCACTGTCGAGGCCAGGGGTTCGATCCCCCTCTGCTCCACCATCGTTACTTCTCAATAGTGGAGCGTTAGGGATCGAGGAGAGGCCCGACTTTTTTGATGGACGTCGGCGCGACGAACAGGAGCGCCGACCTTCCACGGGAGGGCTGGCTGGCCGACCGGAGCCGCGGGCAATAAACCGTAGCGGCGAAGGCGCCGACGACTGAGCCGGGGCACCCCGCCGAATGGCGGGGTCGGCGAAGGAAGTGCCGGGACGCGCAGCGTGCCGGCGCCCCCTCTGCTCCACCACTTCTATTGAAATCTTAACCCCGCCGCATTGTTCGCCTGATGTCCCGCGTCCTCATCTCGCCTGACGCAGTTCACGACCGCCTCGTCACCATCCGCGACCGCGAGACCCTTCATCATCTGCGCCGCGTCCTACGGGTGAAGGCCGGCGACCGGCTTGAGTGCGTGGACGGCCGCGGCCGCATCTACCAGGGCGCCATCGCGCAGTGCAGCCCGCAGCAGATCGTCATTGATGTGACTCGGCAGGCTGAGGAGCCCCCGCCTCCCTTGCGGATGACGCTGGCCCAGGCGCTGATCAAGCCGGACCATTTCGAGTGGGCGATCCAAAAGGCGACCGAATTGGGCGTGACGCGCATCGTGCCGCTTGTGACGTCGCGGACGACGGTGCGCATAGAGAAAACCGGTACCAGGTACCGCAACAGTGTTGCGGTACCTGGTACCAAGATAGCCCGGTGGAGGCGGATCGCGGCGGCGGCGACCGCGCAGTGCGGACGCGCGCGGATTCCCGACGTCGAGCGGCCGCAGCCGTTCGCCCAGGCGCTGGAGCGGCTCAGTGACGGTGAGCGGCTCCTGTTGACGGCCGGTGAGGGCGGAACACCGATTGCAGACGCCATTCGACGCCTCACGCGCGATGCGGAGGTGGCCGTGTTCATCGGCCCGGAAGGGGATTTTTCGCCGGAAGAAGTCGCGCTCGCAAGGCGCCGCGGGCTTGAGCCCGTGCGGCTCGGCCGCACCATCCTCCGTGCAGAGACCGCCGCAGTCGTCACGCTTTCTATCCTCCAGCACGCCGTCGGTGAGTTCTCCCGCGAATGAACTTAGCCGTAGTGGAATACGAAAGGTGTTATAATACCCGCCACCAATGGCCGCCAAAGAGATTTTCATCAGCAGCGATCCGCAGGAGACGCGCGTCGCCATCACGGAGAACAAGCGCTTGGAGGAGTTCTACGTCGAGCGCTCCTCCGACCAGCGGATGGTGGGCAGCATGTACA
>CAYJWN010000062.1:0-9887 GCA_964373835.1 uncultured Planctomycetales bacterium
GCGGCGCACTCCAGAAACGCCCAATGCCGCTGAAGGCTGAAGGCTGAAGGCTGAAGGCAACGGCCTTGAGCCTTGAGCCTTGAGCCTTGAGCCGCGACGCATCCGCAAGCGGGTCCTAGGCAGTGTGGACTCCGAGCGACTTCGCGACCCGTTCAGCCGCCTCGCGAATGTCCGCAAAGCACACTTCGTAGACCTCCAGCGGCTTTCCGATGGGATCGGGGATGTTCGCGTTGGCCGCGTTTTCAGGGGGGGACAGATTGTACGTTTTCAGGAGGTGGATTTTGCCTTTCGCCGATGGATCGCGCCGGAGCACCTCGTCCATCTGAAACTGCTCCATGACGAACACCAAATCGGCCTCCTGAATCATGGACGGAGTGAGGAGGCGGGCGTGGTGGTCTGAACAGGCGACCCCGTTTTCTTGCAGCACCCGCAGCGTTTCCTTGGTCGGCGACATGCCGCTGATCGCAAAAACCCCCGCGGACTCCACCTGCATACGCTCGATGCCCGCCCGCTGCAGCCTATGGCGCATGTACTCCTGCGCCATGACGCTGCGGCAGCTATTGCCTGTGCACACAAACAGAATCTTCTTAGGACCCATGGCTGTGACAGGTGCCAGGTGACAGGTGACAGGTGAAACCGGAAGTTAACGTGTCACTTGTCACGTGTAACATGTCACCCTGTTAGGTCTTCCCGAGTTTCGCATCGGCGGCGCGCACCCCCTCCGCCAGCTTCTTCTTATGGGCTGCCAGCTTCCGCTGTAGTCCCGGATTCGACAAGGCCAGACACTGCACCGCCAAGATGGCGGCATTGGCGGCATTATCAATGGCGACGGTCGCCACCGGCACCCCTCTGGGCATCTGCACGGTCGACAAGAGGCTGTCCAGCCCCTTCAAGCTTTTACTTGCAATCGGCACGCCGATGACCGGCAACGTGGTGTGTGCGGCCACGACCCCGGCCAGATGCGCAGCACCCCCCGCTCCTGCAATCACCACCTTGATGCCGCGCGAGACGGCGCTGGAGGCATATTTGCGCACCAACTCCGGGCTGCGGTGCGCGGAAAATGGATGCGCCTCAAATGGCACGCCGAAACTCTCGAGGATCTTCGCCGCCTGTTCCATCACCGGCCAGTCCGAGTCCGATCCCATGAGGATACCGACCAAAGGCCGCCGGTCAGTGGCTGAGTGGCTGAGTGGCTGAGTGGCTGAGTGCTTTTGGGTCTTCGCCATTATCTCCTTCTTAAAATTCCCGGGCCACTTCGCCACTTTGTCACTTAGCCACTGGTTTTTTCAGGGCGCGAAACCCGATGTCCTTCCGATACTGCATGCCCTCAAATCCGATGGCGCCGATCGCGTCGTAGGCGCGTTTCACCGCATCCTCGATGTCGGTGCCTAATCCGATGACATTGAGGACCCGTCCGCCCCAGCTCACAAACCGCTCGCGGTCCTTCTTCGTGCCGGCATGGAACACCAGGAGATCCTTCCGGCTCTTCACGGCATCCAAGCCCTGGATCTCCTTGCCGATCTGGAAGTCACCCGGATAGCCGCCTGACGCCACCACCACACAGACGGCGCTGCCCGACTGCCACTGGCACTGGGTGCTCGAGAGCCGTCCCTCGACGGCGTCGTCGAGGATCGGCACCAAGTCGCTTTGCAACAGCGGCAGGATCGCCTGGATCTCCGGGTCGCCGAAGCGGACGTTGAATTCCAGCACCTTGGGGCCGTCGCTCGTCAACATGAGTCCCGCGTAGAGCACCCCCTTCAACACAGGGCCTTCGCTCGCCATCGCCCGAATCGTGGGGAGAATGACCTCGTCCGTCACCTGTTTCGCCATAGCGGCATCCACGATGGGGGCCGGCGCATACGCCCCCATGCCGCCGGTATTGGGCCCCTTGTCCGCATCCAACAGGCGCTTGTGATCCTGCGCGGGCAAGAGCGGCAAGGCGGTGGTCCCATCAGTCACCACCATGACGGAGGCCTCCTCGCCGATGAGCCGCTCCTCCACGATGATCCGCTCTCCCGCCTGCTTGAAGATGCGGTCTTCCATCAAGAGATCGATTGCGCCCAACGCTTCGCTGAGGGTGCTCGCCACGATCACCCCCTTGCCGCCGCAGAGCCCGTCGGCCTTGATGACGATCGGCACACCCAGTTGGCGCACGTAGGCGCGCGCCGCCTGCGCGTCATCGAACACCGCGAACTGGCCCGTCGGGATGTGGTACTTTTTCATCAGGTTCTTCGCAAACGACTTGCTCGACTCGAGCTTCGCCGCGGCCTTGGTCGGCCCGAAGATGCGCAGGCCCCGCTTGTCGAACAAATCCACGATCCCCTTGGCCAGCGCCGCTTCCGGCCCGACGACGGTGAGATCGATGTCCTTGCTCTCGGCGAATTCCGCGAGCCCCTCCACATCCTCGGCGCCGACATCCACAAGCTCTGCGACTTCGCCGATGCCGCCGTTGCCCGGGGCGCAAAACAGCTTCGTCACTTCGGGCGATTGAGCCAGTTTCCACACCAGCGCATGTTCCCGTCCGCCTGACCCAATGATGAACACCCGCATCGTAACCAAACCTCCTTCAAAAACGCTAGGCTCGTTCAATCGTTCCAATTGTCCATGCGGGAATGCCGGCCCGTTCCATGATCTGGATGAGCCGCCTCGTATCTGGCGGGCGGCACACTAATGCCATGCCGATTCCCATGTTGAACGTGCTCATCATCTCATCCATCGCGATGTGCCCTGCCGCTTGAATCGTCGTAAAGATGGGAGGGATCGGCCAGCTTCCCGGCGCCAATCGCGCCCGCAGCGCGTTGGTCCGTGACACAAGGCTGGGGATCCGGCGCGCCAATCCTCCCCCCGTGATGTGCGCGATCGCACGCACCGGCATCCTCTTTAACGCCTTCAGCACCGGCTTCACGTAGATACGCGTCGGCGTCAACAACTGCCGGCCAAATCGATGGAGCTCCGCCCTCGTGAGCACCCGGCGCACCAGCGAGAACCCGTTGGCGTGCACCCCGGAGGAGGCCAGCCCCACGATGACATCGCCCGGCCGGACGCGCGAGCCGTCGATCAGCCGCGCGCGCTCGGCGATCCCGATGCAGAAGCCGGCGACGTCGTACTCGCCCCGGCGGTAGACGCCGGGCATCTCGGCGGTCTCGCCCCCCAGGAGAGCGCAGCCGCTGGCTTGACATCCTTTCACGATCCCTCTGAGCAAGGCACTCATCAGGACGGGCTGTAAACGGCCCACCGCGATGTAATCTAAAAAGAAGAGCGGCGTGGCGCCATACACGAGGACGTCGTTCGTGTTCATCGCGACCACGTCGATGCCGATGGCTTCGTGCGCGTTGAATAACTGGGCGAGTTTGAGCTTCGTGCCCGCCCCATCTGCCGAGGCCACCAGGACCGGATCGCGCCATCGGCGGGTATCCAGTCGCACAAGTCCCGCAAACTGCCCCAGATCCGGCAGCACGCCTCCGTTCCACGTGGCGCGGATCAGCGGCCGCATTCTCGCAAGCCATTTATCCGCCCCTTCAATATCAACCCCTGCACGCCGATAAGTGACTCCCTTGGCTGTAGGCTGTAGGCTGTAGGCTGTAGGCAACTGCCTTGAGCCTTGAGCCTTGAGCCTTGAGCGAAGAGTCTTCTTTTTCGTCATCGGTTTATCCGGCGCAGCCCTGGCCGGCGTGCTTTTCGAGCGCGTACTTGTCGCCTTCCTCACCAAATGGGATCGGGTAGTTGCCGCTCCAGCAGGCCGTGCAGTAGTTGCCGGGCTTGCCCACCGCCTTCTGCAGGCCTTCCAGAGAAATGTAGCCGAGGCTGTCCACCCCGATGAACTGCCGGATTTCTTCGAGCGACATTTTATTGGCAATCAGTTCTTTCCGCGTCGGGAAATCGATGCCGTAGAAACAGGAGAATTTCGTCGGCGGACAGCTCACGCGCATGTGGATGGCCGCAGCACCCGCCTCGCGCAGACCCTTGACGCGCGCCCGCGTCGTCGTCCCGCGGATGATGGAATCATCCACGATCACGAGGCGCTTGCCTTTGACCATCTCCTTGATCGGGTTGAACTTGACCCGCACCTTCAGGTCGCGGATCTCCTGCGCCGGTTGAATGAACGTCCGCCCCACGTAGTGGTTCCGGGTCATGCCGATGGTGTAGGGAATGCCGGACTCCAGGCTATAGCCCAGCGCCGCGAAGTTGCCGGAGTCGGGGATGGGCATCACGTAGTCCGCCTCAACCGGATGCTCCCGCGCCAGCTGCCGGCCCAGCTTAATCCGCACCGCCTGAACGCCCTCGCCGAAGATAATCGAGTCGGGTCGCGCGAAATAGACATGCTCGAACATGCAGTGCGATCGCTTCAGCTCCTCCCCGGCGAAGGGCCGGAGCGACCGAAGGCCCTGCGGCCCAATCAGCACCACTTCGCCTGGCTCCACTTCGCGGACGAACCTCGCCCCGATGATGTCGAGCGCGCACGTCTCCGAGGCCAGGACGTAGGTCTTGTTCAGCTTGCCGATGCACAGCGGCCGGAACCCGTTCGGATCTCGGCAGCCGATCAGCTCGCGCTCCGTCAAAAACAACAGCGAAAACGCCCCTTTGAGCAGCCGCAGGCACTCGACCAGATCGTCTGCGAACTCTTTGTTCGTGGCGCGCGCTAAGAGATGCAGGATGATCTCGCTGTCCACCGTCGTCTGAAAGATCGACCCGTTCGCCTCCAACTGCTGGCGCAGCTCGTAGGCGTTGACCAGGTTGCCGTTGTGCGCGACCGCGATCGAGCCCTTGGCATAGGTCACGACGAGCGGCTGGGAGTTGCGCAAGGTGCTGGAGCCGGTGGTGGAATAGCGCGTATGCCCCACCGCCATGCGGCCCGGGAGACTGTGGAGCGTCTGCTCATTAAAGACCTCGGACACCAGCCCCATCGCCTTATGGGTGTGCATCGTCTTGCCGTCATACGTGACGATGCCGGCCGCCTCCTCGCCGCGGTGCTGCAGCGAGTACAGGCCCAGATAGGTCAGCCGGGCCGCATCCCGGTGCCCATAAAGACCGAATAGACCGCAGTAATGTTTGACCGCGTCGTCCATGAACGTCTGGCTCTAGGCTCTAGGCTGTAGGCTGTAGGCTGATGCTTTGGTGCTCTTGCCTAGAGCCTTGAGCCTCGAGCCTAAAGCGGTTTCCACACCAGTGCGCCAGGCGTCGTTGAGGTCTTCCACCGGCGCGTCGATCCACGGGCGAATCGCCAACCGCGTGCCGCCGACGTTGCCGATGACAGAGGCGCTGACGCCGCAGCGCATCGCCAGCTTCAGGAGCGATTCCAAATGAAAGCGTTCGCAGCTCACCACGACGCGGCCGGCTGATTCGCCGAACAATACAGCATCTGTCCGCGGTGACAAGTGACAAGTGACAAGTGACACGTCAGCCTGAGCTCCGATGAGACGGGCTTCGTCCATGATGCAACACTCGGCGAGGGCGACGGCCAGGCCGCCATCCGAGCAGTCGTGCGCCGACTTCAGCCAGCCGCGCAACGCAGCCTCGACCATGACCTGCTGCAGGGCGCGTTCAGCCGCCAGATCGACGCGCGGCGGTTTGCCCGCTTTGCGCCGATGCACCACCGCCAGATACTCGCTGCCGCCGAGTTCCTCCCGCGTCTCGCCAAATAGCACGATGGCATCGCCCTCATTCTTAAATGAGGCGGTGATGAGCTGTTGCTGAAGGCTGAAGGCTGAAGGCTGAAGGCGCTTCCTGCCTTGAGCCTTGAGCCTTGAGCCTTGAGCTTCGATGATGCCGATCATCCCAATGACCGGCGTCGGGTCAATCGCGCCCCCGGCCCGCCGATTACCAGAGCCGGGGCGGGCGCGCGCGCCCTGGTTGTAGAAACTCACGTTGCCGCCGGTGACCGGCGTCCCGAACGCACGGCAGGCGTCGCCGATGCCTCTGACACACTCCTTGAACTGCCACATGATCTCCGGATCCATCGGGCTGCCGAAATTCAGACAGTCGGTGATCGCTAGTGGCTTAGCCCCCACGCAGACTAGGTTGCGCGCCGCCTCCGCCACCACTGCTTTGCCACCTTCGTACGGATCGAGGTAACAGTAGCGGCCGTTGCCATCGATCGTGGCTGCTAGAAAGTTGTCCGTGTCTTTCAGCCGTAGGACTGCGGCATCAGCTCGCCCTGGTAGCACCGCGGTATTCGTTTGGACCATGTGATCGTACTGCTCGAAGACGTACGCCTTATTCGCAATCGTCGGCGAGGCCAATAGCGTTAACAGCGTCGCGTTGAAATCCTTCGGCTGCGGCAGACGCTTCAGCGGCAGCTGCTGCACCTTGGAGAGGTAGCGCGGACGCCGAATCGGGCGGTGGTACACCGGCGCTTCACTAGTCAGCGCCTTCACCGGAATATCCGCAACTACGGCACCGCTATTCTTCACCCGCATGCGACCATCGGCCGTCACCCGGCCGATCTCCACCGCGTTAAGACCCCACTTGGCGAAGATCTTCTTGATGAGACCCTCGCGTCCTTTCTTTGCCACCAGCAGCATCCGCTCCTGCGATTCGGAGAGCATGATCTCATACGGCGTCATGCCCTTTTCGCGCCGCGGCACCAAGGCCACGTCGATCTCAATGCCGGTGCCGCCGCGCGAGGGCATTTCGCAGGCGGAGCACGTCAGCCCGGCCGCGCCCATGTCCTGAATCCCAACGGCATGGCCGGTGGCCAGCGCTTCGAGCGTAGCCTCGATGAGGCACTTCTCCGTAAAGGGATCGCCGATCTGGACGGCCGGCCGATCCGCATCGCCTTCCCCCAGGTCGCGCGAGGCGAAACTGGCTCCGCCCAGCCCATCGCGGCCGGTCGAGGAGCCGACGTAGATGACGGGGTTGCCCACCCCCCGGGCGGCGCCATGCGCCAACTGCTTCTTTGACAGCAGGCCGATGCACATCACGTTGACCAGCGGATTGCCGCGGTAGGACGGGTCGAAGGCGATTTCGCCACCGACCGTCGGCACGCCTACGGAATTGCCGTAATCGCTGATGCCCTTCACCACGCCTTCCAGCAGGAAGCGTGTGCGCTCATCCTCCGGCGGGCCGAAGCGCAAGGAGTCAAACAGCGCGATCGGCCGCGCGCCCATCGTGAAGATGTCGCGGATGATCCCGCCGACGCCGGTGGCCGCTCCCTGCACCGGCTCAACCGCTGAAGGGTGGTTGTGGCTCTCGCACTTAAACGCCACCGCGAAACCCCCGCCCACATCGATGACACCCGCGTTTTCCTTCCCCGCCGGCACCAGCACCCGCGCCCCGGCGGTCGGAAACGTCTTGAGATAAGTTTTTGAGCTCGCGTAAGAACAGTGTTCACTTAGCATGACACCAAATATTCCAACTTCGGTAAGCGTAGGAAGGCGACCTAGTATCCGTGTAATTTTATCGAACTGCTCACCTGATAAATTGTGCGACTTCGCCACGCGCTTTAGCAAACGTACATCTGCATTAGAATGCGGAGTGCGGAATGCGGAGTGCGGAATCCCGTTTTCCATTCCGAATTCCGAATTCCGAATTCCGAATTTTCCGCGTTTTTCGAGGATCACGCTAGGCATTGGCGTACGCCTCGACCATGGATTCGAAGACGATCCGCCCGTCGGTGGAGCCCAGCACCTCTTCGGCCGCGCGCTCGGGGTGCGGCATCATGCCCATCACGTTGCCGCGCGCGTTCGTGATGCCGGCGATGTTCTCGGTGGACCCGTTCGGGTTTGCCGCGTCGGAGACCGTGCCGTTGTCATCGCAGTAGCGAAAGACCACCTGGTCGCGCACGTCGCGCAGCGTCTTCGCATCCACCGTGTAGCGGCCCTCGTTGTGGGCGATCGGCATCCGCACGACCTGACCGGGTTCGAAGCGATTGGTGAATGGCGTGTCGGCCCGCTCCACCCGCAGCGTCACGGAGCGGCAGATGAACCGCAGGCCGGTGTTGCGCAGCATCGCGCCGGGCAGCAGGCCGCTCTCAAGAAGGATCTGAAATCCGTTGCAGATGCCGATCACAAAGCCCCCGTCATGCGCAAACCGCTTGATCGCGCCCATGATCGGCGACAGGTGCGCGATGGCGCCGGTGCGCAGGTAGTCGCCGTAACTGAAGCCCCCCGGCAGCACGATGGCGTCACAGCCCCGCAGCGTCGTCTCTTGGTGCCACAGCGTCACGGTCGGCTGCTGCAGCACATCCTTCAGGACATGCACGCAGTCCTGGTCGCAGTTGGAGCCTGGGAAGATTACGACACCAAACTTCATCGGTCTCAGAGGTCAGACGTCAGAATTCAGAAGTCAGATCTGACATCCGATCTCTGAATTCTGATTTCTGAAAGCCGCTCATCGCTCTAATTCGATTCGGTAGTTTTCAATAATCGGATTGGCCAACAACTTGCGACACATGCGCCCGACGTCTCGCTTGGCAGATGACGCCTTCGCCCCGTGGAGCCCCACGGGCGTGCCCGTGGGGCGGAATCCCGAGCGAGTTCCTCGACTTCGCTCACGACGAGTCGAGGGATTGAGCTCAATCTCCACGTACTTGCCCATGCGCACGTCGTTCACGCCCTTAAAGCCCAGCGACACCAGCGCGCTCTTCACCGTCTTGCCCTGCGCATCGAGCAACCCCGGCTTCAGCGTGATATACACCTTGGCCTTCATCACGCAAGCACCAAATTCCAAATCCCAAATTCCAAACAAATCCCAAATTCCAAGCTCCAAATTCCAAACGAGTCATTTGCGTGTTTGGTACTTGGGATTTGGTGCTTGGTGCTTGTTTGGTGCTTGGGATTTGGCGCTTGGAATTTTCGACTTCTACTCATTAGGCGGCCCCTACCGTTTTGAATCGTTCGCCGAGGACGCGGCGCAGGACTTCCTGATACGCCTCTTCAACGCTGCCCAGGTCGCGGCGAAAGCGGTCCTTGTCGAGCTTCTTCCGTGTGCCGTGCTCCCACAACCGCATCGTATCCGGCGAAATCTCATCGCCGAGCAGGATGGTGTTTTTGTATCGGCCGAACTCCAGTTTGAAATCGACCAGGTCCAACTGCCGCTGATTGAAGAAGGCTTTCAGGAGGTCGTTCACTGTGAAGGACTGGGCGCGAATGTGCGCCAGCTCCTGGGCCGTCGCCCAGCCCATCGCCAGAATGTGGTCGTCGTTGATGAGCGGATCGCCCAGCGCGTCGCTTTTGTAATGCCACTCAAACACCGGCGGCGCAAGGACGATCCCCTCTTCGATGCCGAGGAGCTTCGCCATGCCGCCCGCGGTGATGTTGCGGATCGTGACTTCAAGCGGCACGATCTCAAGCCGCTTCACCAGCATCGAGCGGTCATCCACCTGCCGGATGAAGTGGGTTCTGACGCCCTGCGCCTCCAGGTGCGTGAAGAGGGCGGCGGAGATGCGGTTGTTGCAGATGCCCTTATCCATGATGGTGCCGCGCTTCTGGGCGTTGAAGGCGGTCGCATCGTCCTTGAAATACTGGAGGATGACCTCCGGATCATCGGTCGCGTACAGAATCTTCGCCTTCCCTTCGTACAGTTTTTCACCGTGGCTCATCCGTGGACTCCGTGGCTGGCTCCCCGGCCCGACTCTCATCATCGCCGGGGCGGGGCGGCTCGCTGGGTTCGACAGTCGTGGCGGGCGGCGCCGGCGTCGGGGGTTCCGTCGCCGGGGTCAGCGTATAGGACCATGTGCGCCGGTCGCGGATGGGAAACGGCAACAGCTCCATCGCCAAATCCACAGGAATCCAGAGATAGAGCGGCGCGCGCAGCATCGTGCGGTCGTCCAGGCGCTGAAACCCCTCTTTTCGGATGGTAAGCCGGTGCCACCCGTACCATTCAAAATCGTACGTCACCGGGCTCTCCCCCTTGAGCACGTCGTTGACGTACACCTTCGCCCCCGGCGG
>CAYJWN010000063.1:0-9833 GCA_964373835.1 uncultured Planctomycetales bacterium
ATGGACAGGTCATTGCCGGTAACTAACGGCTAACTGGTGCATCATTCAGGATGATGCTAAAAAATAGCACTTGCCGCATGTGTGAAAGTGCTGAATTTCAGACGGTGATAGATCTAGGGTTACATCCACTGGGCAACAGTTTGATCAGCAAAGCGAGCCTTGATCAGGCAGACCCGGTTTTCCCCTTGGTCGTAAAGCGGTGCCAAAAGTGCAGTTTGGTCCAACTGGTGGATATTATCGATGCCAACGAAATATATAAGAACGTGGATTATCTTTACTTTTCTTCAGATATGCCGGGGTTAGACAAGTATTTTGGATCCTATGCCGATGATGTAAGTAGCAGATTCCTATCAGGCGATCGTGGTCCTGTCGAGACGGTTGTGGAGATAGGCAGCAACGACGGTATTATGTTAAACCTTCTGAAAGATCGCGCCCATATTCTGGGTATTGATCCAGCGACAAACGTTGTGTTGAGGGCGTTGAAGCGGGGCATTCCGACCTTGCCCGTATTCTTCTCTGAATCCATTGCGAAAAAAATTGTCAAAGAGTGGGGCCAGGCCAAAGTGATCATTGGCAACAACTGCATTGCCCATCTGAATGATTTGCACGATCTGGTCCGTGGCGTTAAGGTTCTTTTAGAGTCGAATGGAGTATTTGTGATCGAGTGCAATTATTGGGGCGGCATGGTTAAGAACGTAAATTATTCACTCATCTACCATGACCACTATTCCTACTTTTCTCTCAAAGTCTGGCAGGATTTTTCGAAGAAATACGGGATGCGTGTTTTTGACGCTGTAGTAACACCAGCCCAGGGCGGGTCGCTGAGGTTGTTCCTTTGCAATGATTCCGGCAAGTGGTCTGAAACCCCCAGATTAAAGGAACTGGAACAGGAGGAAAAAAGCACACAACTAAATGACTATGAAACTTGTTTACGGTATCGGGATGATGTTCTAAGGGTAGCGGGAAAACTTCGCCGCATACTCGAAGAGATAAAGGGTCAGGGTAGGACGGTTGCCGGTTACGGTGCAGCGGCCAAGGGGTTTACCATTTTGAGATGTTCCGAGATCGGTGCCGACTTCATTGGCTATTTTGTTGATGATTCACCGGCCAAGCAAGGCCTTTATACCCCGGTCGACCACATTCCAATCATTTCACGTAAAGAGGCCGAAGAAAACCTGCCTGACTATTTTATCATCTTAGCTCCGAATTACGCCAGGGTGATCATTGAAAAAGAAGCGAAATATAGGGACGGGGGCGGAAAGTTCATTGTCCCTATCGGTGAGAGCGAAATAGTGTAGAGACTAGCGATCGCGATCCTTGAACGACGTAAAAATTCCGCATTTTATGTTAGAGCGAGCTAATCGATAAAGCATGATCGTCTGAATTGTGTGAAGTATTGCTGGGATACTCTTACGAATCCTCATTGAGGTGTGTTCCCCCTTGTAGTCACAGTGGGTTGGAACCCAACTTATATTTAAGTGCAAGTAATGAGCTTGAGCTATGAGTTCGAAACTGAAAAAGTAATTTTCAGAATTTCTGGAGAATCCCAGGGCGTTTACTAGCCGCCGGCTATAAGCTCTAAGACCAGAAAAAAAGTCCCTCCCCCTAATACCGAGTCCAAAACGAGCGACTCTGGAGAGAAAAATATTTCCGAAATAGCGGACCAAGTCCATACCGTCTGACAATGGCCTGGTCATTTTGTAAAAACGGTCGCCAAGGACAAGGTCGCACCCGGAGTCAAGCTTGTTGAGGGCTGGGATTATGGAAGCAAAATCGTACTGGCCGTCGCCGTGGATTTCTACGAGGTGGGTTGCCCCCAGTTCTATGGCTTTGCGAAGTCCGCATAGCAGGTTTCCTCCGTAGCCAGTATGGGGGTGAGTGAAGACCGGGATCCCAAACTGCTCCATTATTGTGACACTGTTATCGGTCGAGCCGTCATCTACGCAGATGATCTGGTCGAACAATTCTTTTGGCAAGCGGTTGTATGTCCGTTCCGCCAGAGCGCCGCAGTTATAGGTCATGATTATGCCAATGACTTTTTTAGGGGGTGTTTCCATATGAACTTATTTCACTACTACCGATTACCGATGCACGCCTTTTCAAGACCTCAACGCCAAAACGTGAACCTGGTACGAGGGGCTTATCCCCGAAGATTTTTAGGGGAGCATATTCTTGACGTACCCAAGCCATAAGCTTAATTCCATAATCTCTTCCAAAAAACGGATAACCGATTTCACTCATGTCCTTATGGAAAAGAGCAACGTAATCCGGCGGAGTTTTTTGGAATGACCGAAGTATTTTTTCTTCGCCCCACACCTTTATCAGTGGCGGCATGAAATTGGAATATGGTGTCGGATTCCGGCGGTATGTCAAAAAGTTAAGCATTGCTCCCTCTGGTAACACCGCAAGCGTTGAGTCTGGTGGTGTGTTCAATATGATCTCATTATAAGCCATTGCCATGAACTGTCCACGCATGTCGGTCCGGTAGGCATTGGTGCCAGAAACGATTGTCCCACGTTTGTTCGACATCCATGCGGCGGTTATTTCAAGATGGACCACGCTGGCGACCGCTAAAAGCGCTAACCCTGCGAAACGTATGATATTGCCGTTCATACCACAATTGTCCAAACTGAGGGGAATCCAACTTGTCAGCGCGGAAATTAATAGAAGAGTGGCCGGTAAAGCGAGCACAAAACCATAATGATATACGTGAGCATTAAGTATTATTTTTGCCAGCATCACTAAGGCGAAAATGGTGAATGGTATTATGCGTATGGTGCGCTGGGTCTCGACTCCGCGCACAAGTTTAATTGTGAACCATATCAAAATTGCGACCGTATATAAAGGTAACGGTCTTAGGGCGTCAAACCAGAGAATTTTTCTGCGTATTAAGAATAGAATAACTAGATAAGATACGCCTATAATTATGGCGACATACTTTTTTAAAAATTTTACTATTTTCTGGCTTGAAACAGATTGTAACCTTATTAGTATTGTGAAAAATAATGCGGGCAAGAATAGTATAATTGTCCAGCTTGCATAAGTGAGTATGGTTTTGAAGTTTTGAACCGGATGGTCGGTACCCATAAGGGTTGGAGCGGTAAATGCTCCGATTTCTTTTATAAAATGCAGGCGCCAGGGGCTTATCACATTAGCCACAGCCTGTGCAAAGGGCATGGCAAGGTTTAACAATAAAGCCGCAGTCAGTAATGGCAAGAGCGATATTGCCAGGAATATACCCGTTTTGCGTATTATATTTGCATAGTCTCTCGAATTGATATAAACGCAAGCTATTGCCGATATGCTTGTTATGAGTGTGGCAAATGCCGTTTCCGGCTTTGTCATGAATGTTAATCCGGCAGATATTCCAGCGAGTATGAACCATTTAAATTGTGAATTTGTTTGCCATTGCCACAAAGACGTCAGAGCTGTCAGACCAAGTATCAAACCATGGGTAGCTTCGTGTGAATAGGGAGCAACAAAGTTGTAGTTACTGACACCTACATATTGTCCGAAGGAAAAGACGGAGAGGGTTAGCATGATACCGGCCCAAGCTGTGAGGCGATCAGTTATCTGTAGCAGCATATTCCTGACAAGAACCAGAAAAAATGCAAGAAGCGCTAAGTTGGTTATGAAGAGAGTTCTTAAGTTGGCTCCCAGAATATAGAACACTGATGCGTTAAAATAAGGTGATAGAGGCCCATTAAAGTAAGCTAGATCGCGGTACAATACCTCGCCTTCGCTGATCCGCCACGCATTATAGACTTCACGTCCGAAGTCGATGAATGCATCCGGCCAAGAACCCCAAGTCCACCAAGTTAAAACAAGAAAAGCCAGTATCGGGGTTATTAGTTCCAGTAGTTTGGCGAAATTCAGGTTTTTTTGCATCAGCGGAAGCGATGGCGCAGCAATGTCCACACCGCGATGAAGAAGTCCTTCGCTCGGATCTTTTTGCCCTCTTGCCTGGTTCGGCCTCGGTAGGAGATGGGAAGTTCGACGATCTTGATGTGGTGAGTGGCAAGCTTGGCGGTGATCTCGGGCTCAAATTCAAATCGTTTGGCCCGGAGGTGGAGGCGCTCCACGGCGTCCCGTGTGATCATCTTATAACAGGTCTCCATGTCCGAGAGATGAAGATGGTACAGGCAATTGGTCAACCAGGTCAGCACACGATTGGCCGCATAGTTGGACCAGGCCATTCCCCTTGGGCGGCCGCGATGCCTGAGGAATCGACTTCCGTACACGGCCAGTGCGCCCCCATCGAGGAGGGGCTTGAGGAGTCGAGGAAGCTCTCGAGGATTGTATTCCAGGTCGGCATCTTGGACGACCACGATCCCGCCTGAGGCATGTTTCAGTCCCCGTCGAATGCACGTTCCTTTGCCTTGGTTCGCTCGGTTTCGGACGACCTTGATCTTAGCCTGGCCGAGGTCTTCAGCAAGGCGTCGTTCAATCGCAAACGTGTGATCCGTGCTATGGTCATCGACGACGATGAGTTCGTAGTCGATGGGAAATGAAGTTTCCAGAATGGTCCGGAGGAGCGGCTCGATCGTCGCTTCCTCGTTGAAGGTGGGGATGATGATGGAGAGCTTCATCCCCCCACCTACGGCGGGCCCGCGGTACGCGGGCCCTGGCCGAACGTTAGTGAATGCGCGCAATCGGCCATAGCGGTGTTGCCCCGCCATGGCAAAGCAGCTTGTAAGCATACGTGCATCCTGGGTGAGACACCGCCAGTCGTAGGTGGGGGGATCATCGCGCGTTCTGTGCGGCCTGCCATACGTTCAGGATGTCCGTCAGGCGCGTACGCCACTTCACCTCCTCGGCAGGGACCGTGCTGGCAGCCAGTCGAAGCAGCAACATGGCTTCTCGGGGCTTACCGGCAAAAAATGCCGCTTTTCCGAGGGTCATGAGCTCCCGGTAGGTTGCAGTCGGTGAAAAGGGGTTGGCGGCTTTTTTGAAGCAGGCGTAGGCCTGCTGATAGCGGTTCAGGCTGCTATACGCAAGCCCCAATTGGCTGTAAAGTTCTGGTCGCTGGCCCGCTGTCGCCCTGCGGAGTGCCCGTTTGTACTCCACAATGGCTTGATCGAAGTGCTGCAATCCTTGCAAGGCATCGCCTTTCAAGCCGTACCCTGTGACGGCTTCAGGGAAGTCCTCGACGATCGTTTGCGCGTGCTCGAGGGCACGATCGTACGCCTTGTCATCGGCGTACACGACTGAGGCTATATGGTTCGCAATGAGGCCACTCGGATCGATCGTGAGGATCCTGTGAATTTCCCGCATGAATGCCACGCGATCCGATCGTTCTAGCAGTGCGGCGATCCCAGATGGATAGATCTGGAAGGGATCGAGCGCTTTCAGCTGATATGGCTCGGCGATCGACGGGAATTGCTCCTTGCTGACATACAGGACCTCTGCGTCATCAAAGAACACCGGGACATACTCAGGGAACGATTGGATGAGATCTCTGAAGGGACCGATCTTGATCGGGACAGTGATGAACGACGGTTGAGCTGTCGTGAGCGCCCTGGCGAGCACCTCCTTGTCAGTAAAGATATGGGTCGCCATGAACATATCTTCATCTGTGAACAAGAAGGGGACCTCCATATCCATCAAGATCCTGTAGCGAGGGTAGAGCATCCACTGGAGGTAGCCTCCAGTGTTCGGGTGATTGAGGAGGGAGCCGCCGGCATGAGCCTGCTGGAGAAACAGCGTCACGCCATGCGGAAGGCTGCGGCGGGAGAACGGAAATCGCGGATGAATACTAAATAATGCGCGGAAGGACAGGAAGGGAACTAGAAGGAGCAGGACGCCCGAGGCAATCGCGTGGGGTTTTAGTGTTCGTCTGGCGGTGGTGGGAGAATGCATTGGGGCGGTAGCGGCAATGACTGGAAGCGCAAGGAGGGCGCACTCGTACGTAAACCGAACCCCTTTGAGTAAGAGGGCCGTCCCACCGATCAAGAGGACGAGGTGGCTGATTCGCAGCTGCTTCTTGAAGCCAGAAATGATGAGCCCCACCCATGCCAACACGAACACGACGTTGAATACGGTGGAGGGCGCGGGGATGCCACTTGCCATATGGACTCCCGTCAGATCGTCCAGCGTTAAGGGGTGAAATTCACTAATGTAGCGGGAAGCCCACGCGGTTGTCGTAAACGGGACCGTGAGCAGCTTCACCCCATGAGGAGTGGCCAAGACGGCCCACAAAGAAAGGGCTGCAGGAACTAGAAAGGAGATAGCCGGGATTCGTGAGGAGGACGGTGACAAGAGCCGATCGAGAAAATATTCAAGAAGGTACGCGAGCACGATGAGCATCATGACGGGAAACGCGCCGCCATGGAGGTTGCACCAGAGAACCGCAAGGAGCGGAAGGTAGATCATAGAGCGGGATCGGCGTTCGCAGAGCGCGATGAAGACAACGATGAAGAGGTAGGTGAATAGGTGCGGCCTGACCAGCTGCGATCGGGGAAGCAACAAGAGCACGTAGAGAACCCAGACAATTGCCAGGTAGAGTCGTGAGACGTTTGGATACAGTCTCCGTCTGGTTGCAAGGAGGACCCAAAGAATCACCGAGATCGTGGCAACGTAGAGCGCGTGCCTCAACCAGAGAAGGCCGAGGTAGCCGGATGCAGAATAGACGACGAAGACAAGGAGCTGAAACAACCAATAGTAATCAACCCAAACCCTTGGGGGAACAATGAATGAAAAGAAGCTTTGGAACGGAAGGGCCCGGTGCTCAACGAGATACCGTCCCGCATTGAGGTGATACCAGAGGTCGGTATCCCCAGTCACGATGGGCCATCGAAACACATAAAATACTATGAGCCCATACAAGAACACGGCGTAGCTAGAGAACAGGAAGGATGGCTTCAGGAACCTCGTGGACGCTCTCAGCATTGAACGTGTGCCATTATATCCGATCTATCGCGCGGCACCAGGGATTTCAGGGTTAAAAACACTTGACTCGCCTGTCGATTGTGTGGCATACTTTTTGCTGGCGTAAAGGCCACACTCGCCGTGAGGCGGGGTCTCCGCCAGGTAGCGAAAAGCGATGGGCGGATCCGTCCGCCACAGTACGTTGGCGGACGGAGGAAAGCCGCAGACCCTGTGGGAGCACAGCGAGGAGGCAGAGTAGTTAGAAGAGCCACGCCCATGCGGCTGTGGGGTGGGGGCTGTGGGCTCCGGGCAGTTGCCCAGAGCCCCGAACCCTGAGCCCAGAGCCAAGGTGGGAACGGAGCGTTCTAACTGTCTGACTCTTAGCCAACAGGGTGGCTGGGTTGCCGCTGGGATGATAGAAAGCCATTGCCCATCGGCAGTGGCCTTTTTATTTTGGGATTACACAGTGAAAGGGGGTGAGAGATCGGGCGAACGTGAACAAGCAACTGTGAACGGGAAAGTGAGTGGCTTTATCTATCTGTTATCAACGGGAGGGATGACTACCATGAAACGATCAGCACCAGGCTTCACGCTCGTCGAGATCATGATCGTGGTCGCGATCATTGCGCTGTTGGCGGCGATCGCGATCCCGAACGTGCTACGAGGCCGCACGACCGCGAATGAATCCGCGGCGATTGGGAACATGCGGGCCTTGATGAGTTCGCTGGAGATGTACCGGTCGGTGAATTCGGCGTATCCGAGTAACTGGCAAACCAACATGTACACCACGCCGGACCCGGACTTCGGTCCCCCGTCGTTCAACTATACCATGGCCGGTAACCTCGTGCAGGGTTACCTCTACACCTACAACCCAGGGACGGGCGGTACCACCTACAACATCACCGCGGCTCCCCAGGTTCTGAACCGGACGGGGACGCGGATGTTCTTCGTGGACGACTCGGGGGTCGTTCGTCACTGCAGCTCAAACACCGGGATTACTGCCACATCCTTCACGATCGACCAGCCGGTGAACGCGACCGGGTGTCCGTGACAGTTCGCGGGCGTCAAGGGAACGACGAGAAAGGTTACATGGGGTGAACCCCCACACCACGGCTTCACAGCCGTGGTGTGGGGCATGACCCGGTTAGATTACCACATTCCTTACCCGCCTTCGCAGGCGGGGCTTCCTAATCGCTCAGGGCTGTGGGTCATTGCCAAGAGCCGGGAGCGGCAAGTTTTTTTGATAAGCGTTTTTCCCCCAGTACCACCCCCTCTCCCTCCAGATTATACGGGTCCGTGGCCATTCTTATGCTGACTAGGAAATTGCTAATGGGCTGAGTTGGTGGTTATGCTGCTCAATCAGCGCTGTTCCTGCGCTACAAGTAATGCCGTTGCGCCTGTACACGCTCCTGACAGTTGGCGACCACTCTTGTTCAGTGCGCTGTGTATCATTGCTGCTGGTTGCGTTGCCTACCACAATAGCTTCACGGGGTCGTTTGTCTTAGACGATATTCCCTGCATTGTTGGGAATCCATACCTCCGCCATCTTTGGCCACTTACTACAGTCCTCTTTCCAGGTAAAGAAGCCCTTGGGCTTGCTGGAAGGCCCCTGATCAGTCTTTCCCTTGCCCTGAACTACGCGGCAGGCCAGCTTCGGGTTTTCGGATACCATGCAGTCAATCTCGGCATTCATCTGCTAGCCGGCCTGACCTTGTTGGGCGTCGTGAGACGCACACTGAAAAGCTGCCTCTCTGAAGACGATGGGTACTTTGTAAGCTGGGTATCGCTGATCGTGGTAGTGCTCTGGACTGTCCACCCCATTCAAACCCAGAGCGTGACATATATTATCCAACGATCTGAGTCGCTCACGGGGTTGTGCTATCTTCTTACCCTGTACAGTTTCATTCGAGGAGCAGCGGGAGGATCTACGCAGAAGTGGTACCTGGTTGGCATTATCGCTTGTGCGATGGGCATGGCGAGCAAACCTGTTATGGTGACAGTCCCGATTATGGTCTTACTTTACGACTCCATATTTCTTACTGGATCAGTGCAAGGCGCCCTACGTCAACGTCCCTGGTGGTATCTTAGTTTGGCATCGACATGGCTCATCCTGGCCGCCCTTTTAACAACGATTCCCAAGGTTTCTGATCCGAGGGCTGGTTTGGCTATCGCAGAAATTACGCCATGGGAGTACGCCCTCACGCAACCGGGTGTCCTGTTGCACTATCTGCGCCTCGCGCTCTGGCCGCATCCTTTGGTCTTTGATTATGCGTGGCCGATTACCCACAGAGCTGGTGAAGCATTACCCCAGATTGTGGCAATAGGCACCCTCGGGCTTCTGACAAGCTGGACACTACGTTCTCGGCGCCCAGTAGGGTTCCTCGGGCTTTGGTTCTTCCTGATCCTGGCTCCAACCTCAAGTTTCATTCCGCTCTCAGATCCCATTTTTGAATATCGCATGTACCTGCCACTTGCAGCGCCCATCCTGCTCATGGTGCTTAGTCTGCGAAAAAGTCTTACCGTGCTGGTTGCATCGCCTCTGTGGCGTCGACAACTCGCTACCGCCCTGACTGTTGTCGGGGTCGGGGCATTCGGTATGCTGACGGTGAAGCGGAACGCCACCTACCACAGCGAACGAGCGATCTGGGCAGACACCGTACTAAAGCGTCCTCAAAATGCTCGGGCACACTGTAACCTTGCAGTCGCCCTAGAGGAAGAAGGCAAACCCCGCGACGCACTCGCCCACTATCGAGAGGCGCTACGCTTGAAGCCCGATGATGTCTTCACCCACAACAGCTTTGGGCTCTACCTTGCCAAATCCAAGAAATTCTTTGAGGCCATTGAGCACTATACGCTGGCAATCCGACTTGAACCAAAATTTGTGCTCGCCCGCTACAACTTAGCTAATGTGTTACAGGCCTATGCACTTGACTCCCGTACACCCTATATCTTGTGGTCTACGGTTC
>CAYJWN010000064.1:0-9735 GCA_964373835.1 uncultured Planctomycetales bacterium
TGTTACCTCGATTTAATCCGTCCGTCATCTCCTCGTAACGTTCCTCCCGTATCGTATGGGCACCCATGCCAGGTTTGCCCCACATGCTTCGCTTTGCGAAGCAAAGCCGTGGGGCAAACCTATGGGTGATGGTGGACTGTATGTCAACCTCTCTCCTCTTACGCTTTGGCGACCTCGTGATGGACCTTGAGCGCTACCAGGTGCTCCTGAGGGGTCGAGCGCTGGCGCTCTCCTATCGCGAATACGCGCTGTTGGTGTATCTCGCCGGGCGGGCCGGGCAGGTTGTGCACAAGCGTCAACTCTTAGAGGAAGGGCTCGGCCGGCACGATCCCGGCGGCCTCAGGATGGTGGATGAGCTTCTCCGGCATCTGAAGGGCCTCTTGGAGCGGGAAGGCTGCCCCTGCATCGGCGCGGTGGGCGACGCGGGCTACCGCTTCGAACCCGTCGTGTCTGTAACATCGAATTAACATGGCCGTGATGCTGGCGTAACGTAACGCGCGTAGACTCGCGGTCATCCTGTGGGATGTGGTGAGGCGCAGCAAAGGAGGCAGGCATGAGGCGTTCATCGGCTCGTCGGCTTGTGGGCTTGGCAACACGCTGGGTATTTGCCTTACTGGTCACTGGTCACTGGTCACTGGTCACTGCTCTTCCGGTGTGGGCGGGGGATCCGTCAACAGACGGCGACAAGGCTGAGCTGCAAATGCTCAAGGCCAGATTGGAACGGCTTGAGCAGAAAATCGCCGAGAAGGAAGCCGGCGGAGAGCTGACGGGCATCTCAGGGATTGGGGAGAAACCCGTGCCTGGCTTGATGGAGCTGCCCAGTGGCCTCCAGGGCCTGGGGATGAGCGGGTATGTCGACATCTCGTACCTCTACAACTTCAACGAGCAAAACAATTTTGGCAACAGCGGTCGCGTCTTTGACACCGAGGGAAACGGCTTCACGCCCCACGCGGCGGAACTGGTGCTGGAGAAGCCGTTGAGTGACGCAACCCCGATCGGGTTTCGGACAGACTTGTTCTTTGGTGACGATGCGGACTTGATTGGCGCGACTGGACTGACTGACGCCAACGACGTGGAAGGGACGGATAACGATCCCTTTGACCTCCAACAGGCCTACATCACGGTGCGCGCTCCCCTCGGAGCAGGCTTGGATTTCAAGATTGGGAAATTCGTGACGTTGCTTGGCGCGGAAGTCATCGAGAGTCCGGCGAACTGGAACTTTTCGCGCTCGTACATGTTCGGCTATTCGATTCCATTCACGCATACAGGTGTGCTGGCTACGTATCCGACCTTTGGCGAGATGGGTTCGACGACCTTTGGGGTCGTGAATGGCTGGGACATCGTGGATGACAATAACAAGGCCAAGACGTTTCTTGGCAACGTGACCCTGGGTCCCTGGGAGAACGCGACGCTCTCCTCGAACTTCGTCTATGGGGCCGAGCAGGCGAACAACGGCCACGATCAGCGGGGAGTGATCAGTAACGTCCTGAGTTGGGCGCCAAACGACCAGTGGGCCTTCATGGCGAACTGGGATTATGGGCATGAAGAAGACGTGATCGGCGCCACCGATAACGCGAGCTGGCAGGGGTACGCGCTCTACGCCAAATACTCGCCGCTGGACTGGTACGCCTTGGCAAATCGTGTCGAGTGGTTCAATGACCAGGATGGTGTGCGGGTCGCACCAGCCGGGGGTGCAGTGTTAGCCGGCGCTGGACACGGCGACGTAGGATTCTTTGAGTGGACGCTCACCAACGAATTCAAGCTCAGCGAGCACGTCATCGCTCGCCTGGAGTATCGCTTGGACAAAGCCGATGCGAACGTCTTTCGCCAGGATCAAGGCGCGGCCGACTACATGAACACGGTGGCCGCGGAGTTGATTTACCACTTCTAAGCTTGTTGTGACCTGTCCGCCTGACTAACGGACAGGCCCCCCGCGCTTCGCTCCGCGAAGCGGAGCGTGGGGGGGTCCCCAACGAGCGGTTTGAAATCAAAAGGAGGAGGACATGGATCCAAAAGTGATGGCGGATACGCTGTGGACGCTGATCACCGCGATGCTCGTGTTCTTCATGAACTTGGGCTTCGGGTGCGTCGAGACCGGATTCGTCCGGACGAAGAACGCGGTGAACGTCTTGTCGAAGAACTTCATCGTGTTCGCGGTCTCGTCGATCGGCTTTCTGGTGCTGGGCTGGGGGCTGATGTTCGGGGACGGGACGCCGTTCCTAGCGACGAAAGGGCTCTGGTTCGTCGGCGGGCCTGACAACAGCCCGGCGACCGCGGCGGCCTACCAGGGGGTGTACTCCTCGATCAACTGGACCGGGGTCCCCTTATGGGCCAAGTTCTTCTTCCAGCTGGTGTTCTGCGGGACCGCGGCGACGATCGTCTCCGGGGCGGTGGCGGAGCGGATCAAGTACTTCTCGTTCATCGTGTTCAGCTTCCTCATCACCGCCATCATCTACCCCTTCGTGGGCCACTGGATCTGGGGGGGCGGGTGGCTCGCCCAGAAAGGCTTCTTGGACTTTGCCGGTTCCACGCAGGTGCACTCGATCGGCGGCTGGGCGGCCTTGGCTGGTGCGCTCATACTTGGCCCACGCTTTGGGAAGTACACCAAGGACGGCAAGATCAACGTGATCCCCGGGCATAACCTGGCCTTGTCGACCATCGGGTGCTTCGTCCTGTGGCTCGGGTGGTTTGGATTCAACCCCGGCTCGACGATGGCCGCTGATCCGGAGGCGATCGCCCGCATCTGCGTGACGACGAACACCGCGGCCGCGATGGGGCTCTTGGTCGCGACCATCTGGTCAACGGTTCGACTGGGCAAGCCGGATCTCGGGATGGCCATCAACGGATGTCTGGCGGGGCTGGTGGCGATCACGGCGCCCTGCGCGTTCGTGAGCGTCTGGCCGAGTTCCGTCATCATCGGGGCGGTCGCCGGGTGGCTGGTGGTGGAGTCCGTGCTCGTCTTCGACCGAATCTTGAAAGTGGATGACCCGGTGGGCGCCATTTCGGTTCACCTCATCAATGGCATCTGGGGCACCCTGTCGATCGGGCTGCTCGGTGAGTCTCAGTGGACCCCAGCGAAAACCGCCGGGCTCTTTTACGGTGGGGGCCTGGGTCAGTTGGCGACACAGGTGCTCGGGGTCGTCTCGGCTGGCGCCACGGTGTTTGCCTTGTCGCTCCTTGCGTGGTGGCTCATCAAGAGCACCATCGGGCTTCGCGTCAGCATCCAGGAGGAGATCGAGGGGCTGGATATCGGCGAGCATGGCCAGACCTGCTACCCCGACTTCGTGACCCGGAAGACGCTACCAATCATGAGCGAGTCGCTACCCGCAGTCGCAGAACCCGCGAGGAGATGACCCCCATGCCTGAGGTGTGGACCGAAGCCGCTAGCGCGAAACCAGGCACAAGGAGTGGCATGATGACGAAGATCGAGGCGATCATCCGTCCTGAGAAGCTCGACGAGGTCCGCAAGGCGATCGAGGCAGTCGGCTATCCAGGCATCACCGTCACCGAGGCGGAGGGCCACGGCAAGCAGAAGGGCGTGACCCAGCAGTGGCGCGGGCAGACCTATCGGGTGGAGTTCCTCCCCAAGGTGAAACTGGAGCTCGTCGTCGCCGACTCGGACGCCGACCGGATCACCCAGGCCATCATCAAAGCCGCCAAGACTGGCGCGGTGGGTGACGGCAAGATCTTCATCTCCGAGGTCCGGGAGGTCATCAAGGTCCGGACGGGCGAGCGCGGCGAAAGTGCGCTGTGAGGCGCACTGAGGCAGGACGGCGGGGCCGTCCTCGTCGAGCATGTTTCCGTTGACCATCAAGAGGGGAGTCGTGTCCTCGCTGGACGGCACTCACGGTGGTGAGCGAAGCCCATTCACATGAGGAGGGGTCAAGAGGAGGTGAGGCTGATGGCGAGGCCGAGAGCACGGGCAGCACGAAGGAGGAAAATGACAATGCCAGCACGAGCAAAGACAGAAGTTCGCAGGAGAGTCACGCGGGGCAACGCCGAAGCCGTAGTCAGAGAAGCGGAGGCCTTGGTGCGTGGCCGGCCGGCCACGATGCAGGATGTCGTCCGATTGGCGAAGGACAATAAGATCCAGGTGGTCGATCTGAAGTTCTGCGACATGCCGGGATTGTGGCAGCACTTCTCGATTCCTGCGACGGATCTGACCGAGGAGCTCTTCACCGTGGGGATCGGATTTGACGGCTCCTCGATTCGCGGGTTCCAGAAGATTCACGAGAGCGACATGCTGCTCCTTCCAGATCCCGCCACGGCATTTGTTGATCCCATTTGCAAGATCCCAACCATCAGTATCATCTGTGACGTCAAAGACCCCGTGACCGAGAAGCCCTATGAGCGGGACCCGCGGTTCATCGCCAGGAAGGCGGAGCGCTACCTCAAGCAGGCTGGCATCGCCGATGTGAGCTACTGGGGACCGGAGCTTGAGCACTACATTTTTGACAGCGCCCGATTTGACCAGACGACGAACTCCGGCTACTACTTCATCGATTCCGAGGAAGGGGTGTGGAACGCGGGGAAAGACGACGGGCCCAACCTCGCCTATCGGCCGCGATACAAGGAAGGCTACTTCCCGGTGCCGCCGATGGACAAGCTCCAAGACCTGCGCTCAGAGATCATGCTACGGATGATCAAGACCGGCATCGACATCGAGGTGCACCACCACGAGGTGGGCACGGCCGGCCAGGGCGAGTTCGACATGGTCTTCCGCTCGCTCACCCGGATGGCCGATCAGGTCCTGCTCTACAAGTACATCTTGAAGAACACCGCGCGGGAGTTCGGGAAGGTCGCGACCTTCATGCCCAAGCCGATCTTCCAGGACAACGGCTCCGGGATGCACGTCCACCAGAGCCTTTGGAAGGAAGGCAAGAATCTGTTCTTCGACAAGAGCGGTTATGCCCTGACGAGCCAGCTCTGTCGCTGGTACATCGGCGGGCTGCTCAAGCATGCGCCCTCACTCCTGGCGTTCTGTGCGCCCACCACCAATTCGTACCGGAGGCTTGTGCCCGGTTACGAGGCGCCGATCAACCTGGTCTACTCGCAGCGCAACCGCTCCGCCTGCGCGCGAATTCCTGTGTACACGAAGAGTCCGAAGGCGAAGCGCGTCGAGTTCCGGGCGCCGGATCCGTCGTGCAACCCGTACTTCGCGTTCCCTGCGATGCTCTTGGCGGGGCTCGACGGGATCCAGAACCGGATCGATCCGGGTAAGCCCGTTGACAAAGACCTCTATGAGCTCGAGCCAGAGGAAGCAGCCAAGATTAAGTCCACGCCCGGCAGCCTCGAGGAGGTCCTCGATGCCCTCGAGCAGGACCACAAGTACCTGCTCAAGGGGGACGTCTTCACGCAGGACATCATCGATACCTGGATCGACTACAAGCGCACCAAAGAGGTGGACGCGATACGGTTGCGGCCGCACCCGTATGAGTTCTACCTGTACTTTGACATCTAGAGCCAGTGTTGTGATTTGGTGTTCTGGAAAGCGGGGCGCTTGCGGCGCCCCGTTTTCCTTCTGATAGCGTGTCTGGCCCTTCTGAGGAGACCTTGGTATGCCGGTTGCAACAAAGCCCGTGAGAACGAAGCGTCCCCTAAGGAAAGATAAGGAGTACGTCCTGCGCCTGGCCAAGGAGCATGACGTGCGGTTCATCCGGCTCTGGTTCACGGACATCCTGGGATTCTTGAAGAGCTTCGCCATCACCATCGACGAGCTGGAGAAGGCGCTCGAGGAGGGGATGGGATTTGACGGCTCGGCGATCGAGGGTTTTGCCCGCATCGATGAGTCGGACATGCTGGCGATCCCCGACCCCAACACGTTCTGCCTGCTGCCCTGGCGTCCGAAGGAGAACGCGGTCGCCCGGATGTTCTGCGATGTCACCTATCCCGGCGGGAAACTTTTTGAGGGCGATCCGCGCCAGGTGCTCAAGCGCAACCTGGCCCACGCGGCCCGGCTCGGCTATACGTTCTACGTCGGACCGGAGCTGGAGTTTTTCGTCTTCAAAAGCGCCGAGGCGCCGGTGCCCATCGACGTCGGAGGCTACTTCGACTTAACACCGCTTGACGCGGCCTCGGACCTGCGGCGCGACATCATCCTAGCCATGGAGGAGATGGGGATCGGGATCGAGTACTCCCATCACGAGGCGGCCCCGTCGCAACATGAAATTGATTTTCGCTACACCGACGCGCTCACGATGGCCGATAACGTGATGACCTATCGGCTGGTGGTAAAGGAGATCGCCTACAAGCACGGGGTCTACGCGACGTTCATGCCGAAGCCCCTCGCCGAGCACAACGGCTCCGGGATGCACGTGAACATGTCGCTCTTCAAGGGGGAGCGGAACGCGTTTTTCGACGCGAAAGACCGGCTGCGTCTTTCCAAAGAGGCTAAGTATTTCTTGGCCGGCATCCTCAAGTACGCCCCGGAGATGACGGCGATCCTCAACCAGTGGGTCAATTCCTACAAGCGGCTGGTGCCGGGCTACGAGGCCCCGGTCTATGTGACGTGGGCAAGCCGCAACCGTTCCGACATGGTCCGCATCCCGATGTACAAGCCGGGCAAGGAGGCCTCGGCGCGGATCGAGCTGCGCTCACCCGATCCGGCCTGCAATCCGTACCTGGCCTTCAGCGTGATCCTGGCGTCGGGATTAGAGGGGATCGAGAAGAAATACGAGCCCCCGACAGCGACGGAAGAGAACGTGTTTGCCTTGAGCGACGCCGAGCGCGCCAAGCGGGGGATTGCGACGCTGCCAGGCAGCTTAGGGGAAGCGATTGCGTTGGCGAAGGAGAGCAAGCTGCTGCGCCGCGCGTTGGGCGACCACGTCTTCGAGTCGTTCCTCAAGAACAAGAAGATCGAATACGACCGCTTCCGCCGCACCCTCACCGACTACGAGTTGAGAACGTATTTGCCCCTCTTGTAATCCGTCCAGAAGTCAGAAGCCAGAGGGCAGCATTGGGCTTGTCTGACTTCTGTCGTCTGACATCTGGCTTCTGACTTCTGACTTCTGGCTTCTGAACGGCTAACATTTCCAGCACGACCGACGCGGCGCGGGCGGCGGCACCCGGAGGGCCGAGCCGCCGGGCCACGTCGCGCAACCCTTCCTTCATCTTCTCGCACCGCTCGTCATTCCGTAGCAGCTCGACGATCGCACGCGCGATCCGCTTAGGCGCGGCCCGATGCTGGATGAACTCCGGCACGACGTCCCGCTCTGCGACGACATTCACCATGGCGATGCGGGGAATGCGCAGGACCGCCCGGGCTGCAAGATAGGTCGGCCATGACGTGCGGTAGACGACGGCCATCGGCACGCCGCACAGCGCCGCTTCCAGCGTCGCGGTTCCGGAGGCCACGACAGCCGCTTCCATAAGTTGGAGCGCGTCGTACACGGATCCTTCCGCCACACACACATCGACGTCGGTGCCTGACAGGTGCCGCTCCAGAACCTGCCGGTCAATCCCAGTCGCTCTTGGCAGGAGAAACTGCACCCCGGGCATATGCCCAGCGATACAGCGCGCCGTAGCGAGCATCAGCGGAAGATGTCGGCTGACCTCATGCTGGCGCGAGCCGGGCAGCAGCCCCACCGTCCGCCGCCACGGGTTGAGGCCGAAACGCTGCGTCGCCTCCTCCTTGCTCAGCGATGGGTGCGCGGTCTCCACCAGCGGATGGCCCACCCAGGTCACCGGAATCTGCTCACGCTGGTAGAACGCCTCTTCAAACGGGAAGAGGACCACCATGCGATCCACGTAGCGTCGGATGGCGCGCAACCGCCACCGTCCCCACGCCCACACCTGCGGAGAGATGTAGTACAGAATGGGGATGCGATGGCGCGCCACGAGCGGCGCGATCACCGGCAGGTTGTAGTCGCCGAAATCCACGAGGATGACGAGAGCCGGCCGGTGCGCGCGCAGGTGCTCGTCGAGCAACCGTCTGGCTCGGCGCAGGCGAGAGAGATGGCGGGCCGCATCGAAGGGGCCGATGGCGGTGGCTTTGGTCAGATCATCGAGCAACGACACGCCGGCCCGCTGCATGGCCGGCCCGCCAAGGCCCGAGTACTGCAGCGACGGCGCCGTGGCCTTGAGGGCGTCGATGAGGCGCGCCGCGTGCGCGTCGCCGGACGGATCGCCCGCGCTGAAGACGATGGAAGGCATGACGGTAGCACTAAGCAGTAAGCAGTAAGCAGTAAGCAAAAGCCGGAAATCGGAGCGTCATTTTCAGCTCTTACTGGACTTTTGCAAATCCCAAATTCCAAACGTTTGGTGCTTGGCGCTTGGAGCTTGGTGCTTGTCTGGTGCTTGGGATTTGGTGCTTGGTGCTTGTCATCGCGGCCATTTTGCAAAACCTCAGCTCTTACTTAGTGCTTGGTGCTTAGTGCTGGGTGCTAGTCGATGGCATCTCATAGTCTTTTCGATGCGCAGCGCCAGGGCGAGCGCTGCGCGGCCGTCAGCGCCCGTGACGGGCGGAGGCCGGTCGGTGCGGATCGCCTGGATGAATGCCGCCAACTCATCCTGCAGAGGCGGGCGCCGGTTCACCGGCAGATGCACGCGGCGGATGCCACCGGCGTCTTTGCGGGCGAGCTCCACCGTTTGGGCCTTGTAGTCGATGGAGAGGTAGCTATCCTCTTGGAAGACACGGATACGGCGAATGGCCTCGTCGCTGATGCGGCTGGCGGTGAGGTTGGCCACGCAGCCGGAAGCGAACGCCACCCGGGCATTGGCGATGTCCTCGCTCCGGGAGAGCACGGGGACCCCGAGCGCGTCGATCTTGGTCACGCGCGAGCGCACCAACAGGAGCAGGAGGTCCAGGTCGTGGATCATGACGTCCAGCACGACGCTGACATCCGTGCCGCGAAACGGGTAGGGCGACAGCCGGTGGACTTCAATGAACCGCGGGTGGGTGAGATGCTTCATGGCCGCGTGGATGGCGGCGTTGAACCGCTCCACATGGCCGACCTGCAGGATGACCCCGCGCCCCGCGGCCGTGCGGATCAGCGCATCCGCTTCGGCAAGGCTGGTGGCGAGGGGCTTTTCGACCAAGACATGGATCGTGTGAGCGAGCAGGGCCCGGCCGATCTTGGCGTGCAGGTTGGTGGGCACCGCGAGGCTCACGGCATCCACCTCGTGAAGGAGATCGCGGTAATCCGTCACCGCCCGGCAGCGCAGCGATCGCGCCAGCGGCGCGGCGCGCGCGCGATCGATATCGCAGATGGCGGCAAGGCGCACGCCTGGCATGGCCGCGTAGATCTGGGCGTGACGTGAACCCAGATGGCCGGCTCCGACAACGCCTACTCGGAGAGGGGTCTGTGACATGGATGAGGGCCTCTTCTCGTCGAGAAACAGGTCGTTTGAGTCTAGCAGAACCCGTTGTCTTTCGTCAACTTGCGTGGTACAATAGCGCGCTTATGTCCACCTATTTTCGGCTCCTCAACTACCTCAAACCGCATCTGGCCGTGTTCGGTGTAGCGATCGGGTGCATGCTGGTCTCAAGCCTCCTCAACGGCGTCCAGCTCAGCGCGCTCTTTCCGCTGGCAGACCGGATCATCACCAATCGGGTGATCCCGCTGCCTGCGTGGCTGCCCGGTTGGGTGGCGGGCATCGTGCGCTGGCTGAACGCCATCGAACCGAGGTCCATGCTGGCCATGTTCGCGCTGGCGATCCCCATCCTGTTTTTGCTCAAGGGGCTCTTCGAGATCTGGCAGTCGTTCTACATGAACGACGCCGCCCAGCGCGTCATCC
>CAYJWN010000065.1:0-9493 GCA_964373835.1 uncultured Planctomycetales bacterium
GACCGGGTCAAGGTGCTCTCTGATCACCGGGACGCCTCCTTCGGCAGGGCCTACGGGACGCTGATCAAAGAGCTGCGGCTGCTCACCCGCTCGGTCTTTGTGGTCGACGGCGCCGGCACCGTGCGCTACGTCGAGTACGTGCCGGAAGTCACCTCGCACCCGAACTACGACGCCGCCCTCTCAGCCACCCGTCAACTGGCGAAATAAGTGTAAGCACCAAGCACCAAACGAGTTGGTTTGGAATTTGGAGCTTGGGATTTGTTTGGAATTTGGGATTTGGAATTTGGTGCTTGGAGCTTGAGCATATGTTGTGGCTCCGTATGATCGGAGTCGCTCTCCGCCTCGCGTGGCCCCATCTCCTCGCGCCGTGGCGTTCTCCCCTGCTGTGCTGGCGCATGGAAACCTACGGCATCCTCGATGAGGATGGCCGGTTGCTCCATGCGGAGGCGATCACGCCGTCCCGCTTCTTCCATTTTCTCATCGCTCGCCGCGCGGCCCTCGCTCGATTCCTGCGCTGGGCGGCGTCCTTGTAATTCTCCACGATCGGCAGTCAGAAGTCAGAAGTCAGAAATCAGAACAAGGGAACTCTGACTGCTGGCTTCTGAAATCTGACCTCTGATCCTGCGCTTTTCCCGCACCTCAGGTATACTTACACTCAGCGGTTGTTAACACTACTTAAAAACCCTATGAAGGATCGTAGTCCCGTGCTGACTCAAGACGCCCCCACAACGCAGGCCGAGCGTCCGCCCGCGCATGTTGCTGCCGTGCGTGAGGGAGAACAGTTTCCGCTGCCCACCCCGCACCGGACACGTCGACGGGTGATTCGGGTCTGGCTCGTTGGGATCGCGCTATTCGGCTATGCGCCGGCGTTCACCTATGGCTGGCTCGCCTGGCTCTTCAATGAAGAGCAGTGGCGCTGGACGTACCTCTTGTATGTGACCGAGGTCCCGCTCGTGGGAGGCTTGTGCGTCCTCTTCTTGCCGTGGTGGTGGTACCGTCCGATTCATCGCGCGCTCGTGGCTTGGTCCAGCGGCGCGCCGCTGGACCGCGCCCAGTGCGCAGCGGTCTATGAACGGGCGCTGGGCCTGCCGTGGCGGATCTCGCTGGCGGCGTTCGCCGCCGCGCTCTTCGGCTACCTGATCGGCATGACGATCCTGCACTGGCAGGCCAACCAGCCGTGGGAAGAGATCGCCAAGACCTTTCCTGCGATCCCGCTCGTCGGCGGCATGATGGGCGCGTTCTGTTATTTCGGGACGGCGCGCGCGCTGTATCCCGTCCTGGCCTGGTGCAGCGTGCAGCTCCGCTACGCCAGGCCCATCCGCCGGGTCTCCCTGGCTGAAAAATTCATGGCGACGACCTGCGTCCTCGTGGTTGCCACCCTCTGTCTCTTGCAGCCCGCCGCCTACACGTTGGGGCAGGTGGTGACGGAGCGGCATCTGATGGAGCGGACGCTGCAACAGTTACAGGCCACCTCGCACCGCCTCAGCCTGTTTGAGCGGCCTGAGGACACATGGGAACTCCTCAAGCAGGCGGCGGTCGGCGCGCACGGGTACGCCTTTGCCATTGATGCGGAAGGACACATCCTCAGCCCCCATCCGAACACCTATACGGATGTGCGCCAAGAGCGCTTCTATCGCTTGTGGGACCAGCTCACGGATCGCGAAGGCAGTTGGGTGGATCGGTTCGGGCGCCACCGAGTGGTGGCCTACGTGCGGTCGTCAGATTCCCCGGGGACGCTCCTGGCCGTTTCCTTTCCAAGCGATTTTGCGGTTCCCCTGCGCCACTTTGTTCAGTTTTCCTGGGTCGTGATCCTTGAGGTGATGTTTGTCGTCTTCCTGTTCGGCCGCTACTTCACCCGGGGGATCACCACGCCGCTGGCCGATTTGACGAAGGCCGCTCAACGGATTGCCGACTACGGGGATCTGTCGCAACATGTGCCGGTGACCACCAATGATGAACTGGGCGACGTGGCGCGGGCCTTTAACCATATGATGGCCCAACTGCAGGCGTCTCAAGCGGATCTCAAAGACTACACCAGGCGTCTTGAGCGGACCACCGAAGAGCTCTCCACGTTGAACCAGGAGATGGAGGATCTCCTGCGGGTCGTATCGCACGATCTGCGCGCGCCCCTGATCAACATCCAGGGGTTTTCGAAGCGCCTTGAACCGCTCATGCAGGAGGCGATCCAGACGCTCGACCGGGTGATGCGCAACACCCATGAGCCGGCCGAGGAGGTTCGGGCGCAGGCGGCGACCCTCAAGACCGCCCTCGCATCGCGGTTTGCCGAATCGCTGCAGTTTATCTTCAAGGCCGTGGAAAAGATGGATGCGCTGCTCTCCTCGCTCTTGGCGGTCTCCCGCGTCGGACGGAAGGCCGATCGCGTCCAGCCGAACAACCTCGATGACATCCTCGATGATGTGCTGGCGACGTTTAATCACCAGCTCAACGAACGGGCCATCCAGGTCATTCGCCATCCGCTGCCGGCCGGCGTCCCCTGCCGGCGCAATGAGATCAACCAGGTCTTCTCCAACCTCCTTTCAAACGCCATCAACTACATGGGACCGACGGGACGCCGGTTTATCGAAATCGGCGGGACGCAGGCCGAGGATCGCGTCGAATGCTTCGTGCGCGACACCGGCATCGGGATCGCGCCGGAAGATCACGAGCGGATCTTCCAGATGTTCAGCCGCCTGCAGGCGGTCGATGTGCCGGGCGAGGGGGTGGGGTTGGCGTACGTCAGGAAGATCCTCCGCTCGCACGGCGGGACGATTTGGGTCACGTCGCACAAAGGGCAGGGGAGCGCGTTTACCTTTACGCTTCCCACGTCGCGGGCCGCGCACGCCAGGGGGTGATGCCATGACGACGCCGCGTCAATCGATTCTGATCATGCTGGTGGAGGACGATGAGGGGCACCAGCTGCTGATCTGCGAAAACCTGCGGGCCAGCGGGATCATCAACGACATCGTCCACATGCGCAACGGCCAGGAGGCGCTGGACTATCTCTGCCGACGCGGCCAGCATCAGGATCCAGCCAAGTCGCCGCGGCCCGGCCTCATCCTGCTCGATATCAAGATGCCGAAGATGGACGGCTTTGCCGTGCTGGAGAAGGTCAAGGCCGACCCCCAATTGCGGCAGATCCCGGTGCTGATGCTCACCTCAACCGACGACCAGCTGGAAGTCAACCGGTGCTATGGTTTGGGCGCCAACAGCTACGTCGTCAAACCGATTCGGTACGAAGAGTTCCAGGCGCAGGTCAAGGCGCTGGGGCTGTTCCTCGACATCGTGCGCTTCCCCGACTAGAAAAAACCACAGGATGATTACACAGATTCGCAAGTTAGCTGAGTGTCAAAAAGCTGATTACGCAGATAAAACGTTTTATCTGTGTAATCCGCAGTTCATCGGCGTTCCTTCTCTGCGCATCTGCGTCATCAGAGGGGGCATGCGTTAAATAATGAACACACCCATCTCGGTGCTGCTGTTTGAAGACGACGAAGGCCAGGCGCTGCTGACCAAAGAGGCGCTGGAGCAGGAGGGCTTCGTCGTGGAGGTCTGCCGCAACGGGCGGGAAGGGCTTGAGCGCCTGGCGAGCAGCGACTACCACGTCTATCTGATTGACCGCAGGCTGCCCGATATTTCCGGCCTTGACGTTCTGAAGCGGATCGCCGCCCTCAAACCCGCGGCGCTGTCCATCATCGTGACCGGCCATGGCGATGAGGTGGCTGCGGTGGATGCCATGAAACTCGGCGCCGCTGATTACGTCGTCAAGTCGCCCTCCATGGGCCATCTGGCCACGCTGCCGATTGTGATCCGCGAAGCGGTGGAACGGCGGAGCTTGAAACAGGAACGGGAGGCGCTCCAGACCGAGCTGTGGGAGCACGCGCGTCTTCTGGAGGAGCGCAACGCGGAGCTGCGACGCGCCAATGAGGAACTCAAGCGGCTGGATCAGGTGAAGTCGGACCTGGTGTCCATGGTCAGCCATGAGCTCCGCACCCCGCTGGCCACCATCAAAGAGTTTACCGCGATCTTGAGCGACCAGATCGCCGGTCCGGTGACCCCCGACCAACAGGAGTATCTCGGCATCGTCAAAGCCAACATCGACCGGCTGGCGCGGATTATTGACGACCTGCTCGACATGGCGAAGGTCGAGGCCGGTCGCGTCCTGCTGAGCAAAGGGTTGGTCCCTATCGGCCCGCTGCTGGATGACGTGCTGCAGTCGCTGCGGCCGCTCGCCGAAAGCCGCCAGATCGCCGTCACGCTCAAGGTGCCCGACGTCCTGCCCGGCGTGTTTGCCGACGAAGGCAAGATCACCCAGGTGCTGGTCAACCTGCTCAGCAACGCCATCAAGTACACCAACGGGCCGGGGCAGGTGACCGTCAGCGTGGAAGAACACCCGAACGAAGTGCAGTTCAATGTGACCGACACGGGCGTTGGCATCGCCGAAGAGGATCTCCCGAAACTCTTCGAGAAATTCCAGCGGTTCCAGCGTCCGCCGGCGGGCGACACGGCGAAAGGCACGGGGCTCGGCCTCGCGATCAGCAAGCGATTAGTCGAGATTCACGGGGGACGGATCTGGGCCAAGAGCCGTCCCGGAGGCGGCAGCACGTTCTCGTTCACCCTGCCCAAGTACCACGTGGAGGAGGTCTTCCGCGAATATATCAGGGCCGGGATCGAGGAGGCGAAACGCAAGCAGAGCCGTCTGTCCACCATTGTCATCACCGTGCTCAAATTCCAAGAATTGAAGGCGCTGTATGGGCTGGAAGAGACCAGCCGGCTGCTCAAGGATCTGGAGATGCTCATCAGGGACATCGTGCGCCACGGCGCCGGCGACGTCGTGGTGCGGTGGCAGCGCGGCGACGTGGTCATCGTCATGGCCGAAGTGGATAAGGCCGGTGCGCAGGCGATCGCCGATCGCATCAAGCGGATGATTGAAGGGCGGACCTTTACCGTCAACGGCCGGACGCTGGCGGTGTCAGTCGCCGCGGCGGCGGTGACCTATCCCGACGAGGCGACCACCGAAGAAGAGCTCTTAAGGCTCACGGAGAATCGGCTTCAGCAGGCCGACAGGGCCACAACGCGCATCATGGTCGTCGATGATGAGCCGAAGATCCGCCGCTTCCTCAAGGAGGCGCTGGAATTGCGCGAGTACGAGGTGCTCACGGCGGCCAACGGCCCCGATGCGTTGGAGCAGCTCAAAACGCAGCGGGTCGCTCTGATCCTGCTGGACCTGATGATGCCGGTGATGGACGGCTATGAGGTGTACCACCTCCTGAAAGAGACGCCCAAGACCGCCGGCATCCCGGTGATCATCGTGACGGCGAAGGGGGAACGGAAAGACCGGCAACTCGGGTTGGAGAGCGCGAGCTATAATTACGTCGCGAAGCCCTTCCAGGTGGAAGATCTCCTGGCGAAAGTGCGCGAGGTGCTGCAGCAGCAATCGGTGAGGTTGTGAGGGATGCCGGCGAAGGTGTTGCTCATTGAAGATGAACCGGAGTTGCTGAAAGCCTTGCAGGTGCGCTTCACGGCCTGCCGGTTTGCGTGTGAGACGGCCGCGAACGGCCAGGAGGCCTTGACGGTGCTCAAGCGCTTTCGCCCGGATGTGATCATCGCGGATCTCCTCATGCCGGAGATGGACGGGTACGAATTCTGCCGACAGATCAAAGCCGATGGGCGCACCGCGTCCATCCCCGTGATTGTGCTCACCGCTGTCCCGGAGGATGCCCTGGCTCATCGGGTGGATGAGCTGAACGCGGCGTGCGTCCTGCATAAGCCATTTGACTCTGGAGTCTTACTGGCTGTCGTAGAGAAACTGATCAACCCAACCGCTTCAGGAGGAGCCCCACATGGCTGACACCAAGAAGGTGCTCATCGCGGATGATGAAGAGCAGCTTGCGCTGGCCGTCAAGATCCGGCTGCAGTCGAAAGGCTATCAGGTCGTGACGGCCGCTGATGGACGATCCGCGCTGGAGCTCGCCGAAAGGGAACGGCCGGACCTGATCATTCTGGATGTCCTGATGCCGGTGATGGACGGCTACTCCTGCCTGCGGGAGCTGAACTCCCGCTTCGGCCGGGGCAAGATCCCCGTCATCATCCTGACCGCCCGCGATCGGATGAAGGATCTCTTCGAGCTGGAGGGGGTCGAGGACTATGTCATCAAGCCGTTTGACCACGAGGATCTGCTCCTGCGCATCGAACGGGCGTTCAAGCGCCGCGCCTCCAAAGCCGAAGCGAACACCACCTAGTGCCGTTGGTTGACGTCGACGACGCCCTCCCGTACAATAGTTTGTTACGATGTCTCAAACGATTCCGCTCCAAGACACCGTCGTCTACGGGCCCATCCGTTCCCGCCGGCTCGGCTCTTCGCTGGGCATCAACGTCCTGCCGGTGAGCCGCAAGGTCTGCTCGTCAAATTGCGTCTACTGCCAGTACGACTGGACGCTGCCAGCGAACCCATCCGATGGGCGGCTCAAGCGCGCCCCGGAACTGCTTGCCGAGATCGAGGCTTCCTTCCGCCATCATGCTGAACACGGCACGCCCGTCGACTGCATCACGCTGGCGGGTAATGGGGAGCCTACGCTCCATCCTGATTTGTTGGAGCTGGTCGTCGGGATCAAACGGCTGCGCGACACCTATTTTCCCAACGCTCAGGTCGGCATCCTGACCGACGCCACGCAGATCACACGAGCTCAGGTGCGCCAGGCGATTGAGCTGTTGGATGCCCGGTACATGAAGTTTGACGCGGCCGATGAGGAGACGTGGCGGCGGATCAACAAGCCGATGGGCGCCACCAACTTCCAGGCCATGGTGGAGGCGCTCAAGACGCTGCCCAAGATCGTCCTGCAGAGCATGTTCATTCAGGGCAGCTACGACAACACGGATGAGCCGCACCTCCAGGCATGGATTGACGCGGTGGGCGCCATCCGGCCCCTGTCGGTGCAGGTGTACACCATTGACCGCGGCACGGCTGCCGACGGCATTGAGAAGGTGCCGCCTGAGAAGCTTCAGGAGATCGCCGACCGGCTGACGGCCGCAACCGGCCTTCCCGCGGATATCTATGACTAGGACCCGCCTAGGATTTGGGATGGATTCCATAGTTAAAGGGCTCCCATGAAATACCGCCGCATTGGCACAACCGATGTCACCGTCTCCGAAGTCGGGTTCGGCGTCTGGACGGTCGCCACAAACTGGTGGGGTGTTGCGGACGAAGCCTTCGGCATCAAGCTGCTGCAACAGGCCTATGATGCGGGGATCACGTTCTTCGACACCGCCGACACCTACGGCAATGGGCTGGGCGAGACGATCCTGGCGAAGGCCTTGGGCGAGCGACGCGACCGCATCGTGATCGGCACCAAGTTCGGGTACGATTTCTATCACCACACCTCCCGCCGCGGCCATGAAGAGCTCCCGCACGACTGGCGGCCTGAGTACGTGCGCGTCGCGCTTGACGAGAGCTTGAAGCGTCTCGGCACCGACCACATCGACATCTATCAACTGCACAATCCGCGCCTGGACGCGCTGCAGCGGGATGATCTGCTCGCCGAGCTTGAGGCGCTCAAACGCGCAGGGAAGATCCGCGCGTATGGGCCGGCGCTTGGTCCGGCCATCGCCGAGCGGCAGATCGAGGAAGGCGCCTATGCGATCGAGCGGCGCCACGTCGATATGGCGCACATCATCTATAACCTGCTTGAGCAGATGCTGGGGCAGGGCCTCTTCGCGTTGGGCCGGCGCCATCAGGCGAGTTTCCTCATCCGCGTGCCGCACGCCTCGGGTCTCTTGGATGGGACGGTGAAGCCGGAGACCGTTTTTTCAACCGACGACCACCGGTTCCATCGCGTCTCCAGCGAAGACCGAAAGCATGAGTGGCAGGTGAACGGCCTGAAAAAGGTGGAGCAGCTCTCGTTCTTGTGGGAGGGCACCGGACGCAGCCTCGCGCAGGCCGCCATTCAATACATCTTGGCAGAACCAGCCGTGGCGTCCGTCCTGCCGAACATCTACAACGAAGCGCTGTTGTGCGAATGCATCGCCGCCATCGATGCGCCACCACTGACGGAGGCGGATCTGGCGCGCGTCAATGTGTTGCACGCTACCAACTTCGGCCTTGAGGCTTCCGTCGCATCATGACCACAACCGCAACCGAGACGTTTGACGACGTCGATAAGGCGCTGCTCACCGAGGTGCAGAAGCGCTTTCCGGTGGACCATCGCCCCTTCCAGGTGCTGGGCGAGAAGCTGGGCATCTCGGAGCAGGAGTGTTTGCAGCGCGTCGGCCGCCTCAAGGACAACAAGGTCATCCGGCAGCTCTCCGCCATCTTCGACACCCGCACGCTGGGCTACCAGAGCACCTTGGCGGCGATGAACGTGGACCCCGCGCGCGTCGATGAAGCCGCGGAAGTCATCAACCAACACCCCGGCGTCTCCCACAACTACAAGCGCAATGATCCCTTCAACATCTGGTTCACCGTCGCGGTGCCCCCGACCGATTCGCTGGAGCAAGTGGTCAACATCCTGCACACGCTGGCCAAGGCCGATGAAACCATCATGTTGCCCACGCTCCGGCTCTACAAAATCGGGGTGAAGCTCGACCTGACCGGGCAGGACAGCGGTCTTGAGAACCAGGAGGACATCTACGACGAAAAGCGCCGCATGGCCGCAAAGCCGCCGCTGACCGAGCAGGATATCAAGTTCATTCGCATCCTCCAGGAAGATCTGCCGCTGTTGGAAATTCCCTACGCGGTGTGGGCGGAGCAGGCCGAGGCCACGGAAGAGGAGCTCTTCGCCTGGGCCAAGCGCATGGAGCATCTCGGCTACATGCGGCGGTTCGCCGCCATCCTGCACCATCGCAACGCCGGATTCCTCGCCAACGCCATGGTGGTCTGGCAGGCGCCCCAGGGGCAGGTCGATGCTGTCGGTGAGCAGATGGCGCGGTTCAGGGAAGTGAGCCACTGCTACCGCCGCCCGGTCTATCCCAGTTGGCCGTATCCGCTCTTCACCATGATCCACGCGCAGACCTACTCCGGCTGCATGGACGTCGTCAAGCGGATTGAGGAGCGGGTCGGCCGGTTTCCCCATAAGAATCTCTTCAGCACGAAGGAGTACAAGAAGACGCGCGTCAAATACTTCACATCTGAGCTCGATACCTGGTGGTCCCGCGTCGGCAGCAAGATCGAAATATCAAAATAACTCAAACCCGTTTCATAAATGCCGGTAAGCAGTGATTACGGTGATTTTGAACTGAGATTACGGTGATACTGCGTCGGGAACGCCCTATCACTGTAATCATGTTCTGAATCACTGTAATCCATGCAGGGTTTATGAAACCAGTTCTCATCTATATTGAAATAGATTCCAGCCTATGCCCAACACATCCGAGCTGATCAAAGCGCGCTATGGCAATCCCTTTGAGGTGAGGAAGGCGATTGAGCGCGCGGTCGTCCAAGGCTTCGACAGCCTGTCGGAAGACGACCTGTTCATGTGCAAGTGGGTCGGGCTGTACACCC
>CAYJWN010000066.1:0-9441 GCA_964373835.1 uncultured Planctomycetales bacterium
CCCTGAGCCCAGAACCCCGAGCCCTGAGCGAAGGTCATTTTGTGAGGCGCTCTAATCCTGCTAATGAAATCTCTAGCCGTTATCGTGTCGGGAGGGAGCACCAATAATCTCATCCAGGTGCTGACGCTGCTGATGGCCGCGGTGCACGCCGAGGTGAAGGCGCGCGTGTTGTTTCGAGATGAATCTGTGTTCCGGCTGCGGCCGGCGGCGATCAATGCGATCGAGCTGTCTCAGGCGTATGCACCGGATGCAGCGGGCGTCCAACAGCGGTTGAAGAAACACGATCTGACGGACCTGCACAAGTTGTGCCGTGACATCAAGGCCTCCGGCGATGTGAAATATTATGTGTGCAGCTCCTCATTGGCGATCTGCGGGCTCCGTCGCGAGGATCTGATTCCGGAGATTGACGAGGTCCGCGGCCTGCCTGCGTTTCTCTTGGAGGATGTGGCAACGGCAGACAAAGTGCTCACGTTCTGAGGAAGTGGCTCAGTGGCAGAGTGACTCAGTGACTGAACCCAGCCACTTAGCCACCGAGCCACTCAGCCACTAGACTGAGGTGTTGTGATGTCGCAGTTGACGCGTGAACAGATCTTGCGGTACAGCCGCCACCTCATCATGCCGGAGGTCGGCATCGAGGGGCAGCAGAAGCTCAACGACGCCGGGATCCTCCTCATTGGGGCCGGCGGGCTTGGGTCGCCGCTGGGGTTGTACCTCGCCGCAGCCGGGGTGGGCCGTCTGGGCATCGTCGACTTTGACAAGGTGGACGTCACCAACCTCCAGCGGCAGATCATCCACCGCACCGAAGATGTCGGCCGCCTGAAAGTCGAGTCAGCGAAGGAGCGCATCAACGCCATCAACCCCGACGTGGAGGTGAAGGCGTTCAACACGATGGTGTCGCGCGGCAATATCATGGACCTCATCAAGGGGTATGATCTGGTGATCGACGGCACCGACAACTTCCCGACTCGCTATCTCGTGAACGACGCCTGTGTCTTTCAGAAAAAACCCAACATCTACGGATCCATCTTCCGGTTCGACGGCCAGGCCACGGTGTTCTATCCCTTCAAAGGCCCGTGCTACCGGTGCCTCTATCCCGAACCTCCGCCGCCGGGCATGGTGCCCAGCTGCGCCGAAGGAGGGGTGCTCGGCGTGCTGCCGGGGATCATCGGCGTCTTGCAGGCCACCGAGGCCGTCAAGCTTATCATCGGCAAGGGCTCGCCCTTGATCGGGCGGCTCCTCCTCTATCACGCGCTGACCATGCGGTTCCGGGAAGTGAAGATCAAGCGCGATCCCAACTGCCCGGTCTGCGGCGACCACCCGACGATCACCGAGCTGATCGACTACGAGGAATTCTGCGGCCTCGCGCGCGGAGCGGAGGCCGCCCGCCCCGGCGATAGTGAAGGGCGGGCCGGGGAAGCCGCGCACAGTGAATACGATGTAGGGCCCAACGACGTGAAGCAGCTGGCGGAGAAGGATCACAAGGTCGTGCTGCTCGATGTCCGCGAACCGCACGAGTACGAGATTGTACACATCGAGGGGGCCAGGCTCATCCCGCTCTCCGAGCTGCATCTGCGCGCGAATGAACTAGACACGGCGGACACGATTGTGACCTATTGCCACCACGGCCAGCGCAGCCTCCAGGCGATCAAGACGCTGGAGTATTTCGGCTTCAAGAAGCTGAAGCACCTGCGCGGCGGGATCGACGCCTGGGCCTGCGAGGTGGATCAAGAGATGGCGCGGTATTGACGGACCAAGCCATCCGGAACACCGCCAGCCGCGAGCGGTGGGTAGCCGTTGCCCACCGCTCATCTGTACCGAGGACGCCAGACATGGATATTCATCCCCTGAAGATCCTGCTGGTTGAAGATAACCCTACCGACGCCCGGTCCATCCGGGAAGCATTGGTCAAAGAGATCGGCGTCCCTTTCCAGCTTGACCATGCCGATTGCCTCTCCTCGGCCATCACCCTGCTGGGCCGCGACCCCGTCCATATTGTGCTGCTGGATCTTCAACTGCCAGACAGCAAGGGGTTGAGTGCGGTGGTGAAGATCCGGGAGGCGGCCCCCCAGGTGCCGATCGTTGTTTTGACCGCCTCGGACGACGATGAGCTAGCGGTCCAGGCGCTGCAGCAGGGCGCGCAGGATTATCTCGTCAAAGGCTACATCCAGGTCTACCGGAATCTGCTGGGACGGTCCATGCGTTACGCCATTGAGCGGCAGCGCGCGGACGATGAGCTGCTGCAGGCGCACGCGCAAACCGAGCAGCTCCTGTCATCCATCACCTCGATCCTGATCGGCGTCAGCCCGGAGGGGCTCGTGACCCACTGGAATCGCGTGGCGGAGGCCACGCTGGGGCGCCCGGCAGCGGAGGTGATGCAACGGCCCTTGGCGAGCTGCGGGGTTCAGTGGGAGTCGGAGAAGATCCTTCGATGCGTTGCCGACTGCCGCAGCTGCCACACCCCGCTGCGCTTGGATGACGTGCGCTATACGCGTCCGGGCGGCGAGGAGGGGTTGTTGGGGTTGACCGTGATTCCCATGAAACGGCCCGGCGTGGCAGAGCCCAGCGTGCTCTTGTTCGGCGCCGACTTGACGGAACGACGGCAGGCGGAAGCGGAACGCGTCCGATTGCAGGAGGAACTGCTCCAGGCGCAGAAGATGGAGACCATCGGACGGTTCGCCGGCGGCATTGCGCACGACTTTGAGAATTTCCTTCAGGTCATCCTCGGCTTTGCGTGGCTGATCCGCGCGCGGCATCGGGAAGATCGGGAGCTCATCAGCGACCTCCAGGAAATTGTCCATGCGGCCGAAAGCGCCTCCGGCATGGTGCGGCAACTCCTGGCGTTCAGCCGCCGTCAGGCGTTGAAGCCGACCATCTTGGAAATCAACCGCACCGTCGAGCACATGGCCAAGATGCTGGAGCAGGTGGTGGGCGAGGCCGTTCGCCTGCATCTTGAATTGACCTCGGAGGCGCTTCTTGTCAAGGTGGACCCGACGGCGTTTGAGCAGATCATCATGAATCTCTGCTCGAACGCGAGAGATTCGATGCGGCAGGGCGGTACGCTGACGATTCAGACGGCGGCCATCGTGGCGGACGCCGCGTTTCGCGATGCGCATCCGGCGGCGACGATGACCGGCGACTGCGCCCGATTGTCCGTCGCGGATACGGGGCTTGGGATGGAGCCCAGCGTCGCGGCCAACATCTTTGAGCCGTTTTTCACCACGAAGCGCTCAGGACAGGGGACCGGCTTGGGCCTCGCCGTCGTGTACGGGTTGGTGCGGCAGCATGAGGGATGGGTTGAGGTGGAAACCGCCCCGGGGCGCGGCACGACGTTTCACCTCTATTTCGTCCGTCACGAGCTGTCAGCGGGACAGCGCCGCGACCTCGCGGCCGATGCGCCAGCGGCGCCTTCCCAGCGCGTTGAGACGGTGCTGATCCTTGAGCCCGACCCGCGGCAGCGCCAACTGGCGGAAGATGTGCTGCGAGAATCGGGCTACCAGGTCGCCGGGTCCTATGACGCGACGCAGGCCGTCGAGCGGGTCACGCAGTGCTCCAGCCGCCCTGATACCGTGGTCCTGGACAGCACGGCTCTTGAGGGGGATGCCGCGGAGCTGTTGCAGCGCATTCGAGTCGCGTCGCCGCAGATCAAAATCCTCATCGTCAGCGGCCGCCGGGATGAGCGGCTGCGCGCGGTCGCGGAGACCATCCCCGGGGTGCAGGTCCTGCGAAAACCCTATGTACCGGCCCAACTGTTGGAGAGCCTCCGGGCTCTGTTGGATGAACGCAGGCCCCGCCTGCTCGTGGTCGATGACGATGGCGCCGTCCGCACGCTCTGCCAGCGGATCCTGGAGAGCTCCTACGAGGTGACGACGGCGGCCTCAGGCCCTGAGGCGCTGGCGGCGCTTGAGGGGACGCCGTTCGATGCGCTGCTCACCGATATGAAGATGCCCGACATGGATGGAGTGGAGCTGATCCAAGAGGCGCTCAGGCGCCATCCGGACCTCCACGTGTTGGCGATGTCCGGGTTGTTAACCAGCGAGATGGAGCAGCGGCTGCGCGCGGCGGCCTCCCGTTGCGATGTGCTCCGCAAGCCGTTTACCGCCGCTGCGCTTGAGGACGCCGTGAAGCGATGCGTGTGAGGAGGGAGCCAGGATGCAGCTCTTAATCGTGGACGATGAGACCTCGATACGGGAGGTGCTCTATGATCTGCTCAAGCGCAGGGGCCATGGCGTGTCGACGGCGAACTCCGGTGCGCAGGCGCTTCAGATGTTGAAGGCGCAGCGCCCGGAGTGCATCCTGCTCGACTCCACGATGCCGGGATTGTCCGGGCTTAAGACCGCTCAAGAGATCCGCGTGTTTGATGGCGGCGTTCCCATCATCCTGCTCCAGGAAGGCGGCGATCCGGACATCCCCGCGCAGGAATTGCGCCGTCTTGGCATTGCCGAGATCGTGCGCAAGGAGCTGGGGGTTGAGCTGTTCCTCAAAAGCCTTGAGCTGTCGTTGAAGCACGTGCACTCCGCACCCCATCCGTCCGCGGCAGCGCCTCGGGCGCGGGTTCCCGGCACGCTGCTTGTCGTGGACGATGAGCCGGGGATCCTGCGGCTCTTGAAGAGCTTTTTTGAGTCGCGCGGGATGAACGTCGCCACGGCGGAATCCGGAGAGGAAACGCTGGCGGCACTCACGCAGAAGCCGCTGGCGGTCCTCCTCGATGTCACGATGCCGGGGATGGATGGGCTGATGACGTTGAAGACAATCAAGGAGCGCCATCCGGCGCTGCCTGTCATTATGGTGTCGGGGATCGGGGATGAGGCCACCGTGCGCGAGGCGCTGGACGCCGGCGCGTATGATTATGTGACAAAACCCTTCAACCTGGAGTACCTCGAGACGATCGTCTTGACGAAGGTTCTCTTAGGGATGGAAGGCTGAGCCGGCCCGCGACATGAGCGCATGGCGCCGGCGGCTTGCCGAACAGCTCGACACCGTGTGTTCCACCTGGCTCTTTCGAGCGTATGGCCGTCCACTGTGGTTTCTCGTGGGCATGATGCTCCTGCCGCCGGCCGTCGTGCTGGGCGTGACGTATCACGTGAACGCGACGGTTGCGCGCACCCAGGCGCTCCACAACCTCCTCATGGTCGCGCAACTGACATCCAAGGTCATTGGAAGCACCCTGAGCGACACGCCGCCTCAGCTACAACCTGCTGACGTCGAATCGATCAGATCGGTGGTCCAACAGGTTCGCATGGATCCGGAAGGATTCCTGTATGTGGCGGATCAGCGCAGCCAGCTCGTCGTGTATCCCTTTCAGGTGTCCGCCGGCGGCCCAAAACCTGCCTCCGATTGGCCGCCGGTGGCGCAGCCGGTCTCAGCGTCGGGCCACGCCCTCATGTTTCGCGAGGAGGGGCGCCCCCCCCCACCAAAGCTTTTGGTGTGGGGGCGGGGGAAGCGTTGGTTGGCGGGCGTGCATCCGATCGGCACAACCGGATGGCGCGTCGTGGCGGTCCAGCCGGATGAGGCGGCGCTCCGCCTGCTCCATCAAACGCTCTGGCCGTTGGGGGTGCTGATCGTCCTGCTGCTTGCGGTCGTGGTCGTGGTCGGAAGGCGATGGGCGGCCCTCCAGGAACTCAACCTGCGGCTGCTGGAACAGAACACGAAGCTCTTGAAAGAATCGCAACAGCGCTGGACGCTGGAGCGCGGCAAGTCTCCAACATAAGGAGGAGGCATGGATCAGCTGGGTCGCTCGGCGGTGGCGGAGTTTCTGGGCACGTTCGCGCTGTGCTTCATCGGCGCCGGGGCCATTTGCACTAATGAATTGAGCGGTGGCGCAGTCGGGCTCTTGGGCATTGCGATCGCGCATGGAGCCGTGCTGGCGGTGATGATTTCAGCGCTCGGGCACATTTCGGGCGGGCACTTCAATCCGGCGGTGACGATCGGCGTGCTGACGGCGCAGAAAATTGATGGGAAGCAGGCGATCGCGTACGTGGCCGCGCAGCTTGCGGGCTCGGCGGTCGCCGGCTATCTCCTGACGCTGGTGTTGCCGGCGTCGGTCTGGCAGGCGGTGCACCTGGGAACTCCGGCGCTGCGCGAAGGGGTTACGGCGGTGCAGGGCACGACCATTGAAACCGTCCTCACCTTCTTTTTGGTGCTGACCGTCTTCGGGACGGCGGTAGACCCCAAGGGGAGCTGGCATGCCATTGCGGGCTTCGGGATCGGCACGGTGTTGATCTTCGACATCCTGTTCGGCGGGCCGCTCACCGGGGCGTCGATGAACCCGGCGCGCAGCTTCGGCCCGGCGCTGGCCTCAGGCTTCTGGGACAATCATCTCGTGTACTGGATCGGGCCCATCCTGGGCGGCGTGCTGGCGAGCCTGCTCTATTCGCAGGTGTTTCTCGGCGGCAAGAAGCGGTAACGCAATTACCCTGAGCCCAGAGCCCCCAGCCCGGAGCCACGGTTGAAGTTTCCTGCTAATTGGTGCTCGGCGTAGCGGCGATAGAGGCCGCCGGGTTGCCTGAAGAGGTCCGCGTGCCGGCCTTGCTCGATGATGCGGCCGCCATCCAGCACGACGACGAGATCCGCATGCTCGATCGTGGAGAGCCGATGCGCGATGATGAGCGCGGTGCGGCCCTCAAGAAGCCGGTTGAGCGCCTGCTTGATGAGCTCTTCCGACTCGGCATCCAGCGCTGAGGTCGGCTCATCGAGGATGATGATCGGCGCATCCTTCAAGAACGCCCGCGCAATCGCCAGCCGCTGTTTCTGACCGCCCGACAGCCGCACGCCCCGCTCGCCGATTTCCGTGTCATACCCTTGAGGCAATTGTTCAATGAACGCCTCCGCAAAGGCGGCGCGGGCGGACGCCCGCATCGCCTCGAGGGCGGCCTCAGGCCGGCCATAACGGAGGTTATCGGCGATGGTCCCGCTGAAAAGAATCGGCTCCTGGGAGACGATAGCAATCTGCTGGCGGAGTGACTTGAGGCTGACCGTGCGGATATCCACGCCGTCAATCGCGATGCGGCCGCCCGCGACATCGTAGTAACGGGGCAGCAGTTTCGCGATCGTGGATTTGCCCGCGCCGCTGGGCCCCACCAGCGCAATGGTCTTGCCGGCGGGGATCATGAGGGCGAGGTGTTCCAAGACCGGCTCGCGGCCGTCATACTGGAAACTGACGTCCTCAAGAGCGATGTCGCCCCGCACCCGCGCAAGCGCCGGCGCTTTCGGCTGTTCCCGCACTTCCGGATAGGTGTCGAACACCTCGAAGATCCGGTCCATCGCGGCGAGGCTGTTCGCCAGGATGAGGTTGAGCTCCGTGAGCCGCTGGATCGGCTGATAGAGCATGCCGAGATAGGCGTAAAACGCCATCAGCGTCCCCACGCTGAGCTGTCCCGACCATACCGCCGCGGCGCCGGCCCATAACACGAGGATCGGCCCCAGCGCCGTCAGAAAGCCGGTGGCCCCCAACGCGATGGACTGCAGTTTCACGCTGTCCATCACGGTGTCGAAATACTCCTCGCTCTGCTCGCGGAACTCCCGCGCGGCAGCTTCTTCTTGCGTGAACGCCTGAATCGTCGAAATGCCGGCAAACTGCTCGTGGAGGTCGCCGGAGATTTCCTGGAGCTGGTGGTGCATCACGCGGCTCTTGGCCTTGATGTCCTTCTGCAAGTGGTAGCTGACGGCGGCGTAGAAGGGGATCACCAACAGCGAGACGATCGCCAGCTCGGCGTGCGCCAGGAACAGGAGGCCGATGATCACGGCGACGCATGAGAGGTCCATCACCGTGTTGACAAAGGCCGCTCCCACGAAGTTCTGGGCCGAGGCGATATCCGTCGTCATGCGGGACACCACCGCGCCGATCTGCTGCCGCTCGAAGAAGCTGAGGCTCATGCGCTGGACATGCAGGTAGAGCGCCTGGCGCAGATCAAAGATGATGCGGTGGCCGGCCAGGCCCGCCAGATAGAAGCGCCAGTAGCTGGCGAAGGCGTAGAGCGCGTAGAGCGCGCACAGTCCCGCCATCAACAGGTGGAGCTGCAGGTGGGGTCGCGTCGCGTTCGGAAGCAGAAAGTCGTCGACGAGGATCTTGACGGTCCACGGCAGCGCAAGCGGGACGAGATACCGCACCACCCCGAAGCCGACGGCGGCGATCAGGATGCGGCGGTAGGGACGCGCGTACCACAGGAACCGCTTCAGGCTGTGCCGGGGCGGCTCTGATCCCTCGACTCTGGCTCGACTCGCTTTGCTCGCTCGCCATCGCTCGGGATTCCGCCCCACGGGTTTTCCCGTTGGGCTCCACGCTGGGACGTCCTTGTGTGCGATACCGTTGGGGTGTACCATGAGGCCTTCTAGTATATCATGGAATCGCAAGGCGTTTGAGAGATGGCATGATTCCGCTTAAACAGTTCCGGCTTCCGACGGTGGTGCAGTCGCCGATGGCGAACTGCTCGGATCTGCCGTTTCGCCTCATCGCGCGGTCGCAGGGGATGGCGTTTGCGTTTCTGGAGATGGTCTCCTCCGAAGCGCTGGTGCGCAACGTCCGCCAGACCTACGAGATGATGCAGACGATTCCCGAAGACCGGCCGCTGGGCGCTCAGCTTGTCGGCTGCGATCCGGACGTCATGGGTGAGGCGGCGGCGAAGATCGAGGCGATGGGCTATGACCTCGTCGACCTCAACCTCGGCTGTCCGGTGCCGAAGATCGTCAGCAAAGGCGGCGGCTCCATGCTCCTGCGCGAGCCGGCCACCGCCGAGCAGATCTTTACGCGGGTCGTCAAAGCGGTCACACGCATCCCGGTCACCGTCAAGATGCGGCTCGGGTTCAGCGATGGAAGCGGTCAGGAAGCCGTGCGCATCGCCCGCATCGCCCAGGACTGCGGGGTCGATGCCATCGCCGTCCATGGCCGCACGCGCGAACAGGGCTATTCTGGCACGGCCAATTACGAGGCGATCCGTCGGATCAAGGACGTCGTGGCGATTCCCGTGATCGGCAACGGCGATGTCGTAGATGGGGCGAGCGCCCTGCGCCTGAAGACCGTCTCCGGCTGCGACGCCGTCATGGTGGCGCGCGGTGCCCTGGGCAATCCCTGGATCTACAAGGAGATCGATGCGGCGCTTGACGGGCAGACCCCGCCGCCGAAGCCGGAGCTGGCCGAACGCAAGCGGGTGCTCGTGCGCCATCTGGAGCTGCAGTGCCGCTACGAGGAGCGGCCGGTGGGGCATCTGCGGCGGATCATCGCGTGGTATTTCAAAGACACGCCCGGCGTCGCGGAGTTCCGGAATCGCATCAATCAGGCGCAGACCGTCGAGGAGATGCGTTCCCTTATCGAAAGATTCTGATGAGAAGTCAAAAGGTAAAAGGAAAAAGGCAAAACCACAAGGCAAAACTCAAAATTTTGAATTTTACGTTTATAGCCATGAACTTAACCGACGGTGACAGATTGCAGGAGGGTCGGCCCTCCCG
>CAYJWN010000067.1:0-9297 GCA_964373835.1 uncultured Planctomycetales bacterium
ATGTTCCAAGAGGCGGTCATGGTGCCGATGGGAAATTGGAGGATAAGCCGCCTACGGAACTTAAGTGAGACAGACAAGAGACGAGATGATTCGAGGGTGTTGAGCGGCTTTGGGAAACGTATTGCGAATTGGGTGGGACGGGAGAAAGCGTATCCGACGAATGTGCTGCACATGGCAACGGAGTGCGCCAATAAGGGCCACAGCGCCACGTTCCCCGTTGCCCTACCAGAGTGGTTCATCAAGTTATTCACGAAGCCGGGTGACGTCGTCTTAGATCCGTTCATGGGGTCCGGAACGACTGCCGTGGCCTGTGTGAAAGGCAACCGAGATTTTGTAGGAATCGAGATCAACCCTGAGTTTTGTAGGCTGGCAAGGAAAAGAGTCGAAGATGAGGAGGCGCGCCTGGCGAAAAGTGGCAATGGAAAGTCGGCTGCCTGAACATGGCCAAAGTCGGCGCGCGAAAGCTCGAAGAGCTCGTTAAGAAACACCTTGACGATTTCTATTCCCGCCGAATTGCCAAACTCACCGGCTTGAACCTTACCGAAGCCCTTAGCAAGAAGAACCCCTACCTATTCAAAGCGAAGGGCGTTCAGCAGGCTTCAGAGATCGTTTCAGAGCTGCTCCAGGCGTATATTTCTTCCTCAGATGAGACGATTTTTGGCGATGCCTTCTTCGAGCCAATCGCAAAGGCCGTCAGTGGAGGGCGGACTGGCGGTGGGGAAGGCGTTGACATCATTAGAGAGACAGGCACGACTGTGACAGCTTATGCGGTCAAGTCTGGCCCACACTGGGGCAATGCCGATCAATGGAATCGGCAGCGGCAGAATTTTCAGAGCTTACAAAACCGGCTTCGGAAATTGCATAAGGCGTTTGATCCGGTCCTCGGCTACGGCTACGGGAGGCGTAACACCGACCCAAAGTGGTCAAGAAACTACCGCCAGCGATCGGGGCAGGCGTTTTGGGAAGAACTGACGGGCGACCCGGACTTTTATCTCAAGCTGATCCGCTTGATGAAGCATTATCCGCAAGAACATCGAGTCCGATATCAAGTGGAGTGGAAGAAAGCAGTCAATCGATTCGAACGTGAATTCCTCAACAACTTTTCGATGCCAGACGGTGATATTGACTGGGAGAAGCTTGTGGAGTTCAACAGCGGAAAGCAGAAGCGGAAGCCCAGGAAATCTAAACCCCGCATCGCAAAGCGTTCGTAAGGCATGTGGCGGTCCTGAGAATTCCGTCACTGAATTCCGGGGACATTACTGACAAAACGCCGAATGCCGCACCCCTTGGGGTGCGGTAATTCACTCGCTGCTATCGAACATAGGGCGAGTCCGGCGACCAGTAACGCGCGTCCTCCCTCTCGATACCGTGTTTTCGCTGGAGCACTCACCGGTCACCTCGCTTTCAGGCTTTCGCTGTATGTCCCCGAGCGACTATTGAAGAACGCCACCGTCCTATAATAGCGCATCCGTCTAACAACCAAAAGTTCGGATAAGGATCCTCTGGCTTCTCCACCCTGATGGACCGGCAGCCCGAAGGCCATGCTCACGATACACCGCTACAGGGGACAAAAAACGATTCAGAGGAGAGCGGGGTCAATGCCCCTGCAGGGTATGCATAATCTCGAGCAGCTCTTGCGCACTAATGTATCCGGCTCGCCGCAAGTCCGTCCACTCGCGTCCCTGGTCATCAAAGGCGAGCAGCGTGGGAACCCCCACGACGCGGTAGCGGCCGATGAACGCCTCTTCGGCAGGGCTCAGGTCGGTCGCATCGAGCTTGACCATCATGAAGGCTTGTGTATGCTCCACGACGTGCGGATCGCGGTAGGTCGTCGCGTCCATCTCATGGCACGGGATACACCAGTCCGCGTAGACATCAACCAACACAGGCTTCCCGCCCGCCTCCTTCACAATCGACTCCGCGTAGGGCACCCAGGTGATCGGCGAAGGCGCCGCAGCGCCCGAAGGCCATGCCCCGAGCGCACTCACAACCAGCAGCAGGCCGACCACTCGCCGTGCCCATAGCCAGCCGCCTTGGAGGTTGGCCCGAGAGGCCCAGCCGAGATAGATGCCGCAGCCAACCAGTAAGACGACAACCGTCCACCGGCCTACCTGATCAGGCAAGAGTGGCAACACCAGGTGCAGCGCCACACCGAACATGGCGCAGCCGAGTAGCTGCTTGACCCACGTCAGCCACGCGCCAGAGCGTGGGAGCCGGTGCAGTTGACCGGCGAAGATGCCGAGGAAGAGATACGGCAGCCCCAGCCCAAGTGCCAGCGCGAAGAAGAGCCAAAACCCTACGAGTGGCCGGCCGAGCTGGCCGACGTACAGGAGCATCCCCAACACAAACGGGCCGATGCAGGGTGCCGCGACGATTCCAACCGTCAGCCCCATAATGAGCGCTCCGGCCGCACCCGTTCTGGCGACTCCCAATCGGCTGGTGAGCACGGCAGGGACCTGAAACTCAAATAATCCGCAGAGACTCAAGCCCAGCGCCACCATCACCAGCGCCGTCAGGATTGGCACCCACGGTTGTTGGAGTACCGCCCCCAGCATGCCGCCGGTCAGACTGGCGATAAGCCCCAGAGCTGAATACGTCACCGCCAAACCCAGCACGTAGCAGGTCGCAAGGACCGCGGTGTGCCCCCATCGCTGCTGCGCCTGCCCCCCCACCAAACTCTTTGGTGGGGGGGCCTGTCCAGCAAAGAAGCTCAGCGTGATCGGGATCAGCGGGTAGACACACGGAGTCAGATTAAGGGCCAGGCCCCCCAGGAACGCCAGGACAAACCGACCGACTGTGACCGCTTCCATGTCCATCTCTGTCGATTATGATGCGCAAGCGGGGGAAACGATTCGCAGCGTGCAAGGAGCGACTACGACAGGAACAGCTCAGCGGCTGGCGTCCAGTGAGGCGGTCAGTTTGGCCAGGTCGGTCGTGGGTAGGTTGCAAACATAGCTCTTGCAGACGTAGGCGGTCGCCTTGTCTTGAAGCGGTCGCTGCTCCTTGATGAACGGGACGAGCGCTTCCACGGCTTGGGCGGCCTCACCGACCGGATGCACCGCCAGCACCGCGCGCGGAAGAAATCGTCCGTAGACGGCCCGCAGCATCTGCCGGGTGTCCGCCGAGTCGGGATCGCCCGCGATCACGATCTCCTGCGAGGGCCCCAGCCAGAAGTCGAGTGCGATCAGGAATTGCGGGAAGGCGGAGGAGGCCTGGTTGGCCTGCCCGGAGAAGGCCTGAACCAGCCGTTCAGCATGGTCCTGGAGCTCTTTGTCCATCGTGAGTTGGCCCAGGCGCACGAGATCGAGTGCCGCGACCGAGTTGCCGGAGGGGAGCGCCCCGTCGTACAGCTCTTTGGTCTGCGCGATCAACCGTTCGTTCTGATCCCCACTGAAGAAGAAGCCGCCGGCTTTGTCATCCCAGAAGAGCTGCACCATTTCCTGGGTCAGTCGTTTGGCTTCCGCGAGCCACCGCGCCTCACCGGTGGCCTCATAGAGGTCCGTCAGCCCCCCGGCGAGGAACGCGTAGTCGTCGAGAAAAGCCGGAATGGAGGCCTCGCCGTCGCGGTAGCGGTGCAGCAAGCGACCGTTGCGCGACCGAGCCGGCACCTTCCCCGCTGGCGAGGGAGTGCCGCCAGCCGCTGGGCTGGCGGCCTGCAGACGCTCCAGGAGGAAGCTGGCGGCCTCGCGCGCGGCCTGGGCATAGCGCGGCTCATCCAGCGAGCGGGCGCCGTACGCCAACGCGCCGATCAGCAGGCCGTTCCAGTCCGTGAGAATCTTGTCGTCCCGATGCGGACGCTCCCGCTGGCTGCGAGCGGCAAGCAACTTCGCCCGCGCTGCGTTTAGCTTCGCTCGGGCCTCCTCAAGCGAGAGGCCTTCGGCTGTGGCAAATTCCTCCAAAGGTTTGGCGATGGACAGAATGGTGGTTCCGTGCTCAAAGTTTCCGCTGGGTGTCACGCCATAGAACCGCTTGAACAGTTCGGCATCAGTGCTCTTGAGCGCGGCGTCGATCTCCTGCGGGGTCCAGACGTAGTACTCGCCCTCCTTGCCGACCTCGCCCGCATCCTCCGCGGAATGAAAGGCGCCGGTCGCATCGGCCGCACGCGTCTGCCCGCGTGCGGCACTTCCTTGGCCTTGCGGCGCTCGGTCGCGCATGTCGCGCAGGACGTACTCGAAGATGTCGCGCGCCACCTCGGCGTACTGGCTCTTGCCTGTGACTTGATACGCTTCAAGATACGTCCGCGCCAAGAGCGCCTGGTCATAGAGCATCTTCTCAAAGTGCGGCACGAGCCACTGCTGATCCGTCGAGTAGCGGTGGAACCCTCCGCCGAGATGGTCGTGCATCCCGCCGCGCGCCATGGCATCCAGCGTATGCTCCACCATCTCCAAGATCTTGGGGTCCTTGGCGCGGAGCCAGGCCCGCAGCAGAAACGACAGACTGTGGCTCCGAGGAAACTTGGGAGCGGGCCCGAAGCCTCCGTAGGTCGCGTCGTACTGCTGAGCGAACTGTTGGGTGGCCCGCTCAAGGACGTCGGTCGTCAGCGTGGCCGATGATCCGGTTTCCGCGCCGGCCTGGATGGCTTGCGTCAGTGACTGACTCGATCGGAGGATGTCGGCTCGCTTCGTCCGCCAGGCCTCACTGATCGAGCGCAGGACACTCTTCAAACCTGGTCGCCCCCACCGATCCTCTGGCGGAAAGTACGTCCCGCCCCAGAAGGGCTTGCCCTCAGGCGTGAGGAACACGGTCATCGGCCAGCCACCGGAACCGGTCATCGCCTGCACGGCCGCCATGTAGATCGCATCGAGATCCGGCCGCTCCTCCCGGTCGACCTTGATGGCCACGACGGTCTCGTTCATGAGCGCGGCCACGTCAGGCTTATCGAAAGATTCCTGCTCCATCACGTGGCACCAGTAGCAGGTCGAATACCCCACCGACAAGAAGATCGGTTTGTCTTCGCGCTTGGCCTTGGCAAACGCCTCCTCACCCCACGGATACCAGTCGACCGGATTGTAGGCGTGCTGCAATAGATAAGGGCTTTTCTCATGGATGAGCCGGTTGGGCTTGCGGCCCTGCGCGTCAGCCGGTACTGTGCTTGATGTCGCCTGTGTAGCGGCAGGGAGCGTACTGGCCGGACGCTGTTCTTCGGTGTGAATCGGACGGGTTCGCTTCGCCATGTGCCATCGGGTCATAACGCCGCCACCTACCAGGACAGCGAGCACTCCGATGCTCCATATGATGCGCCGGGAGCGCGCCGTCACGATGAACCGCCTCGCTGCGGTGGCTCAAGCAACCGCTGAATCATCGCGTCCATCACCTGCGCATCTTCCTCGCTATATGACCCGCCGGGATGGATGTAGCGAATGATCCCTTGCTGGTCAATCAAGAAGCTCACCGACGTCCACCGCTGATCATGCCCATCGAGTCCCTCGACTTCGCTCGGGACTCGACCCTGAGCGTGAGTCGAAGGGTCGAGCCACCAGCGTTTGAGCGTCCGCCACTCGGGGTCAACCGCCACGGGAAATGTGAAGCGATACCGCTTGATGAGCTGCGCGACGTGCTGTCGTGACAGAGGCGTGGGTGATTTGTGGTGATAGAAGCCAATGACGACCAGGCCTTGCTTGTGATGCTTCTGATACCAAGCGTTCAGGTTGGGCGCGGAGGCCGCACAGTACGGGCACTCCGGGCCGGTCCACCACCGCACGAGGACTACTCGGCCCCGCAGCTGCTCCAGCGAGAGAGGCCGGCTATTGAGCCACTCCGAAACGTCCCAACTCTGGGCTTTCGTGCCAATCAACTCCGCCCCTTCGTTGGAGGCCGCAGCGCACAGAGCGGCTATTCCCCACCACAGAGTGGCCACGCCAGCGATCCAGATGGCCCCTTGCCTCATCTGCTCAACACACCACCCCTCCGACTCGTGCTTAGTAACGGAACTACTTTTGCGTAACTGAACATTAGCGCTGTTCTTCCGGTGGCTTGATGTGCCGGAACGCTCGATAGAGCAGCAGATCATACGCAATCTTTAAGGCGGGTCCAACCAGCAACGGCGCAGAAAGCGAAAAATGCCGCATCAGCATCCCCGCCGCCGCTGGAGCCACCGCCCACGCCGTACTCCGCGTCATGTTGCTGATCCCTGCTGCCCGCGTCCGTTCCTCATCCCTGACCACCGCGACGATATAGGACTGGCGCGTTGGCACATCCATTTCCACTAGAGCCTCTCGAATCAGGAACAGCGTAATTGCCACAGGCAGGTTTGGGGCAATGGGGACGGTCATCAGCAGCAGGCTGGACGGCAGATGCGTCCAGACCATGGTGTTGACGAGGCCGATGCGCTTGGCCAGCCACGCGGCCACCAGGTGGGAGAGTCCATTCAGGACGCGCACGACAAAAAAGAGCGGTCCCAGCAGCGCCTCATCCACCCCGAAGCGCTTGAAGAACCAGTAGCCAAGCAGCGCGGTGGTCAGAAAACCTCCACCCAGGCTATCCACCCCGGAGAGCGCCGCAAACTTCATGACGGTCGGCCGGGCAGCCGGCGAGAGCGCTTGGGGAGGCTGGCGGACCTTCAGTGCGACGCCGCGTGAGAGACCCAATGCCAGCAGCCCTCCGAGGACACACAGCAGGCTATACAGGCCCCACGTCCACCGATAGGAGTCCAAGACGGAGTACCCCGCGGACAAGCGCAGGAGGGCGGGCAGGCCTCCGAGGAGGGAGCCCACCGCATGACCCGCATCCACGACGACGTTGTACCAGGCGAAGGCCGTCGTGCGCTGGCGGTCAGTGGTGGTCTTCGGCAGCATGGCCTGCTCCACGGTCAGTCCAGCCCCCCGATCACGACCCATGCCGTTGACCATCCCCACCACCATGCTGACCAAGATGACGGAGGCCTGGGTGTTCAACGCCAGCATGAGTCCTCCCAAGCCCATCAGGAAGGCCAGGCCCACGAGGCTGGCGCGGCGGCCCAACCGGTCCGCTGCGAACGTCATCACGACGGTTCCAATCGCACACCCGGCCAGTCCCAGCGACGTCGCCAGGCCAATCGCCCACACATCGAAACCAAGGCTCGCCAAGTGGAGCGCTAGGATGACGCCGGAGAGACCGACAGCCGTCGCCCTGAGTCCTGCGGAGGCAAGAATCAGCGAGCGGTCAGTGCAGGGGCCCATGGGGCAGGAGCATTCCACGATGAAACCACGTGGCGCTAGGGGGCAGCACGGAATTCGACACGGAGATCGTCGAAGTAGGTGATGGAGTCGGCCTTGGTCCAGAGGCCGACTTTTCCTGGTCGAGAGAACGTCTGATCGTGAGCATCAATGACGCGTTGGCCGTTCCAGGAGACGGTGAAGTGGTCGCCTTTCGCTTCCACCCCAAGCTCATGCCAGGTCCCGCCTGTGACGGAGCCGTTCCAACTGGCGAACTGCTGCCGCTGACCCTTCACCACCTTGTACAGCCGCACGTTCTGCTCAAGCGCGTTGGCGCGAGTCACGTAGTAGTTGTGCTCATCCTGGTAACGGAGCACCAGCCCGCACGCTTGGTCAACGTTCCCTGAGACGGGTTTGCACCGCACCGAAAATCGCAAGTCTGCCAGCAGTGGTTCATCGGCCACCGCCATCGGGAATCGGAAATCCGTCGGATCGGGATCCACCTGGGCGAGGACGTGGGTCCCGCTTGTCGCATCAGGTTGCATGTTGATAAGCCACTGGCCCAGGCGCCCGCTGCCCGTCCTCGCAAACGAAAATCCCGATGGCGCACTCCCCTCGCGACTCTCCTCGAAGTCCCAGCGCCTGACCTGGGCGCGGTCCTGTTGAGCCTGCGCCGCTGTGGCACCGCTCATGAGCACCAGCACGGTGACAACCGTGGCGTTGACGTATCCGCTCATCCAGGCTTTTGGGTTGGACAGACCGCATCCAGGCTGGAGCTAGAACCGCACGCGTCAGCCTTCCTTATAAAGAACCTCTGGGACGCATGGTACCGCATGGCTGTAGATGCTATAGCTGATTCTGGACGTCTAGTGAACTAGTAGGTCCGTTCTTGTCCTGGCGTTGACTCGCTGCTCTTTGAAATCACCGGGATGCGGTTGTCGTGCTCGTCATAGGTGTAGCGGGCCTGGCCCTCGAGCTTGTGGATCCGCGCGTCCACGACCTCAAGCCGATTGCCTGACGCATCGACATCGAAGTCCAAATCCAATAGCTCGCCGGTGTTGGTGTCGCGCATGTCGGTGCAGGAATAGTGCAGGTCGCCGGTCTTGCCCACGCGCTCATGGACGCGCACCAGCTGCAGCGTCCGAGTCGTCCCAGTCACGTCATCCTCAATGGTGAAGACTCCGTCCTCTCGTTCGATGGACGCAATGTGGTCCCTGATGGCCTGACGGATCTGCTCAGCCGACGGCTCGGCTTTCAGGGCCTGGCTGCTACGCTCCTGCGAGGTCCCACCGTGTTCTTTAGCTGCCGGCGCTGTCGTGGCGCCTCCGTGTTCCTGTCCCCCATGCTCCGCCGCGTCCACGGGCCATCCGCCACTCAACAGTCCACCTATCGCCACCGCGAAGAGCCCAGCCCCCATCGAACGCTTCATATCGTCCTCCCATGGTGGAGGTCCGCGAACCGGACCTCAACGCCCACATCAGCAAACGCCTGTCCATCCACCTCAACGTACGGAGAGAAGAAGATGTTCACCGGCTCGCCCTGCTGTCGAGGGACAAGCCGGATGTCACGGCCCACACTGATGAGGAACCGGCTCGGATCACGCGCTCCGAAATAGTAGTCCGCCAGCTCCGGGTGTTTCCACGCCTCGGAGGCATCCACCGGCACCCAGCCCCGGCCTTCCATATAGAATTCGGCCCAGCAGTGATACCCGGGCAGGGTTCCTGAAGCGGCCTGCGGGATCACCACGCCGATCTTGAACCGGGCCGGGATGCGGCTGGCCCGCGCCATCGAGATGAACAGTGAATGGAAGTCGGTGCAGTTGCCCGCCCCAAGCCGGCAGACCCGGCGCGTGTCGCCCCGACCCCAGCCCGGCACGCTCTTATCGTACTTCACCTGTTGGATGACCGCCTCGTAGATGCCCCGCGCCTTGTCCATCGGCGTGGTGCGGCCGGCGGTGGCGCGTCCGGCTCTTGTGCGAACCTCATCGTCAACAATGACTAGTCCGCGGGGCGCAAGCTCGCGCGCCAGCTCATCGGCTGGCGCGGGCAGATCGGCGACAGGTTCTTCACCCGGTCCGAGACGCGCATGGTAGTCAATCGACACCTCAAAGACCTCTGGCAGAGGTGGCTGCAGGCTGAGGTGCAGGATGTCGTTGCCGTACTCC
>CAYJWN010000068.1:0-7560 GCA_964373835.1 uncultured Planctomycetales bacterium
ACGCTCAGTGCCGCATGCTTCAAACCGGTAGAGGCACGGGAACCGGCGAAGGTCTGGAGAACTGCACCAACCGCTTGAGAAGGGCCGGTTGCGCGGTTACGGCATGCAGGATGGCCTTGGTCAGGGGTGCCGAACGTTCGCACCGGCCGAGCCAATGGCCCAGCCGCGCTTTCCCCTGAAACTGCCGGCGCCAAGCCTGCGCATATGCGGCCGCCACCTGCGCCTCGGTGTGGCTGTACCGCCTTCCAGCGTCGAGTGCACGGGCGAGCAACAGCGCCGAGCCGATCGCCACGCTGATGCCTCCCCCCAGAATCGGGTTGACCATCGTCACCGCATCGCCAACACAAAAGACCCCATCGGCAGAGAATGTTGTTCGGCCATCCGGCTGCGCTTGACAGCCCAGCCACGGCGTGACGCGCCGTGCTCCGGCTAGCGTGTCGCCGATGCGAGGATTCTCGTCGGAGAGGCGCGCCATCATCTGATCCAGGTCGCCTCGGGCAGCCTCAAGGCGAGCCCGCTCCACATAGAGGCACATGGTCATGTGTCCATCAGGCAGCGGGTCAAACCCCACATGGCCGGCGCGGACAAAGTGCAACGCGACACGCTGCGCAAGCCCCTGGCCACCCGCATAGACCGTCTTGCAGCCGAAGAAGACCCGACGGCGGTCGGCCGGAGCGGCGGTGAGGTGGCGACGGCCGAAGGCTCGGATCATCACGCGAGCCCCCACCCGTTCTCGACCGCGCTCGCCGTGAAGCAGCACGTGCCACAACCCATTGGCCCGACGGGCCGCAACGACGTGGGTCTGCGGCACGACCGTGACCCCCGCACGAGCGGCGTGATCAGCCAGCCAATGATCGAAGACGGCCCGGCGCACGCTCCAGCCCCCCGCGTGCGGCAGGGGCGCTTCAATCACGTCAGTCCCGGGGCCGGAGAAAATCACACGGCGAACCCACACGGGCGTAAGACGCGCGCTGGCATCTTCGAGGCCAACGTCTGAAAAGGTCTTCACAACTTCAGGACCCAAGAACCCACCGCAGACCCGATCGCGACCCAATCCCTCTCGTTCAACCAACAGGACCCGCCAACCCATTCGAGCCAGCTCCCTCGCCACCATGCATCCAGTAGGACCTGCGCCCACCACCAAGGCATCCACGAGCGCCACGTCACGAGTCATAGGTGTTTCTCTTCAGACGTAGGCTCATCGCCAGCACCTGCCAGACTCGAGTTGTGCAAGCACTGTTTCGGTGTCATCCAGGCATTGGCGGCGGAAAGTCGGATCCATGTCAACCACCTTGGCCGCCCACCGATGGCAGTAGCGGCACGACTCGCAATCGAGATCGCGACAACCCTGGGTCAGGAACCGATCAATGAAGCCGTCGAGGCAATGGTTGTGGATCATCACTGGGGCTGAGGGAAGCTCCTGCAGCCACCCACGTCTTCGGGCCAGCCTTCGCACGCGGCGCAGGAACGACGGCCTCAGGCTGGAGAGCCCCATCAGCATCCGCCATGACCAGAATAACCCTCGGTTGATGTGCCGCCTGGGCGATGAAGGCTGCGGGTAGCCAAAGGGTTGAATCAAGTCCAGCAAGTTGCCATCGTAGCGGCGACTCGCGTAGGCACGGACGCGCTTGACCAACACCGGCGTCGGCGCGTTGCGCTCAACGATCTTGAACCAGTCGTAGCCCAGCGCCTCGTAGTGGTGGAGATCCTCGGGGCGGATCCAGTCGCCACGCAGGTACTCCACCGAGTCGCGCACCCGCTGTGTCGTGCAGGTCAGTAGGCAATGATCGAGGACAAAGCCGCCGGAGGGGTGATTCGCCTGCGAGGAGTGCGCCAAGACGTTCATGTGGTAGCCGGCCATCGGGCAGCGGCTCACGCAGTGATTGTTGGCCAGCAGCTGCAGGTCGATGGGCACCGCCTGCCGGATCGCGCGCAGAGTTGCGAATTCGCGGTTGACGCCCAGTGAATCAAGCGTGAGAGCATCCGCACCTTCATTGGCCCACCAGCGCGCCTTCGAGACGGTGTCGATCTGCGCGAAGACGGAGATGCGCACGCGCAACGTAGGATAGGATCGTTTGATCAACTTCAGGAGGGACGGCACCGCCACCGTCACCGAATCTACCCCAAGACGGCAGAGCCCATCGAGGAGCCGGCGAATCGCCCGATGGCCGCGCCGCGTGGATTCCCGGTTGTCCAAGCAGGCCGCGTTCAACAGGTAGTTGAACCCAAAGCCTGCGGCATGTGCCGCATTGATGTGGCGCGCCAGCCGCCGTCGCGACACGGACTGGAGCAGATAGCTCGAGCGTCCCCCACCGACTTCATCCACCGCGAGCTTGCCGAACAGATCGTGGACCGGCAGGCCCCGCAGCTGCTCAACCAGCTCGTCGTCAAAGTTGGTCGCCACACTCAGACGCATCGGCGCATCAATCGTTGCGGCCCTCCCAGCGCCGGAGGACAAGCGCCGAGTTCTTGGAGCCAAAGGCAATCGTGTTGCACAGGGCGTACTCAACGTCGCGCGCCACGCCGGTATTCGGCGTGTAGTTCAAGTCGCACGCCGGGTCGGGGGTCTCATAGTTGATGGTCGGGGGGATGAACTGCTGTGTGAGCGCGAAGAGCGACGCCATGACGCCTGCCGCCCCGCAGGCTCCCTGCGGGTGCCCGATCATCGATTTTGTCGCGCTGGTGAACACGCTCCGTGATGAGCCGTTGAAGACCAGCTTCACCGCCGTCGTCTCGACCGGATCGTTCATCTGAGTTCCGGTCCCGTGCAGGTTGACGTACTGGATGCAGTCCGATGAAAGCCCTGCGTGTTCCAGCGCAAGCTGCATGGCCCGCGCAGACTCCACGCCGTCCTGCGGGACGGCGACGCGGTGGTAGGCGTCACAGGTGGAGCCGTAGCCCACGATCTCCGCGTAGATGCGCGCTCCACGCGCCTGGGCGCACTCAAGCGGCTCCACGACAAACATCCAAGCCCCTTCCCCCAGGACAAACCCATCGCGGTTGCGATCAAACGGACGAGAGGCGCGTTCGGGCGTATCGTTGTACCGGGTCGACATGACCCGCATCCGGCAAAACCCTGCCATGAGGCCGCGCGTAATGCAAGCCTCAGCGCCCCCAGTCAAGAGCAACTCCTGCTCACCCCAGCGGATCATCTGGTAGGCGTACCCCATCGCATCCGTTGACGAGGTGCAGCCGGTGGAGACAATATGGCTGATGCCCCGCAGCCCCAGTAAGATGGACACCTCGCTGGAGAGCATCCCGACAAAAGATGAAGAGATGCAATACGGTGTGACGCTCCGCGTCCCCTTGCCATAGAACGCCTCGTATTGCCGTTCCCCAAACTCAATCCCCCCGCCGCCTGTTCCCACGACCAAGCCGATCTGCTGACGCGCGGGAAGATCCAGGGACTCGACATCTATGCTCGCATCACGCAACGCCTCGCGGGCCGCAGCCACCGTCATGGGAACGACCCGGGGCACGCGGGAGACGTCCGTGGCCTTGAGATGATCGGGCGGGTTGAAAGCCGGCACCTCAGCGGCAACCTGGCTGGGGATCTCACGGTCGTCGACCAACGTCAGGCGCCGAATGCCCGAGCGGCCCTGGCGTAGGCCGTCGAAGTAGCTCAAGACGCCGTGCCCCATCGGACTCACGGCCCCAAGTCCCGTGATGACCACGCGGCGCGGCTTATTGGGCATGGTCGCTTCCTCCCAGCCTGGAAACAGCCAGTAAGGCTGGCAGCACCACCACATCTGACACCAGCGCCAGGCCGATGGTGGCGCAGGTCAGGAGGCCAAAGTGGACCGTCGGCAGCAGATGCCCCCCGATCGTCACCGCAAACCCTCCGGCGAGGATCAGGGACGCGGTCAGCACCGGGTGCAGACAACGGGCCAGCGCTTTCTCGATCGCCTCGGCCACGCTGGTACCGAGGGCTCGCGCCTCGCGGTAGCGATACAGCACATAGATCGTGTTGTCGAAGATGAGGCCCAAGGCGACGCTGGCAATCATCGCCGTGGCCGTGTTCAGCGGGATCCGCCACCACGCCATCAACCCAAAGAGCCCTCCGATGGGCAGGGCGTTCGGCACCACCGTCATCAGCGCATACGGCCAAGAGCGCAACGTCACCCAAGCCACCCCAAGGATCAAGCCGAACGCGATACCAAGACTGGAGAGCTCATCATGCACCAGCCGCTGGGACATCCGAGCCAACAGCAATGTCATGCCCGTGACCCGCACATGCCATCCATCGGGCAGCTTCTGTGCCGCCAGCCGCTGCACCTCATCAGCCAGGGAAACCACCTGGGCGGTATCCGAAGAACGCAGATAGACACTCATCCGCATGGCCCGCTCTTCCTCTGCCAGCCACCGCGACAAGCCGGCTCCCAGTTGTGCTGGCAGGGCCTCCCAGACGCGGGCCAGCCACCAGACCGAGTAGTCTTCCTGACGGGTCAGCGGTTTCAGGTGCGCCATCACGTTGGCCAAGCTGAACACGTGGGAAACAAGCGGTAGACCGGACAGCTCACGTTGAAATCGCTCCAGCGCCAGCCAGCTTGCCGGTTGGCGAAGCGCCTCGACTTGCGGGAACTCAAGCATCAGCTCCAAGGGATAGACGCCGCCCAATGCGTGCTGGAGGCGCTCGGTCTCCTGGCGGAAGTCGTCCGCGGGCTTGAGCGTGTGCAACAAATCGGTTGAGCGCGTGATCTGGGGGACCGCGGCGGTTGAGACGGCCACCAAGACGCACGCGGCAGCCACAACAAGCCGTGCGTATCGAACCGCCCACCTCGCGAGGTCCTTTCCCAGACTGCGCCATACGGCAAGCCGTGGAGCGGATCGCTTAGAGCAGAGCGAGAGGAATAACGGCGCCAACCCGATGGCCAATACCCAGGCCGTCAGCGTCCCGAACGCCCCAAACCAGGCAAACCCCCGCTCGGCCGGCACCTCGCTGGCCAACAGCGATAGAAAGCCGATGACGGTCGTCAGCATGGCCAACAGGCATGGAACAAACATCATCCGGTACAGCTGCCGCATCTGTGTCGTCGGATCTCGCGCGCTCTGCACGTAGGGAAATGCGCCTGACAACTGGACCGTATAGCCAACCGCAACGACTAGGATGATCGGAGCCAGGAGCACCGTGACCGGATTGACCAGCGTTCCGGAAAGCGCCATGAGACCCTCGGTGCTGGCGAAGGCTCCGGTCATCACCAGTCCGGCGTACGCCAGCGATTGCCAGGTGCCGTGGAAGATGGCCAACAGGACGGCCATCAGCAGCACCGCGACAGGCACAAACATCCGCCGGTCGCGCGCCACGCGATCGACGAACACGTCTTGCTCTACGCTCGTGCCAGTTAACAGGTACGCCACATGCGGATGCCTGAATTCCGTCAGCACACGGCGCACATCGCGAACGACTTGATGTTGGTAGGTCCGATCCTCATCGCTGCCATTGAGATGGAGGACGATCATGGTCAGGGTACCATCGGCGTTGAGGAGGAGACGGCCATCGACGCTGTGCGACCGAATAAACTCGGGCAAGCTCGTCTGGAGGGTTGGCGGGCGAGCCAGCCACTCCACCAAGGACCTCTCAGAGACCTTGCCGAATTCACGCGGCTCCAGCAGGGTGACGGTGGATAAGCTACGGATGTCTTCGACGTGCGGCAAAGCGCGCAGCGCCTCCGTCAACCGGCCCATCCACTGGACGAGCTCCGGGCTCAGGCCGCCCTCCATCTGTACGCCGACCACGACCGTCTGGTCGGAGCCAAAGCGCTCCCGGAATTCTTGGTAGGTGCGGTACGCCTCCCCGGTTCTGACGAGGAACGCGCTATTGGACGGATCAGTAGCCAGTCTTCGCGCCTGCCACCCCAATGCGGCACAGACGGCCAGGAGCCCGACGGCTAAGGCCCAACGGGCCCGGAACATCTGCGCGGGCCAAGACCTCATGGCATCCGCTTCCACCGGCTGTCAAACCGCACTAGAATATCCTTGCGCACGCGGATGACGCCCAGCACCGACGGAGGCTTGAGGTCAAACAGGGTGGTGGTCAGGGGCACCTCACCGGAAACCTCAAGCTCCTCCGGTGTGATGCGGGCGACGGCTTCAAACGTCACCGGCTGTTCGACCGCCCGCACCTTCAGGAAGCCTTCGAGGCGATAGCGCCGTCCCTCAAGAGACGTCGCGCCGGCATCAGGAAGCCTGGTAAGCTTCAGGAGTGCGAAGCGAATATCTGGATAGTCCTCGGCGTCGAACATCGCCCGCATTGCCCGATCGCGTGCGGCGATACCCGTGTCGAGGCGATCGACAGGAACGATAACCTCAGCCTGTCCCGTGAAGGAATCCTGGTCCGGGTCAAAGATCATCCGGCCGGAACACGTCGTGGCCGTGCCGGTAAAATCATGGAGCGTGGAGTGGCCGATGAAGGACACGCGGCTGTGCTGGGCATCAAGTTCATACGTTGCAGGTTCTGCCCACACAGCCACTGGCCAGCACGCGGCGTTCAACGCGACGATGGAACACCACACGGTTCTGGCAGATCGGCTGACAGTCATGGGAAGACATCATAGAAGAAATAACACCTGGCGTCATCCGACGAAAGTCGGATGTCATGGAGAGCGGTTTGCGCTAGGCTATGTTCAATGAACGCTCCCGTTGGACTGGTTCAGCCTCCTCAACGCAGACGCCCGTGGTGGTTCTGGCCGCTCCTCGGAGGCGCGTTGGGACTGCTGTATGGCGTTGTCGATTGGGTCATCCTAGATCAACAAGGACGCGGAACGCCGGAGCTCCTGAAGCTCGGCGAAGAACTGGTCGACCTGATTCTGCCGGTCCTGGTCGGCCTCACGGGGGGATTCGGCGTGAACCTCTTGCTCTACCAGACGCGCGTCAACGCGCAGCTCTCGCTGGAAAACTCGCAGCTTCAACGGCATATCCTAACCAGCACGCTGATCTCGCAGCTCCTCCATGACATCCGCAACCCGATCCACAATCTCGCCGCCGCCATCGAGAGTGGCGCCAGCCAGCTTCCAGAGGAGGAACGGCAGATCGTCCGGAGGAACCTCGAGCGCCTTGAGCACATCGTGGCTCAGTACAGCCGGTGGGGAGCGCTCCAGGATGCCCTGGATCCCACCGAGCCGGTGGCGCTCCACCCCTGGCTCCAGACGTTTGTGCATGAGAAGCTCCGCCCGCTGTTGCGCTCGCTGAACGCGCAGTGCGTCCTCCAGATTGATCCTGTCCGGATCTGCATGCATCCGATCCTGCTCGAGCAGGTCTTCACCACTCTCTGTGCCAACGCCTACGAGGCGATGGCGCACACCCATGGCCTGCAACGGCTCACCATTGCGGCCCATCAGTCCACCGAGGATCCGACACGCATCCTCCTGCGCCTGGCGAATACCGGAAGCCCCTTCCCCCAGGACGTCCTCACCGAACAAGGCCGCAAGCCGGTTGCGAGCCGGCAGGGGCTGGGATTGGGCTTGGTCCTTGTGCGCAAGATGCTCGAGCAGGTGGGGGGAGACGTGCGCCTGAGCAACGAGGACTGCCAGGCGGTCGTCACGATCCTGCTGCCGGGGCAGC
>CAYJWN010000068.1:7660-9077 GCA_964373835.1 uncultured Planctomycetales bacterium
ATGAAGATCGCCTACATCGAAGACGATCGGGATGCGCGGACCATCTTCGCGCGCAAGCTATCCGCCGAAGGGATGGCGTGCGATGTCTTTGACGATGCCGAATCCGCCTTGCCGCAGGTCCGGCCGGGAACGTATGACCTCTTGATCATTGACATTCGCCTTCCCGGCCTTTCAGGTGTCCAGCTCCTGCAGCGCCTTCGCCGGCAAGATGTCCACGCTCCCGCGATTATCATCACGGCCTTCAACAGTCTTGAACAGACGCGGGAGGCCCTTAACGCCAGCGCTAACTACCTGTTGGAGAAACCGTTCTCCTACGAGGCCCTGCGCAGCGTTATCCGCAAGGTCGTGGAAACGCCCGGCTCCTTGCAGCACTGCGTCGACCGGGGCCTTGCGCAATTGGCGTTGACGGAGCGCGAAGAGGAAATTGCGCGCTACCTGCTTAAAGGCCTCTCGAACGCCGAGATCGCCAGCGTGACGTCGCTCTCCGAGAAGACGGTCAAGCAGTACGTCACCCAGGTGTTCCAGAAGGCCGAAGTGTCAAGCCGCTCGGAGTTCTTCTCGTTCATCTTCCCCGTATAACCTGAGGACGATGAGCATGCCGTGGATCAACCTCGAGTCGCCTCCGAAGCCAGACGCTGACTATATCAGGGACATGTTCGACCGCATGGCCCGCCACTACGACGCCTTTACGCTGCTGACCGGATTTGGACAGGCCCAGCGTTGGCGACGCGAAACCCTCAAACCAGTCAGGCCGGGCATGCGGGTGTTGGACCTGGGCTGCGGAACCGGGGACTTGGCGATCGCCGCGGCCACGGCCGTTGGGCCTGACGGTGAGGTGGTCGGGCTGGATTTCTCGCAGCAGATGCTGGAGGTGGCGAAGCGAAAATATCAGCGTTGCCGTCACGAAAAAAGCGGGCCGTTCTGCCCGTTCCTAGGACGTGCCGAAGATTTACCGCTTAATGGTCACCGTTTCGATGTGATCGTCTCCGGATTTGTCCTCCGCAACCTCTATGCGCACATCGAACGTATCTTGCAAGGTATTTACGCCTCGCTGAAACCAGGTGGCATGATCAGCTTCCTTGACCTCACTGAGCCGGTCCAACCGCTCTTGCGCACAGGGTTCCGGCTCTACATGCTCACGCTGGTCGGACTGTACGGTGCGGTTCTGTTTCGCAAGGATTATCCGATTCCCTACCTTCCAGATTCCGCGACACGCTTTCTTAAAACTCACGAATTCGTCCGCGCCCTTGAGGGTGCGGGTTTCGCCGCCATCACCGCCCGGTCGTTCATGTTCGGAACGGTCACGCTCTACCAGGCTCGAAAGGACCGGGCGAAGAGGGACCATGGTGAACGCGTGCTTACAACTACAGAGCTTGCTTCACTTCCTCAAGTTTCCCTCTCGTCGGCTTCACGCCCC
>CAYJWN010000069.1:0-9030 GCA_964373835.1 uncultured Planctomycetales bacterium
GCGGCTGACTGTTAATCAGCATGTCGGAGGTTCGAGTCCTCCCCGGGGAGCCATTTTTGATTTGGGCAAAACATGCCCGAGAGGTGACGGCGGCCTTGTATCCTCAGGCCGCCGTTCATCTTTCTGCTTGGCGGCCTCCTTGACAACTGCACAAAGTGTGGTAGACATTAAGTAGGAATGCTTGGAACTCATGGCTGTAGGAGGGGGTGAAGCCGAAGGATGCGTGAACCAAGAGAGTGTGGCATTTGTCATGGCCTCATAGTTGAGCTTGGGATGAGTCCCTTCTGCGAGGGGTGCTGCAAGCTCATGTGCGAGTCATGCGAGAGAAAACACGACAAAGAGCAGTGCAAGACTGAGTATCAACTTCGTCCCAGACCCTGAGCGGCCGTCATTGCGTCTTTGAGGGAGAGGCGCTGGTGCTCAGCGCTCAAGGCGGGGTCAAACGTGACGCTGGCTTGCTGGCCTTCGACGCGCACGGAGATGACGAAGGATTGGGCAAGCTGCTTCCGTGCCCACGGAGAATCGTCCGCAAACAACGTCATGTAAAAGTTGGCCAGCTCCTCGACGCTCTGGCCTGACGCATGAATCGGTTTATCACCCAGCTTGGCCTTGATCTGATCCCGCTCCAGCTCCTTCTGCGCCTTCGTTGCATCCAGTTCTCGTAGGCGCGGGGCGATGTCCTCAAGCTTTAGGCCGATGTTCTGCTCGACCGCGGCATAGAGGTTGCCGCGGCGTCTGGTCAAATCGCTGATTTCGTCCTCAAGCCGTAGTAGTTTGCCTTCCAACCCTTCGCTATTGCGCTTGATGAGTTCGTTCCGTCTTTGGATCAGCTCGGCGATGGCTTCCTTGGTCGTAAGCTGGGCTTTCAGGGCATCCATGAACGTTCGTTCGAGGACATCTGCATTGAACGATGGCTGTTTGCACGCCGTGGACCCTGCGCGTCGCAATGTATTGCACATGTAGTAGCGGTACCGGCGCCCCCTGGAATGGGCCGAGACCCCCACGAACTTCGCTTTGCAGAAGCCGCACTCCATCAGACCTGAAAAGAGATAGTCGCTCGAGACGGCTCGTGGGTGTTTGCTGGCAATGCCGCGGCTTTTCAGAATCTGCTGGATGTGCTCCCACACTTGCCGGTCGATGATCGGCTCATGCGCGTCCTTGATGGTAATCGGCTCGAGCTTCCAGTCCATCGGCCGTTTGCGTCTGTTCAGTCGCTTCCCAAAGGTCACGTCTCCGCAATACTTCTCATTACGCAGGATGTTCAGGATGAGATTCTTGGTGAAGGGATAGCCGCCACGGAACTTAATGCGTTCGCTGTTGAGGATGTGACGGATGGCTCCAACGCCACGACCACTCCGGTACAGCGAGAAAATCCGGCGCACAACCTCAACTTCCTTTCGCTCGATGGCTAATTTGCGCTTTGTCCCTTTTTCGGTCTCGACTTCCCCCAGCTTATAGCCAAACGGCGCATGCCCGCCGTTCCACCAACCGCGGCGAGCATTCTCCGCCATGCCCTTCAGGCTCTCACGAGCCAAGTTCAGACTGTAGAACTCATCCATCCCTTCGAGCATCGCTTCGAGTAAGACCTCGGTAGGATCTCCAGAACCGATGATCGGCTGTGTGGCGGAAACGACCTTGATACCCTTGCGCCGCAGCAGCGACTTGTACTTGATCGAATCATACCGGTTCCGGGCAAACCGATCAAGCTTGTGCACTAGGATCATGTTAAACGGCGGATTCCGTTTTGTGGCTTCGGCGATCATCTCCTGAAATGCTGCCCGGTCGTCCGACGTGCCCGACCGAGCTTCATCGACAAACACCTTGCAGAGGTCCCAGCCTTGTTTGGCCACGAAAGCCAGGCACTCCGTCCGCTGCGCCTCAATCGACATCGAGTCCCGTTGCGCCTCAGACGAGTACCGGCAGTACACGGCGCAACGGGACATTCGTCCGTTGTTTTGTTTACTAACGTATTGTGGTGATGAGAGTTGCGTCATGTCTCCCATTGGCGACCACACCCTCGCATAAGGTCGGAAAGATGTCAAACTCTTTCTGCGCAGATAGGCACACGATGCAATTAGGACACATACTTCAAATTTGGTAATACATTATTTCATTGACATACAACTATATTATGGGTATACTCATTGCAGAAAGGAGGTACACCAGATGGAGGCATCGGTTGTGACGCTGAAGGGGCAGGTCGTCATTCCCAAGAAGATCCGCGCGATGTTCCACATCAAGCAGGGGACTCAAGTTCGATTCGAGCCCAGGAACGGTGAAATCGTCCTGAAGCCCCTCACGCCAGAGTACTTCGAAAAGATGGCGGGCATTCTCACCGGTGGTGGGAAGGCAACGAAGATGCTGGTAGAGGAACGAACGAAGGATCGTGAGCGGGAAGACCGGTAATGGCGCACGTCCTCGATGCCTTTGCGCTCACGGCGTACTTCGAGAAAGAACCCGGCTACGAGAAAGTCCAAGGGCTCCTAACAGCCGCGGCAACCAGCAACCGCAGGCTGTTCTTATCCGCCGTCAATTGGGGCGAAGTGTATTACGTGACCTACCGTGCGCACGGCCCTGAACAGGCAGAGAAGATTGCACGGATTCTCGAGACTTTTCCAATCGATGTAGTCCCTGTGGACATTGTAGTCGCTCGGCAGGCCGCTCTATTCAAAGCGTCTCACAAATTGTCTTACGCCGATTGTTTTGCAGGCGCTCTTGCGAAGATGAAGCGGGCCGCATTAGTGACAGGAGACAAGGAGTTCAAGTCCCTCGAAGATCAAATCAAGGTCTTGTGGCTCGAATAACTTGGGCTGGTTGAAGTGGGAGAAGGAGGTGGCGATGAGTTCCTACCAGTTCTTCGATGACATCCCCATGGACAAGACGCACGCCTTGGATCAACAAACCGCTAGATTCCAAGGTGTCAAAGATGGGTTACCTGAACTGGTGAAGAACTCAAAGGATCAGTACGCTCGACTCAGGGTAGTTGAGAGAAGAAGCCGCCAAATTGTGGCGATCGCGAATTCAAAGCTCCGCTCAATTGCGGTGGTCGACTTCGCCGGAGCGACATCTGAGGATTTTGATGGATGGACGACATGGTCAAGTCGCACTGCAAACCGCGCAAGTCTTGCCCAGGACATCGAAGGCGGTTTTGGAAATGGTGGCAAGTCGTTCATGGTGCGGGGTGCGAAAGTGGAAGCCTTCATGGAGTCCTGCGCGCAGAGCCTTCGGACAAAAATGGGGTTCAGGAACGACAAGCCAAGCGTGAAGTATCATCCTGGCTTCGCAACGGAGTCAGCACAGCGCATCAAGGATCTCCCGGAGGGGAATCCGAAGGCCAGGCTTGAGGCAGCTTTATCGGAGCTTGGATTGGAGTTCGCCGATCTACCCAAACCGATCGGGGAAGCTTTTGAGGAGAGGCAAGCGTTCACAATCGTCAGGCTTGATAGGGTAAGTGATTGGGAGGGTCGCCGTGTTGAGACTGTTCGCGAAATGATTCAGGCAATTCCTGAGCAGCTCTGTGAGCATGGGCAAGCGGCCCTCACCTTGGAAACCAGCTCGGTATGGGTTGTTGCTGACGGTGAGTGCATTACCAGGGAGCCTATTACAGCGAATTATCCGCAGCCAATGTCAGGGTTTGAAGATCTTCAACCAATTCCTGTCCCGCAGCAGATCCTTGATCCAGAGACAAACGACCTGATCTCAACGGGTCGTGGCGATGCCATGACAAAGCACCTAAAGCTCCACGTCTGCAATGAGCAATTGCGGATCTCCGACCGCAACAAGGCGAAGAATGTGATTCGCATCAGGAATGAACGGAACGTGGTGGCAAATTGGAGTCTTGCGGATCTCGCACCCAGGGCCGAATCCGCTTTTATCTACGGGACGTTACAGCTTCCCGAGCTTTCGGCAGAACATCAGGACGGAATGACTCGAAGGGAGCTGGCGGATACTCCGCTTACCCGGGCGTTGAGGCGGTGGGTTGCGGAGCAGGTTGACGCCTTGGCGGCTAAAGTTCAACGCGCGCTAGCCCATACGTACCGGCAAGAAGACCGGGATAAGGCCAATCGGGCGCTAGAGGGGCTAAGGGCGTTGATGAGGCAGTTCCTGCAGCCCGAATCCTCCGTGACAGGTGAGTTTGGGGACCAGGGGGATGGCCGAACTGAACAAGAGGGCGTGGGGAACGGCCAGGTTGGGCCCTGCCCGCGCGAAGTCGGAAGCGAAGTTGAAGAGATTGTTCTTGAGCCTGGGCTCACGCAAATGGCGCTTGCTTTAGGATCTGGGGTTCCGTTACACATTCGATGTTATGAGCTGACGAGCGACGGACGACGACTACCGGTTCCAAACGCTCAAGTTGAACTGCATGCCACGCATCAGGACGTGGTGAGCCTCGATCAACATCGCGTGCTGCGTGCCTTGTCGGAGGGCAGAACCACAATCTGGGTGCGCTCTAACGGAAATGGTGTTGAGTCCAATCGGCTAGACGTCGAGGTGCTGAGGTGTAGTGGCGTCAGCGTTACCGTGCCCGAGCGGGAGCTACTGCAGGGGGAAAAGGTCCAGATTGGTACAATCTTCTCGACGTCATCTGGACCACGTAATGACCTTCTCATCGAGGGCTCGGTGGATGAAAGTGAAGCCGGTAGGTTGAGTCGGTCGGGGTGGTTTGTAGCCGGACACATGATAGGAGGCGCCACGCTCAGAGTGCGCTTTGGCCCTGAACCCACTGATACCACCAGTGCGAGGGTCCAGATAGGTCCTGATGCGGTACCTCCTAGGAAGTCCAGCACCGGAGAAGGCGGTGACATCCCACAGATACTCATGTGTGGCGACACGGCGCCAGGCATGGATGATTATCCACCCGAGCAAAGGACCCATCACGGGGGCGAGCACTATCCAACGATAATCGAGGAACCACAATTCTCGAACGTGATCTGGATCAACCCGCGAAGCAAAGAAGCAATGCGAGTACGGCAGCGCCACGGTGGGTCTTCGGGAGTTGGGAGAATTTCGTCCAAGTCATTCCTCGAGTTTGTAGCCCTGAAGTGCTTCGAAATCTTGAAGCGATTGAAAGTCCGACAAGAAGTGCGGGATGCCAGCCTGATGGAAATCGAATTTCGCGATCGGCTTGCGCAGGCGGAGCTGGAATGCGCTGGCTTCATTGATGCAGCGTATGATCTGGCTGAACGCCTATACCAGGGAGAAGAAGTGAGAACTGCTTGATGGCAAACAGGCCGCTTACAGCAGCGGAAGAAATCCTTCTCGCAGGAGCAGAACTGTCCCCTGACGGAGGAAAAGAGTTTAGCGAGTGGGACCTGACTGTAGCTGCGTGGAAGAGGAACAGGAACCGATTTGGATGCCGTGGCTATGAGGATTCCTATCCAGACCATAAGCGGACAATGATGGAAATCATGGCCGCTTCAAAAAAAGACAACCCCCTGCGACAGGGATGGATGGAGAAGACCCGGGCGAACCATTATCGGATGACAAAGTTGGGATTGGCGCAAGCAGATGTTTTGATGAAGTTGAGTGGGCAGGCGCCGGCGGGCCGCCGTTCTCCACAGAACATCTACGATGCGGTCAAACGGTATGTCTTTCACCGATCATTTCTCGCTCACTGCAAAGATCGAGAAGAGCCAAGGACGTGGCTCGGGGTTTCGGCCTTCTTCAGGATTACGAGCGATGACCCAACCGCCTTGGAAGATAGACTGCGGAGCGCGGAGGGTGCTATCGAGGGCGCATTGAGATGGTTCGATGAAGAAAAGATAGACGTGTTGCACAGGGGCCCTTCCAGAGGAGAGGCAGCAATCCACCTCGCTGATGTGCAAAAGCTGAAGGACTTTGTAGTAATCCTGAGTGATCGCTTTAAGGTCCAAATTGATGCAATAAGGAAGCGATCTAGTAAGGGGCCGGTCGATCGGATGCCTACGAGGGGATGAACGAAATTCAACGGAAGCGGCTTCGATTGCCAAGGCGGTGGAAGCCGATCTACCGCACGCGTTATGGAAGAGCTTACCTTGGAAATTCGCTTGAGCTGCTTCGTGACGCGCCCCCATGTTCGGTTAGCCTAGTTCTCACCTCCCCGCCCTTTGCCCTCCGAAGAAAGAAGAGCTATGGGAACGTTGGCCCGGATGAGTATGTCGAGTGGTTCACGCCATTCGCTCGGGAAATCCATCGAGTCTTACGAGACGACGGCAGCTTCGTCATCGACCTTGGTGGGTCATGGGAAAAAGGAATCCCGACGAGGTCCCTTTATCATTTCAGTTTGCTGCTACACCTTTGTGAGAAGGAACGGCTCTTCAAACTTGCACAGGAGTTCTATTGGTACAACCCGGCCAAGATGCCTGCGCCAGCAGAATGGGTGACTGTCCGAAGGATACGTGTCAAGGATGCGGTCAACACCATTTGGTGGCTGTCGAAAACCGACAGGCCGAAGGCCAACAACCGCTGGGTGCTTACGGAGTACAAGAAGGACATGCGGCACCTCCTGAAACATGGATACAACGCCGGACTCAGACCGTCAGAACACGTGGTTTCGCAGCATTGGAACCGTGATAACGGTGGGGCAATACCTCCAAACATTATCATCGCTGCGAATACAAGGAGCTGTGATCCGTACCTAGAAGCGTGCAGGAGAGAAGGCCTCAAAATGAACCCCGCAAGGTTCGTTGACAAAGTTCCGAGCTTCTTCATCCGGTTCTTGACCGAAGAGGGGGACGTGGTACTGGACCCGTTTGCGGGTAGTAACGTAGTGGGGGCTGTGGCCGAAGGCTTGAAAAGAAGGTGGGTGAGCTCGGAGATTGATGAAGATTATGTTCGCGGATCTAAGGCGCGATTTACCGACTCTAAGATAACTGAGAAAAAGGCGATGGCAGCTTCCATTTAAAGGCATTGTGGGCCCATGTAGGGAGAATCGATGACAGAACCGATAATTACCTGCCCGAAATGCAAGACTGAAATAAAGCTGACTGAATCGCTTGCGGCGCCGCTTATCGAATCAACGCGTCGTGAGTATGAACAGCGGCTGGCACAGAAAGACGCGGCTATTGCCAAACGCGAAACGCAGGTTCGCGAGCAGGAACAGGCGGTCAGCAAAGCAAGAGAAGCCATCGATGATCGGGTTGCGGAAAGACTTCGACAGGAACGTCCCAAAGTCGCGGCCGAAGAGGCGAAGAAAGCCGAGCTCGTGTTGAAGACTGATCTCGAGCAGAAGACAGGAACAATCACCGAACTGCAGCAAGTCCTTCAAAACCGAGACGAAAAGCTGGCCGAGGCCCAGAAAGCCCAAGCCGGCCTCCTTCGCAAGCAACGTGAGCTTGACGATGCCAAGCGCGAGTTGGACCTGACGGTAGAGAAGCGGGTCCAGCAGGCGCAGGCTGGCATCCGTCAGCAAGCGCAACAGGAAGCGGAGGAGCGCCTCAAACAAAAGGTGCTGGAGAAAGAACAGACGATCACCTCGATGCAAAGACAGATCGAGGAGCTCAAGCGCAAGGCCGAACAAGGCTCGCAACAACTCCAAGGCGAGGTGCAGGAACTAGAGCTCGAGCGGCTCTTGCGGTTGAAATTCCCGCTTGATGTGGTCGAGCCCGTTCCGAAAGGCGAACTTGGCGCTGACACGCTACATGGGGTCGTTGGCTCTATCGGACAACCTTGTGGAACGATTCTCTGGGAATCGAAGCGCACCAAGAACTGGAAAGATGAATGGCTGGAAAAGCTCCGTGCGGATCAGCGCGAGGCGAAGGCGGAAGTGGCTGTAATCGTCAGTCATGCGCTGCCAAAGGGGATTGAGACATTCGAGTTAATCGATGGGGTTTGGGTGACCCATCCACGAGCCGTACTCCCAATTGCGCTCGTGCTGCGTCACATGCTGATCGAGATTACGTCGACTCGCCAAGCCTCCGAGGGGCAACAGACCAAGATGGAGATGGTCTATCAGTACCTAACTGGTCCGCGTTTCCGCCAACGTGTCCAGGCCATCATCGAGGCCTTCTCCTCTATGAAGGAGGATCTCGATAAAGAGAAGAAAGCTATCACGAAGCAATGGGCCAAGCGAGAGGAACAAATCGGTCGCGTCATGCAAGCGACTGTCGGAATGTATGGCGATCTGCAAGGCATTGCAGGTAAGACTCTCAAGGAAATCGAAGAGCTCGAGTTGTTAGCCTTGCCCGATCATTCACAGTCCGTAGAGAATTTGTCGGGTGTGCAGTAGCGACATGACCGAGAGCGCCCACAACAACGCCAGAGAGTTCCTGAAATCACAGGGAGACGCAGTGGAGAAGGTGTTGGCGGATGCTGTCTGTCCGCTAATTCCCGATTACGCGGTCTTCTGGGCGAGATTCATTGGCGCTGTTGCGCGCGATGGGCACATCGAACCGCGCCCCATAACTGGTTTAGAAGAGATGGGCACAAAGGATCGTTTGGATGTCGAGCAAGTACTTGATGCGATTCGAAGTTCCCATTACACATTATTTGCCCATGTTTACAGCGGACAGAAGAAGCTCCAGTACATTACATCGCAAGATGGTCAGCCGTTTGAAGGGCAACGGCATGCGGACTATGTCGAGGCGGTCGAGGAATTCTACTTTCACTTCGGTATTATCTTGACGCAACTTGAACGAATGTTGGCTGTGTTTTCTGGTATACGGCTCGATGCTGAGAACCTGCGTGGACAAGTTCGTCCAATCCTTGAACAAAGTCTGCAGAGCGATCAAGTCGCCGCAGTTATTCGCTACGTTTATGACGATGCCCTAAAAAATGTCAGACACTCCGTAGAACACTACGCACGATCACCGATTACCTTTGAAGAAAAGAGCAAGCGGTACATGGTTCTCCTACCTCGAAAGAAGGGGGAATCTTGGCCGGCATATCAATCTCGATTGCAACCCGACTCAGGCGATATGGTTCTCGTGTCGGAGCTCGTCCGAAAGGACTTCGAGAACCTGCTTGCGTTGGTCAATGCTTCCTATCCCAAGGTGATGTCTTGAGTTATGCTCGAATGTTGTGGATGGAGAGAAACGAACAGGCGTATCCTTGGTT
>CAYJWN010000070.1:0-8863 GCA_964373835.1 uncultured Planctomycetales bacterium
CCCGACGCGAGCGCTGAGGCAGAGGCTACTTGGTGTGCGTTGCTGGAGCTCGTCGGCGCGGATATGCCCGCAGCTCGCAGCTACGTCTACGAGAGCTTGCCTGAGCAGCTGCGCCATCGCCATGCGGCAGCCGCAATAGGAGGACCACTCCAGGCGCTCGCTAGTCATAGTGAGACGACGCTCCAAAGCATTCAGACGACGATTGCCCACGTCGCATCGGTTTCTCGAGAACCCCTCGTCGCGCGAATTCTCGAGGTCCTCGATGAGAGTCAAGTTGTCGTGGTGACTGGGCCGGCCGGTTGCGGGAAATCAGTCCTGGCTCGCCGAGCCATCGAACTTCTTCGTTCTGACATGTTCTGCCTGGTATTTCGTGCCGAGGAGTTTGCGGCGAGCCACATCGATCAGGTGCTTCAACACGCCCAGGTCTCGGTGAACGCGGAGCAGTTGTTGGCGCTGTTAGCCGCCCAATCGAGAAAACTTATCCTCGTTGAGAGTGTCGAGCGCCTCCTGGAGCATTCTGTCCGCGATGCGTTCTCTGATCTGCTTCGTCTTGCTCAAAGAGACGGCGGTGTACAGGTCGTCTTGACATGCCGGGACTATTCTCTCGAAACAGTTCGCAGTTCGCTTCTGGGACAGGTCACTCTACGACACAGCGTCCTGGATGTGCCGCCCTTGGCGGACGGAGAGTTGGCGGAAGTCGTCAAGGCCTTCCCGACCTTGGCACGACCTCTGGCGAATCCGAACTTGAAGGAACTCCTGCGTTCTCCCTACCTTCTCGACAAGGCGGCACGGATGGACTGGTCCTCCGCCGGCGCGCTGCCCAGCGATGAGAGGGCATTTCGGTTGAGATGCTGGCGGGAAGTCGTCCGGCATGAGTCCCTTGCAGGCGCTGGGCGACCGGGTCGCCGTGAGCAGGTATTCATCGAGCTCTCACTGCGTCGAGCCCGAGCCCTTGCACCGTATGTTCCCTGTGGTGACCTCGATCCTGAGATCATGGAGGCCTTACGCAGCGACGATTTGGTCGCCATCTCAGCCGAGAACAACGCCCTTGCGGCGCCGGCGCATGACGTCCTTGAGGATTGGGCGATTGTCCACTGGCTTGGGTCGAGATTCTCCATCCATGAACAGGATCCGTCGGCCCTCGCGGCGGACATCGGGGGATTTCCAGCGATCAGGCGAGGCTATCGGAAGTGGCTCGGAGAGATACTGGAGTGTGAGACCGTGACTGCCGACGCGTTTGTGCTTGCTACGTTCAGAGACGCGTCTCTTCCGGCGCAATTGCGCGACGATACGTTGGTTTCTCTGCTGCTGTCGTCATCGGCACGCGCGTTTGTGAGTCGGCAAAGCGAAGCGCTCTTGGCGGACGACGGTCAACTCCTTGTTCGACTGATTCATCTTCTTCGCGTTTCGTGCAAGGCTTTGCCGCAGTGGCTACGCGAGGGTGGGATGGTGCCCTCTCAGCTTCTCCTGCCTCACGGTGAAGCGTGGCAAGCGACTCTCGAGGTGGTGAGCGCAGGAGTTGACCGTCTCCTGCCCAAGAACCTGGGCCTTCTGCTCGGCCTTCTTGAGGACTGGGTTCGTACGGTTGAGTGGGCGCGACCTGAGCCGCCTGGATTTCACGCAGCTGGAAAGATCGCGTTCGTTGTCTTGAGTCATGTTAGCGGCTACAGAATGGATGACATGCGAAAGCGCGCTCTGAAGGTCATTGCGATGATTCCGCGAGCCGACGCAGACGCATTCGAAGATCTTCTCGATCGCGGAATCGTACAAGATCAGGATGACGAAGCACCATCTGAGCTTGCCGACATCCTCTTGACGGGCTGGATGGGAGGTTTTGCTTGCCGCGACTTCCCCAATCAGATGGTGCGATTGGCCATGGGCCACTTCTGCCTGACAGACGACGATGCACGAGAGGCGAGCCCGAATCAGTCACGGTTGAGCATAGAACCGTTCTTTGGCATTCGTGATCATACGAACCACGACTTCATCCCTGCGAGTGCGCTTCGTGGTCCGTTCCTTCCGTTGTTACAGCACCACCCCAGCATTGGGGTCCAGTTCATCCTCGATCTCCTAAACCACGCGGGCACTTGGTATGGTGAGCAGCGTTGGCCTTACGACCCCTTGGAGCCTGCGTGGCGACTGACCCTCGACGTGCCGGGCGAGGGTCAAATAGAGCAGTGGGCCAACCCGAGACTCTGGTGTGTCTTTCGGGGAATGTCAGTTGCTCCCTACGTTCTCCAGTGCGCCTTGATGGCGTTGGAGTCGTGGCTGCTCGGTATCTGCCGGGTGGAGAACGCCGACGTCGAAGGCTGGTTGCTGAAGTTGCTGAGGGAGACCAACAACGTCGCGGTCACGGCCGTGGTAGCGAGCGTGAGCAATGCATATCCCGACAGAGCTGGCTGCGCCGCCCCGGTGCTTCTGAGCTCACGCGACCTGATCGATATGGATCGGGCCAGGACCGTGCAGGATCGCGGGCATTCGATCATGACCGGGCTCCTCACGGGCCTGGGCGCCGAGGCAGAGATTTACAACGCGGAACGGAGGCAGTCCGACGCACTGCCGCATCGTCAACACGATCTCGAGTCACTCGCTGTAAAGCTCCAGCTGGCAGGTCGGCAAGCTGAGGTATGGCCGATTCTCGACCGGCATCGAGCGGCCTTGCCAGCAGTCCAAGACCAGACTGATGAAGACCGTCTGTGGCGATTGGCCTTGCACCGAATGGATATTCGCGGTTACCGCCCCATGGCGCCGCCACCTGAGATGCCCACGGCTGAGACCACCGGAGGCGCGCCGGTCGAGACACCCCGCGTCTATGTCGGGCCAACACTGATCGAAGACGACATTCGCGCACTGGTCGACGAGCATGCTCCAGTCCGTGCTCGCCAAGAGGCCGATCTCTCACTCCTCGTGTGGGGCAGGCGCATGTGGACGGAGCAGTCGGACGTCAGCGATGCAGGCTCATGGCCAACAAAATTGAGGGAAGCAAAGGAGCGTTCTCGTGATTCGCGAGAGCCCGAAGGTTTCAGTCGTGGTGGACCAGGCTTTGTGGCCGCGGTCTGCGTACGTGATCATTGGGAAGAGATGGACACAGACTACCAAGAGTGGTGTGTCTCGACCCTGATACGGGAGATCGAGCGCGACTGCGACGGTGATGATGGACCGACCCGTCACGCGCGCGGCCTATTGCAACCGGATCGGGCGGCCGCGTCCGTGCTGCCGCGGGTCTTGAGCATGGCGCAGCCGGATCGTGCTGAACCACGGCTTGTCGCGGCGATCGCAAAGGCCCTCACCCATTCCGTCTCAGAAGTTGTGGGGTATGCCGCAGAAGGTATTGGCTACTACCTTCAAGGATCGTGGCGCGACTTTGCTTGGCGATGTGTCGGCGCGATTGCCCGCCAGGCGCGGCTAACCGAGGCGCTGGAAGAAGAGCAGAGACGGAGGCCCTTCGAGGACCAGGCGCACAGAGTGGACGTTATACGCCGACCGATCCCGGATGTGCGGGTGTCCATAGGGAACGGCGAATTTGATGCCGAGCGCGAAGTAATCGAATTGAACCTTGCTGGATGGATAGGTCAGATCAGTGCACGGACGATCCTGCAGATCCTTGGCTATTGGCCAGACTCCAGTCGCGCGATCGACTTCTATTCGCGCGTTGCTCGGGTTCTCGCCGATGGCTGGAACGAAGGGCGAGAGGGTCGACGAGGTCGACGACCTGCACGCAGTCGCGACTACCACTTCGAATACGAATTCTTCGAGAGGGCGGCTCGCTTTGTGTTGAAAGTTCCCACTAACGACGCGCTTACCCTATGCACCCCTTTCCTTGAGGCTGTGGCCGACCATCCTGCCGACACTGCAAAGTTCATCGAGTTCCTCATCATGGAGGAGGATCGTCGCACGGAACCGACGCCGTTCTGGGAGATCTGGGAAGCGTCCGCCTCTCGGCTCTGCGCCGCGCCATGGGTAGGCACCCTCGACGCTCGGCACTCAAGCGGAACAGCGCTGCTTCGGGTGATCTTCCTCGGGCTCGAGTGGAAGGAGGGGGTGCGGCAGTGGCGTCGCCTCGAAGGGCATGCGGGACGTCTTGACGCTCTGATTGTGCGCCTTCCACCGTCTGCCGCCTCACTCGCAGCATACTGTCGCTATCTCTATCAAGTCGGCGCGATGTCACTTCCCGATGCGCTCATCATCGTGGCGCAGCGACTCGGCGCAGGGAACGTGACTGAGATGCTCTCCGCAGATGACACAGCGTTCTGCCTAGAGGCGGTGCTCGGGAGATATGTCTACGGCGAACCGCTTAGGCTCAAGTCGAAGACACCCTTGCGGAGTGCCGTGGTCGTCATCTTGGATGGATTGGTCGAGCACGGCTCTTCGGCCGCTTTCCGGATGCGCGATGATTTCGTGACGCCTATCTCGAAACCTGCTTAGGCTGATCCGTGACCGGACTTCCCGACGAAACGAACGCTTCGACTGCCGTCGTCAATCAGGGACTGCGTAATGCTTGATGTTGATCTCAAGCTGCTTCGTGACGATCGCCGCTTTGAGCAGATGTGCTTCCGCCTTGCGCGATACGAGTTCCAAGGCGTGATGACGCTCGCGCAGACCTGGGACGGCGGACGAGATGTCGTGAGTTTTAACGATCGTGGCGGCGACGTGGTGTTCCAGTGCAAGTTCACGGATGATCTGGCTGCCGCGAAGCCGAAGATTCTTGCGTCTCTTGACTCATTGCGGAGGAACGGCCGCCAAATCTCCTCGTGGATCTTGTGTGTACCTATCGATCCCTCGGGCGTCTTCATGGACTGGCTTCGAGGGGAGGTCGAGGGCCGTGGGATGGCAGGGACGGTGTGGGGAAGAAGCGAGCTCCTGGCGCGACTCGAGCAGCATCGAGACGTGCTCGAAACCTTCTTCTATGGCGTGTATGCGGAGCTGGCATTACTGTTCCGTACTGAGCATCTGGAGCTCTTTCAGCTCAAGCTCGACCCGGCATGTGAGTGGCAACAACCCGACGGCGAAGTTCTAAGCTTCGGCCGTCGAGGCAATGTGAGGTCGCCGGATCTCTTGCTCGACATCATCGTGAGGAATGAAGGCGCCGTTGGTACCGCCCTCACCCGTATTGAGGCAGAGATATTCGACCAGCGACCCAAGCTGCACGGTATCCCGGGCACCGGTCTGCTTTTCTCACAGGTCACGTATGTCATCTCCATCGGCGGCGGGAAGCCCGGCGTCTATTCCTCGCAATGCGAGCCGCCCGTACTAGTCAAGGCGGGCGAGCTGGAGCGCTTCAAGGTGCGCGTCACCGATACGGGCTACGCATGGAATGGAGCGCTGCAGCTTTCATTGGTTGCAGGGCCACGCGAGAAACTTCACTTGCCGACCATGCGGCTATGGACGTGAGCGTTGGGCCAATGACGACGCGGTATCTGAGTTGCTTCCCTCAGCCGCTCCTGGACGATCTCGTCGCAGATCGCTGGCTTCCGATCATCGGCGCAGGGTTCTCGCGCAATGCGAACCTGCCGGCGGGATTGCAGATGCCTCTGTGGTCGCAACTAGGTGATCTCATCGCCAAAGACCTACCTGGTTACGACGCCTCTGGACCAATCGACGCCTTGTCGGCCTTTGAAGATAAGTATGGCCGCCCACGGCTGATCGAAAGACTCGGTGACATTCTTCTCGTTGACAAGGCGAGCCCCGGCATGGCCCATCGAGCATTCTGTTCGCTGCAGTTCGATCGAGTCTGTACGACAAACCTCGACTTCCTATTGGAATCGGAATACCGGCGGATCGCACGTCACTGCACACCGCTGATTGAGGAAGCGCAGCTGTCGATAAATCCGAAGAAGTCTTGGGTCGGTCTTGTGAAGCTGCACGGAGACCTACACCATCCGGACCGCTTGGTAGTGAGCGAGCGAGACTATGACCTGTTTCTCAGCCGCTTCCTTCTGCTCTCTGCCTTCATGACAAATCTGATGGTTACGCGAACGCCTGTGCTCATTGGATACAGTCTCGACGATCCCGACCTTCGGCAACTCTGGCAGATCATCGGTGACCACCTGGGGCCGGCGCGAAGGATGGCGTACGCAATCATGGTCGAAGCGCCGCCTGCGGATGTTGCGCGATTCGCGCGGCGCGGGGTAGCGGTTGTGAACCTGCCCGGGACCAAGGGCCAGTATGGCGAGATCTTGGCAGATGCGTTCACAGAACTTCGTGACTATTGGGAAAGAAGCACTGCGCCTGTCACCCACGCAAGAGCCGTCAAAGCCGTAGCCCTCCAGAGACCTTCCGGACCTCTTCCCGTCGCGAGCGTTCGAGATGGCAACATCTACCTGCGGGTTGTCTCCACCGGCGAGATGCGTCAACTCACCGCGACTGGCTTGGACTCCGATGCTCGACTTTCTCCGGACGGAACATTGATTGTCTTCGTTCGGAGTACTCCCGATCGGACTGTCGATGTTGGAGTTGGAGACTGCGACGCGAGCGAGCTCTGGATCGTTCGGATCGACGGAACCGAAGCAAGGATGATGATCTCCGGGGGAGCAGGAGCGACGGCGGAGACGACGCGCGCCGGGTTTCGTCAGCCACAGTTCTCGCCAGATGGGCGCCGAATCTACTTCCTCAGTCAGGCATGGGTTACGTCCGGGGCTGTGCACGCGTTGGATCTCGACACAGGTCAGATCCGCTTCGTGTGCCCAGGGAATTCGCTTGAGGTCATCCCGGGCGGTGAGTATCGCGGCCATCTCATGGTGTCCCAGCACCGTTATTTCTTCGGCGGGGGCTCCTACGACTGGCTGTGGCTCGTGTCCCCGGGTGGTGAAGTGCTTGGCCCGATTGCCGAGGATGAGTTCCGGCAACTGTTTTTGGCGGGACCGGAGATGGACTGAACTCGGGGAATCGGCGGGCCTTACTCCAAGGCCGTAGACAGGCGTGGGAAGGAGGCGGCGGGTGGGGAAGTCGTAGGTTAGAGCCTGCCGCGGTGACCACTTCGCCGAGACAGCGCGGATACTCGGTGTCGCGCCTATGGCCTGCAGGTCCTCTGGATGTTCGCTTGTGGTTCTGGCGTGAGGTGACAGGATGCGCTACTTCGTTCGCCTCATGGTCGACGGCCAAATCAAGCTGTCGACATATGAGGAGCTACAACATCAGCCGAGAAGTCAGCAGTATCTCGAAGGCGGCCAGTCAGTCATGGAACTCCGGCTCTTCGAACGCCGGCGCGCACTCGGTGGAGTATACCTGTTCGACGGTCTGTTCGTTGACCTGCTCGTCGAAGCAGAGGACTTGGATATGGGGATCGCAAAAGCCAGTTCCCATGTCGGCCTGCTACTGTCGCTGATGGCGCTCGCAACTCCAGCTGAAGTAGGACGACCAGTCCTCTGGATGGCCTATGAGGCCGCAGACAACCTGCCGCGCGCGCGGAGCCGCTTCGCATGCGCGCGATAGCAAGACTCGCGAATTTCGAAGTCCCAGGGTTGGCGGACCCTTCGCGGCAACCGCAGGTCGAGTGGGATCTCGATAAGCTATCAATCGCAGTCTCAACGACCGAGCCGGACACGATCATTGTGAAGAACGAAGCGACTCTCCGAGCGGTGAACTTCACATTCAGCGAGCATCCCCGGCAGGTGATTGTGACGACGTTACGCGCGACCGGCACGACGGGGCTAGAGATCGGCACGCCGAGCAGGCAATGCTAGATGTCGCGCGCGTTGGTCTCGATTCCTGGCTGAGCGTAAGTTGGCAAAGCGCGCCCCGTCCCCTTGTTTAGGCGTTTCAAAAAGGCGGAGTATTTCGGCATTGCCTGCCTGAGATCTTCGTCGTCGAGGATGTCGTAGCGATCGAACATCGCGTCCGTAAGGTGTCCCGTCACCTTCCTCGCGACCTTCCGATCAACGCCCGCCCGGACGAGGTTGCGTGAGGCCGTGCGCCGGAGGTCATGAAAGCGCAGTCCAGGGGCTTCGGCCGCGTGACACGCGCGCTTCCATCGCGCGGTCCAGTCGCCCATCGGCTTTCCTTTGAGGTGGAAGACCAGCGCGGTGTGCGACGAGCGCGCTTCGCCGCTCGCGAGAAGTTGACCGCCTACGCTCGGCAGGAGTGACCCAGGCGAGGAACGGTCGAGAGAGACTGGATCCGGAACGGGATCAGGAACGGAACGAGATCATTCCACGGGGACTCGCGAGAAGTGGACCAGTGGTGGGGGGCCGGCCGGGCGAGAAGACTCGGGGGCGGGATGATGATCGCAGGGCGGGGCCGGTGAGCACGCCCTGAGACCGCGAGTTCGACGGTCACCCCTGGGGTTCGCGAAGGGACGGGCCGTCGATGCGGATGGTCGTGCACTGATGGCGGAGCCGACTGAGCAGGGCGGTGACCATGTGCTTGTTGCCAAGGAAGTTCATCCAGTCATCGTAGTCGAGGTTGGTCGTGATGATGGAGGCGCGGCGACGATATCGTTCCTCCATGAGCTTGAAGAAGATGTTGCTCTGCTCGGGCCGGAGGTTGAGGTAGCCCATCTCATCGATGCAGAGCAGCGGGACACGCGCGAGGCGATCGATGAGTTTGCGGGAGGAGCGATCGGCGAGCGAAGCGCACAGGTCGTCGAAGAGATCCTGGGCCTTGATGAACAGGGCCCGGTAGCCGTTCTGGAGCGCCTTGAGCAAGAGCCCGGTGGCCAGCCCGGACTTCCCCACGCCGGTGGGCCCGATGAAGACGATGTTGGTGGCGGTGGGGATGAAGTCGAGCTCGGCGAGGCTCATGATCTGGCGCTTGTTGACGCCGGGCTGGTCTTTGAAGGGAAACGTTTCCAGCGCCCAGCGTTCGGGTAACCGGGCCTGGCGGATGCGCCATTCCAAGGCGGTCTCCTGGCGGTGATGCCACTGGG
>CAYJWN010000071.1:0-8708 GCA_964373835.1 uncultured Planctomycetales bacterium
CGGATGGTCATGGCCGGCTACTTCTGCATGAAGGACCTGCCGTTTGGCAAGGTCTACATCCACGGGACCGTCCGGGACATCACGGGCAAGAAGATGTCGAAATCGCTCGGCAACATCATCGATCCGATCGACATCATCCAGCAGTATGGCACTGACGCGCTGCGCTACACGCTGGTAACCGCCACGGCCATCGGGCAGGACATCTTTCTCTCCGAGGAACGGTTCGCCGCCGGCCGCAACTTTGCGAACAAACTGTGGAACGCCACCCGTTTCGTCCTCAACAGCGCTGAAGGCTCTAGGCTCGAGGCTCTAGGCAAGAGCAAACCCCATAGAGCCTACAGCCTACAGCCTAGAGCGCTGTCAGTCCCGGAGCGGTGGATCCTCTCCCGGCTGCAGCAGACGATCACGCGGGTGACGGAGTCGCTGGACAACTTCCTGTTCAACGATGCCGCGAATACGCTCTACGACTTTATCTGGCACGACTTTTGTGACTGGTATCTCGAAATATCAAAAGTGCAACGGATTCAGAAGTCAGAAGTCAGAAGTCAGAAGTCAGATTCTGACATCTGTCATCTGACATCTGACATCTTGGTCCATGTCCTTGAGACATCGCTCAGGTTGCTGCATCCGGTCATGCCGTTCGTGACCGAGGAGCTCTGGCAACATCTTCAGCACACAGCACACCCCCTGCGGGGGGCAGGCAGCACACAGCACACAGAAAAGGCGGCGAAAGCGCAGTCAATTATGGTGGCCCCATGGCCCACGGCCTCAACAAAGCTGATCGATGGTGAGGCCGAAGGACTCTTCGAGCGGTTCAAGGCGGTGGTCACGACGATCAGGAACACCAGGGCCGAGCTCAACGTGCCGCTCGACAGCCGCCCGCCGGTCCGCCTGGCCACGAAGCAGGCGGCGGTTCGCGCGTTCTTCGAAGCGCATCGCACCCTGCTCCAGGCGCTCGCCCACGTGAGCGACATCACCATCGGGGCCACCAGCGAGCGCCAGAAGGACGCCGCCTCAGCGGTGGTGGACGGCATCGAGGTGCTGCTGCCGCTTGCCGGCCTCATCGATGCGGGCAAGGAAACCGCCCGCCTGAAGCAGCGCGTCACCGAACTGACGAATCACCTCGGCCGGATCGACGCGCGGCTGCGCGATCCGCAGTTTGCCACCAAGGCGCCGGCCGAGATCGTCGAGCAGACGAAGCAGCAGCGCGCGCAGACCCAGGACACGCTCAAGAAACTCTCGGAGCACCTCGCCGTCCTCCAGGCCATGTAAGACATCGATAATCATTACCTGAATGCCACGCGTACAGAAACGCGCAATCCTTCCTCTCATCCGCCGCGCGCTGGCGGAGGACCGCGCCCGGAGAGACATCACGTCGGCAACCGTTCTCCCGCGCTCGGTGCGTATCCGCGCCGCCATCGTAGCGCGGCAGGCCGGCGTCCTGGCGGGTGGCGAGGCGGCCGCGTGGACGTTCACGGCGCTCGACCCTTCGCTGACCTGTCGGCTCGTCCTCCACGATGGGCGGCCCGTCCGGGCAGGGCAGCAGGTGCTCCGCATTGAAGGGCGCGCCCGGTCGATCTTCGCCGCTGAGCGCACCGCTCTTAATCTCCTCGGCCACCTCTCAGGTATCGCGACGCTCACCGCGGCATTCGTGCGGCGCGTCCATGGCACCCGGGCGCGGATTTTGGACACCCGCAAGACGCTCCCCGGACTGCGCGAGCTGGAAAAGTACGCGGTCCGCTGCGGCGGCGGGCAGAACCATCGCAGCGATTTGGCAGAAGCGGTGCTGATCAAGACAAACCATGTGAGAGCACTCAGCACTCAGCACACAGCACACAGCGAAATCGTTCAAGCGGCGATCAAGAAATCTAGGAGTGTCAAACCACGGAAGTTCATCGAGGTGGAGGTGACGAATCTGCGAGAATTTCAGGCAGCGTTAGCCGCCCGACCGGACGCGATCTTACTGGATAACTGGCCGCTGGCGGCGATCCGACAGGCGGTGCGCATGCGGGGAAGACGCCGCCGGCTGCTGCTGGAAGTTTCCGGCGGGGTCACGCTCGCCAACGTTCGGGAGATCGCGCGGACCGGCGTCGATCGGATCTCCATCGGCCGCCTCACCCACTCCGCCCCTTGGCTTGACGTTTCACTCAAGGTGATGTGATGGGAGCGGTAGCTCGGCGGCGGGTGGCAGGGCGGATGCGGAGCCGGACGTCTCGAGGGGCGAGCGGCCACGGTGCCCCCTTCGCCAAGGCTTCGGGGGCGAGCGAGCCCCGAGAGCCGAGCGCAGGCCCGCCACGGTGGGGCGGGCCAAGCGTGCCGGCGCAGCATCGCCCTGACAGGCCCCGCCGCTAATGGACCGCTTCCAGCTTGTCACTGATCTCACCCCGAAAGGTGATCAGCCTGCCGTTCGCCTTCGGGGGTACCCGGCCTCGGTCGCAGGCCATGCGTGAAAATGGATAGGTTCCAACTCGTTACAGACATGACGCCAAAGGGCGACCAGCCCCAGGCGATTGAAGCGCTCACCAAGGGACTCAGCGAGGGCAAGAAGTTTCAGACGCTCCTTGGCGTGACGGGATCCGGAAAAACTTTTGCCATCGCCCACGTCATTGCAAAGCTCAACCGGCCCACGCTCGTCATCTCGCATAACAAGACGCTCGCCGCGCAGCTCTACGGCGAGTTCAAGGAGCTGTTCCCGCACAATGCCGTGGAGTATTTCGTGAGCTACTACGACTACTACCAGCCGGAGGCCTACGTGCCGCAGACGGATACCTACATCGAGAAAGACGCCTCGATCAACGATGATCTCGATCGCCTGCGCCTGTCCGCGACCAGCTCGCTGTTGAGCCGCCGCGACGTCATCCTGGTGGCCAGCGTCTCCTGCATCTACAACCTCGGCGACCCGGAGGAGTACAAGGAGCAGATGGCATGGCTGGCGAAAGGGAAGTCGGCTCGCCGGGACGAGATCCTCTCCTGGCTCATCGGAATCCACTACGCCCGCAACGACGTGGACTTCAAGCGCGGCACCTTCCGCGCGCGCGGCGACATCGTGGATGTCTATCCGGCCTACCGGCGCACCGCCTACCGGCTTGAGCTGGAAGGGCCCACCATCGCGCGCATCCGGGAGATTGATCCGCTGACGACCGACACGATTGCCGAACTGGATCAAGTGGCGATCTACCCCGCCAAGCACTTCCTGACGAACAAGGAGCGGGTGAACGCCGCGGTTGAGTCCATCCGGGCTGAGATGGTCGAGTGCGTGCGCAACTTCCAAAACCAAGGGAAGCTCCTGGAAGCCCAGCGGCTGGAATCGCGCACCACGTACGATCTTGAGATGATCAAGGAGCTCGGGTACTGCCATGGGGTGGAGAACTACTCGCGCCATCTGTCCGGCCGGCCGCCCGGCTCGCGGCCGAGCTGTCTCATCGACTACTTCCCGAAGGATTACCTGACGGTGATCGACGAGTCGCACGTCACGATCCCGCAGGTTCGCGGCATGTATGAAGGCGATCGCGCGCGGAAGGAAACGCTGGTGGAGTACGGCTTCCGGCTGCCGTCGGCCCTGGACAACCGGCCCAACACCTTCGAAGAGTTCGAATCGCTCATGAACCAGGTGATTTTTGTCTCCGCCACGCCCGGTCCATACGAGCTGAAGCACGGCGGCGATGCGGTCGTTGAACAGATTATCCGCCCGACAGGACTGGTGGACCCTGCGGTGACGGTCAAGCCAACGACGGGACAGATTGACGACCTGATCGAGCAGGTGCGCTCCCGCGCCGAGCGGAAGGAGCGGGTGTTGGTCACCACCCTGACGAAGCGGCTGGCCGAAGACCTGAGCCGCTACCTCGCGGAAGCCGGACTGCGGGTGAAGTATCTCCACTCTGAAATTCAGGCCATCGAGCGGGTCGAGATCCTGCGCGATCTGCGCAAGGGCGACTTCGACTGCCTGGTCGGGATCAACCTCCTGCGCGAGGGGCTGGACCTGCCCGAGGTGTCGCTGGTGGCGGTGTTGGACGCCGACAAGGAAGGGTTTCTGCGCTCGGCCACGTCGCTCATCCAGGTGGCCGGGCGAGCCGCGCGCCACATCAACGGCGAGGTGATTCTGTATGCCGATCAGGCCACCGGTGCCATGCGCACGATGATCGGCGAGACCAGCCGCCGTCGCATGAAACAACTCGCCTACAACGAGGCGCACCAGATCACCCCGACGTCGATTGTCAAAGCCATCCGGGAAGGCATCGAAGCAATCCGCGACGCCGAGGAGTTTGTCACGGAGCAGACCGGCTTGACGCTCGAGCAGTATCAGGTGCGCCAGACGCTCTCCGAGCTTGAGGATGAGATGCTCGTCTGCGCCAGGAGCTTGCAGTTTGAGCGCGCCGCCCTCCTGCGCGATGAGGTGCACTCCCTGCGGGAAAAATACCATCTCACCGATGAGCCCGTTCGCAAGCGTCCAACGCGATCCGGAACTTGAGGCGGTGCTCAGCCGCTACATGAACGAGTGCGCCCTGCGAGGGCCCGTGTACGCCTTCCGGCAGACCGGCTCCACGATGGAAGACGCGCATGAGCTGGCAGAGCAGGGTGCGCCGGAAGGCACGCTCGTCTATGCGGTGCGCCAGGCGCAGGGGCGCGGCCGGCTGGGGCGCGTCTGGGAATCACCGGAGGGGGGCGCGTACTTTTCGATCATTGTTCGTCCCCAGCGCACGGCGGGCGAAATCCCGCAGCTGCCACTGGTCGCGGGCCTGGCGCTTGCCGAGGGTATCCGCCAACTGACCAGACTCTACCCCAGCATCCGCTGGCCGAATGACGTACTCATCGATGGGAAAAAAGTCTGTGGAATTCTCACCGAAAGCACCCAGCCCCCAGCACCCAGCACACAGAGTTGTGTTCTGATTGGGGTCGGAATAAACGTTATGACGAAGCCATCGGATCTGCCGGATACCGCCACGTCGCTCTCTGCGGTGGTCAACAACTGCCCGCACCCGCATCAGGTGACCGGCGCAGTGTGGCGCCGCTTCTCAACGTGGTACGATGTGTGGGCCAGGGAAGGCTTCGCGCCCATCCGCGAGGCGCTGCGCCCCTGGATGGGCCACTTCGGCCAACTGGTCCACATCACCGCCGGCACCCAGCGCTTTGAGGGGACCGCTCAGGATCTCGATGAACAGGGGAGACTCGTGGTGCGCCTTGATTCCGGCGTGCAGCGCGCGTTTGAGGTCGGGGAAGTAACCTTACTCAGATGACACTTTACACAGAATAGGAGAGAGCGATGAAAAACGTGGAACTGAAGGTTGAGCACGGCAAGCTCGTCATCACCGTGGATCTTTCGAAGGAGCTCGGGCCGTCGGCGTCCGGCAAGAGCGTCATCATCGCCACGACCGAAGGCAACGTTGATGTCCCCGGCATCACCGACATCAAGATCGGCCTCAACGTCTATCGGAAGAAGGAACGGAGCCATTGAACCATTGAGCTAATGAGCCGGTAGCCGCACATGAGTGACGATGCGGTGCAACAGTTGGAACGTCATGTCCGGATGCTTGCGGAAACGATGGGGTCGCGCTGCATGAGCCAGCCGGAAACGCTGGAGCGGGCGGCTCGGTACGTTGAAGACGCGCTGCGCGCCACCGGGTTGCCGGTCCAGCAGCAGGCCTACCAGGCAGATGGACAGACCGTGCGCAATGTGTACGCGACGAAGCACGGAAGCGACCCGACCAAACCGATGGTTGTCATCGGGGCCCACTACGATACGTGCGATAACACACCGGGGGCGGATGACAACGCCAGCGGTGTCGCCGCCCTCATTGAGCTGGCCGGCCGCTGTGTCAACACGCCGTTGGAATGCACGGTGCGCTTCGCCGCATTTGTCAACGAGGAAGCCCCCTACTTCGGAACCGATGCGATGGGCAGCCTGGTCTATGTCCAGGAGGCGAAACGCTGCGGCGACCGCGTGGCCCTCATGCTGTCGCTCGAGATGCTGGGCTACTACAGCGACCGGCCCGGCTCACAACAGTACCCGCCGCTGTTCGGTATTGGGCGGCCTCAGCGGGGCGATTTCATCGGCATTGTTGGGCGCACGGGCTCGGGCAGGCTGCTGCGACGGATCGAGACGGCGTTTCGGGGCGGGACGCCGCTCCCGCTTGAAGTGGCGTCAGCGCCTGAATGGGTCGAGGGCGTGTCGCTCAGCGACCAATGGGCCTTCTGGCAGGCAGGCTATCCGGCGGTCATGGCCACGGACACCGCCTTTTACCGCAACCCGCACTACCACACCGAACGCGACACGTCGGACACCCTGGATTACGGGAGAATGGCGCGGGTCGTGGACGGCCTTGAGGCGGTCATTCGAGCCTTTGCTTAACATGGACGCACTGTATTATCTGCACCTCATCCCGGCGGTGGTCATCGCGATTACCGTCCATGAGTTCGCGCATGCCTGGACGGCGCTCAAGTTCGGCGATACCACAGCCCTCCGGGCCGGGCGGGTCACGCTGAATCCCTTGGCCCACCTGGATCCCTTGGGGACGCTGCTGCTCTTTCTCGCGGGGTTTGGGTGGGGCAAACCCACGCCGGTCAACACCAGCGCGCTGCGTCACCCGCGGGCCGGTCTCGTCGTCTCCGCGGCGGGACCGATTTCGAATCTCCTCGTGGCGTGCGCCGCGGGCCTTTTCGTGCGCACACCGCTGACGGCAACCCTCGTCTATATGAATCTCGTTCTGGCGTTCTTCAATTTGCTGCCCATCTGGCCGTTGGACGGCTCCCACGTGGTGGAACATCTCCTGCCGCCGAACCAGGCGATTCAGTTCAAGCGGTTCGGCATGGCCTACGGAGCCTTCGTGCTGCTGGGCCTCATTCTGCTCGACCGCCTGACCGGCTTCTCGGTCATCGGGTTTTTGATCGCTCCGCCCGTCGAATTCCTCAGCGCCCTCTTCCTTGGCACATGATCCTCGCGATTGATATTGGCAATACCACAACGAATTTCGGCATCTTCGAGAAGGGGAAGCTGAAGTCGCAGTTCTCGATTGCCACGCAGTCCTTCGACTCCCCCCGTCGCTTCAAGGCGCTGGCCAAGACCCAGAAGCTGCATCTCTCGCGCGCAGCGCAGATTCTCATCTGTAGTGTTGTGCCGCGCATGACGGCGGCGCTGACCGAGTCGCTGAAGTCCTTGGCAGGGATTCCCATTCGAATTGTCGGCCAGGATATTACCGTGCCGCTCAAGAACAAGTACAAGTATCCGGAGCAGGTGGGGCAGGACCGGCTCGTTGGTGCTTATGCTGCTTGGTGCGCGTACGGAGCCCCGCGGCGGCGTGCCGCGGGGCGGAGTCCCGAGCGGCCCCGCAAGCGGACCGCGAGGGAGTGGGGCCATGACGTCATCGTGGCGGACTTTGGCACCGCCATCACGATCGATTTGGTCACCAAGGCCGGAGAGTACCTCGGCGGTATCATCGCCCCGGGCCTTGAGATCTCCCTGGAAGCCCTGGCGGCCAAGACCGCTCTTCTGCCCAAGGTCGAGCTCAAGGAGCCGCCGGAGCTCCTGGGGCGGGACACCGCCAACAGCATCCGCTCAGGGCTCCTCTATGGCTGTGTGGCCCTCACAGACGGCCTGGTGGGTCAGCTCAAGGCCAAGTACGCCAAACAGGCCGTTGTCGTGGCTACAGGGGGCGCCAGCGCCCTTATTGCTAGGCATGCCAAGTCGATTACCCACCTCAAGCCCCACCTCGTGCTTGAAGGCCTCTACCAGCTTAGCCTGTTCTAATAATATGAGTAATAGCTAGTATTGTCTTGATTTAGTAAAATAATAGCATATAAAGTGTAATAAACAAGCTATTATAGGCCTTGAAATATCCCGTAATACCCATACAATGTATACAAATTAGCACTCGTAATGTATAATTGCTAACAGGAGGTTTGAGCATGGCGTTGAAGCCGTTAGCCGATCGGATCGTGGTGAAGCAGCTCGATCCGCAGGAAAAGACCAAGAGCGGGCTGGTGCTGCCGGATACCGCCAGGGAAAAACCGCAGGAAGGGAAGGTCATTGCAGTCGGATCAGGTCGCCTCCTTGATGATGGGGCCGTCAAGCCTCTGGAGATCAAGACAGGCGACCGCGTGTTATATGGCAAGTATGCCGGCACCGAAGTGTCGCTCGAGGGGGATGAATACCTGATCCTCCGCGAGGAAGATGTCCTTGCGATCGTGCGATCGTAACGGGTGACTGACAAGGAGGGGATGCGGATGGCCAAGCAGTTGCTGTTTGATGAAGACGCGCGCCGGCGGATGTACCAGGGTATCCGGTTGTTGGCGCAGGCGGTGAAGGTCACGCTGGGCCCGAAGGGGCGCAACGTGGTGCTCGAGAAGAAATTCGGCTCGCCGACCATCACCAAGGACGGCGTCACGGTCGCCAAAGAGGTGGACCTTGAAGATCCCTATGAGAATCTCGGCGCCCAATTAGTGAAAGAGGTCGCCGAGAAGACGTCCGACAACGCCGGCGACGGCACCACCACCGCGACCGTCCTGGCGGAGGCCATTTTCCGCGAGGGCCTCAAGAACGTGACCGCCGGCGCAAATCCGATGGCGCTCAAGCGGGGCATTGAGAAGGCGGTGGAAGAGGTCGTGGAGCAGCTGAAGAAGCTCTCGAAGACGGTGAAGGACAAGAAGGAAATCGAGCAGGTCGCGACCATCGCCGCCAACTACGACCGCGAGATCGGCGAGAAGATCGCCGACGC
>CAYJWN010000072.1:0-1279 GCA_964373835.1 uncultured Planctomycetales bacterium
ACAAAGAACCAGAAGAAGAACGTGCCGCTGAAGAAAAATTGCGCCATGGTGATGGTGGGGTCGACGCGCGGGTCGTTGAGCACAAGGATCAGCAGCCAAAAGATCACCCCCTGCATCAGCAGGAACAGCGCGCCGACCACGTACGCGATGGGGGAATACCAGAAGGCCTTGAGTTCCCTCACGGTTAACGCGAGCAGATTCTGCATGGCGTTATTCCTTGGTCGTCAAATGGATGAAGACATCTTCGAGAGACGCCTGGGCCTTCGAGAGCTCCCGGAGCGTCCACCGGCGCTCCACCGCGAGCCGGAAGATCGCTTCTCGGATATCGGTGCCGTTGTTGGTTTCGATGTCAAATGCGGCAAAGCCGCCGCTGTGGCCCACGAGCGTCACGCGCGCCACGCCGGAAAGCTGCTTGAGCGCCGGTTCGATGGCGGAGGGTTCGCCTCGAAGCTCAACCCGGATGATCGCCGTCCCCTGCAGCCGCTGGCGCAACTGGGCCGGCGTATCGACGTCCACGATGCGGCCTTTGTCGATGATCGCGACCCGGTGGCAGATCATCTCCACTTCCGGCAGGATGTGGGTGGACAGCAAAATGGTCGCCGTCCGGCCGAGCGTGGTGATGAGCTCGCGCGTCTGGCGGATTTGGTGCGGGTCAAGGCCTATGGTGGGCTCATCGAGGATGAGGATCTTCGGCCGTGCCAGGAGGCAGTCCGCCAGCGCCACCCGCTGCCGGTAACCTTTGGAAAGCCGTCCAATCAAGGCGCGGCGGACCGAGCCCAGGTCGCATTGGGCCAGCGCCTCGCTGAGGCGCGCGCGCCGTTCGGCGCCGGCCACCCCTTTGAGGCTGGCGCGATAGGTCAGGTATTCCTGCACGCGCAGCTCAGGGTAGAGGCTGACGTGCTCCGGGAGGTAGCCGACGCGACGGCGCACCTCAATGGACTGCTCCGAGACGTCCAGCCCATCAATGCGCACCGTGCCATCGGTTGGGGCGATCATGCCGGTGAGGATGCGCAGCGTTGTGGTTTTCCCCGCGCCGTTGGGGCCCAGGAAGCCCATGATCTCGCCGGGCTGCACATCGAACGAGATCCCGGCGAGCGCGGTCGTCGTGTCGTAGCGTTTGGTGAGGTTCTTGACTTCGATCGGTGTCGCCATATATAAAAGGATTACGCAGATTCGCGAGTGAGCCGACTGTCGAAGAGCTGATTACACAGATAACACCGGTCTTATCTGTGTAATCCGCAGTTCCTCCGCGTCCTTTCTCCGCGAATCTGTGTAATCA
>CAYJWN010000072.1:1379-8372 GCA_964373835.1 uncultured Planctomycetales bacterium
CGGCTTGTCAAGGGAAGCATTTTAGAGTAGCATAACACCGAGGTCATGCGTCGCTATTTTCCCGTCGGTGTCACGATCGTTCTGACCATCAGCGGCTGCGCGGGCGCGTCTCCGGTTCAGGTGGGCCAGACGGCCGGGGCCATTGCCGGCAGCGCCATTGCGCCGGGCGTGGGAATGCCGCTCGGCGCGCTGGTGGGCCTGCTCGCAGGGATGGCGGTCCAGGGGCAGGTTGATCAGGCGACGGAGACGCGTGAACGCAAAGAGTTGGGCGAGCAGTTGGCTCGCGGTCCACGCACAGCCGCTGAGGCCGCCAACCCCCTTGAGGGGATGCCGACTCGTGTGTGGGTGGATGAAACCGTTCATGAAGGACGGCTCATCGCCGGCCACTTTGAGACGCGCGTCATCCCCTAACCGACACCACTGTGCCTCTGTGTGGCTTCTGTGTCATCTGTGGTGTGTGAAGGGTTACCATGACCGATCTCGCCCGCTTACTTCACCAGTTCTCCATCCGGTATCGGACGGCCCTGCTGGCCAAAGCCGCCGTGCTTGGCGGGTTAGGGTGCGGGGTAGCCGGCGTCCTGGCATGGCGGCTAAGCGCCCTGAGCGCGCCTTGGCTCTTGAGCCGTGGGGTGCCGGTGGGGTTGGCGGTCGGTGTCCTGGCGGGTATGGGGTGGTGGGTGCGTCGCCATTGGATGTCGGCGCAGGGCGCCGCCGCGCATCTGGATGGCGCACTGCATCTGAAGCAGCGGCTGATCACCGCTGAAGAGTTCTCGCATACGGCGCAGGCTCCAACGCTGTATCCGCTCCTGCTTGAGGACACGGCCCGTCAGTACGCCACCGGAGGCATCCGTTTGCCCAAACCCTTCGACCACACCGCGGGCATCCTTGCGGTCATGGCGCTCCTCCTGTTGCTCTGGCCACGGCTGAACTCTGTGCTGCCGCCGTTTGCCCGCCAGCCTGAGCCCAACACCCCGCCGCCGGCACAGCGCCCTCCGCCGGACGGCGCGCAGGGGGCGGGGGATGCCACGCAACAGTCGGGCGGCGTGCAACCCCCACGCGATAACGGCCCACAATCAGGAAGCGGCGCGGGGCAGTCTCCATCACAACAATCAGCAGGCAATCAGCAGTCGGCAGTCGGACAGCACAGCGCGTCGAATCGGCAGCAGAGGAGTGCGCAGCAGGTTGCTGCCGGATCCCGCCAGCGCGATCGATCGCAGGAGGGGTCCCGGTCCGCCGATGACGAGCGCCGGAGCGGGCAAGGCCAGGCGCAACGCCAGGCATCCGCTCCGCAGGGAGCTGCAGGGAGCGGTCGCGGCCCGCAGCTCGCCGCGACGGAAGCAGGACAAGGTGGACAGTCGCCTGGCGATGGGGAAGCGCTGAAGGCGGAGATCCAGGAGCTGTTGAAGGAGGTTTCCGGAGAGCTGAAGAACTTGCAGGCCCAACTGGCTTCTGCCACCGACCAGCCGAAACCGGAAGCCGGCACAGGGACCGACCCCAATTTGTACGAGGCGCCGATGAAGCTGGAGGAGGGCGGAGGTGATCCGCTCTCGATCCAACTGCACACCGACGCCGCCCAGACGAAGAGTCAGCGGCCCGGCAGCGGCGTCGGTGAGCCGTCGGGAGAGGTCTCACACGACGCCCCCCGTACGGAGGCGCAAGACGCGCAACTGTCGGATCAGCCGCTTGAAGAAGCACCGGCGTCCCGCCAGCCGGTTCCGGCGGAGTACCGGAGCGTGTTTGACCGGCTCCAACGACGCGATTCACAACCAAGCGAGTCCAACCCATGACCGAATTACCGATGAGCCCGGATGCATTTCGCAAGACCTTCACCGCCCTGCGCACGGAGTTAGCGCGCGTCATCGTCGGGCAGGACGAGGTGGTGGAGCGGCTGCTCATCGCCTTTTTCGCCGGCGGGCACGTCCTGCTTGAGGGGGTGCCAGGGCTTGGCAAGACGCTCCTCGCGAAATCCTTTGCGCAGGCGCTGGGCCTGTCCTTCAAGCGGATTCAGTGCACGCCGGACCTGATGCCCGCCGATATCTTGGGGACCCAATTGGTGGTGGATCGGGACGGCCGCAAGCAGTTTGAGTTCGCCAAAGGGCCGGTGTTTACGCACGTCCTGCTCGCCGATGAGATCAACCGCGCGACGCCGAAGACGCAGTCCGCGCTGCTCGAAGCCATGGGCGAGCATCAGGTGACGGTGGCGGGCATGACCTTTCGTTTGGAGGAGCCGTTTTTCGTCATCGCGACGCAGAACCCCATCGAGATGGAGGGCACGTTTCCCTTGCCGGAGGCCCAATTGGATCGCTTCCTCTTCAAGGTGTTGGTGGGGTATCCCTCTGCCGATGAGCTGTCGCGCATCCTCCGGCAGACGACGGTCGCGGAGTCGGTCACGATCCAGCCCGTGCTGCCGCACGACCAGGCCCAGGCGTGGATCGTTGGCGCTCGTCGGTTGGTGCGCGACGTGCTGGTCGCCAGCGCCATTGAAGAGTATGTGGTGCGCCTGGTGACCGCGACGCGCCCAGGCGACCCCTCGACTCGTCCCGCCGAGTCGAGGGATGAGGATGACACAGACCATCCGGCCAGGCGGTTTCTGCGCTACGGCGCCTCACCCCGCGGCGCGCAGGCCATGCTCATGGGCGCAAAAGTGCTCGCGTTAGTGCGCGGGCGCGTGAACGTCAGCTTCGAAGATGTGGACCACCTCGTCCTGCCGGCGCTCGCCCATCGCGTCGTGCTCTCCTTTGAAGCCGAGGCGGATAAGCGCACCGCCGTGGATATCCTCCAAGAAATCACCGACCCTCTCCGACAGCACTGAGCCACCCATCAGAGCCTGATGCCTGCGACCACGTGGCTCACCCCCCGATTCGTCAGCCGGCTTGAAGCGCTGCAACTGTCCGTGAAGTGGGTGCGCGCCGGCAGCAAAATCGGCGGGCGGTTCGCCGTGAACCGCCGGGGATCCTCTGTGGAGTTTGCCGACTACGCCGCCTATTGCCCCGGCGATGATATTCGCGCGATCGACTGGAATCTCTACGCCCGCCTCGACCGGCTCTTCGTGAAAACCTATAAAGAGGAAATCGAGCTGGCGGTTGAGCTGATCGTCGACGCCACCAGTTCGATGGGGTTCCCCACCCCGGAGAAGTTTGAGCGGGCCAAGCGCCTGGCCGTGAGCCTGGGCTATGTCGCGCTGGCCGGCCGGCATCACGTGCGTCTGAGCTGGCTGAAGCCCGGCCCCCTTGCCTCAAGCCCGTGGTTCCATCGACGGGGCAACCTCTTCCAGCTGCTGGAACACGCCGACACCGGCCGCGCGGAGGGGCGGCTCACCTATGCCGACTGGATGCGCCACGCCGCGGCAACCCTGCGCGTTCATGGAGGGCAGGCGATCCTCATCACGGACGGCCTGGTGCGTCCGGCCGATTTCTTCCGCGCGCTCCATGCGCTGGCCGTGCGCAACGTGGAGATCAAGGTCATTCAGGTGCTCAGCCCGGAGGAGCTCCATCCCAGGAAACTGCCGGGCGCAGGCCTGTTGATCGACGCAGAGACCGGCGCGACCCACCAACTGGCCTACAGCCCGGCGGAATTGGAGCGGGCGGTGGCGGAGCACAATGAGCTCTTGGCCCGATTCTGCAAACGGCAGGGCATCGCCTTCGCCCAGCATCGGCTGGATGAGCGGCTTGAGTCCTTCATCACCAAGACGCTGCCTGTTCGTGGATTCCTCGAATAACTCGCCTGATGAGAACTAGGGTTTGGCTCAAGGCTCAATCGAAGAACGCTGTAGGCTCTAGGCTCCAGGCTCTAGGCAAGAACGGTTCTGGCCTACAGCCTACAGCCTCGAACCTAGAGCGTTCTTCCCTTCAGCCTTCAGCCTAGAGCCATCAGCTAGGATGTCGTTTCTTGCTCCCGCCGCATTTCTGTGGCTACTCAGCGTGCCGGTCCTGCTGTGGTTGTGGCGGCTGGCCTCCACGCACCGCCAACTGCGGGTCTCAAGTCTCGTGCCGTTTGAGCATCTGTTGCGACGGGCTCACCGCCGCAGGACCCGCTTGGTCGTCAACGCGCTGTTCTGGCTGCAACTGGCCGCGCTCATCGGGGGAGCGCTCGCCCTGGCACAGCCGGCGCTCGTGGGGCATCACGCCAAGACGATCCTGGCGATCCTCGATACGTCGGCCAGCATGGATGCCAAACGCGGCGGATCGACGGCGTTTGAGCAGGCGCAACGCGCGCTCACACGCCGCCTGGCACGGAAGGCCCCGATGGATCAGGTCTTCCTGATGACGACCGCGCCGGTCACGGCGCTCACGCCGCAGCCAACCAGCGACGGCGCATCGCTTGCGCGGGCCATCGACGCGCAGCGGGCGCAGCATCTGGGCGGCAATCTCGCCACCACGGAGCGCCTGGGCCGTTCGCTGCTGGGACGAGCCCCAGATGAGACGCTGATCGTGACGGATGAGCTGCAGCCCCCTGACTTGTCCTCAGGGGCCGTCCGCTGGGTCACCGTGGGCCGGCCGGTTCCCAACACGGCCATCGTCGGTCTCGACGTCATGGGACCGCTGTGCAGTCCCTCGGATGCGCGCGTAGTCGCCACGGTCCAAAATTTTTCCACTCAGCGCGCCTCGATGAGGTTGACCGCACAGCAGGCTGGCCGCCGACTCGCCGAGACAACCGCTGAGGCGAGCCCTCGTGCCAGGCAGTCGCTTGCGCTGGCGCTGCCCGAGGGCGTGACCGGACGGGTGGAACTTGCGCTCGCCGCGCCGGCGGATGCGCTCGCCGCAGACAATCGCGCCTGGGTGCATATCCATCCGACGGCGCGGCTCCCCGTCGTGGTTCGTTCCGCGCGACCGCTCTTCACCCAGGCCGTGTCCGCATGGCTGAACGCCTGCCAAGCCCTCACGTGGACCGCAGAAGCGCCCTCATCAGGCGGCCCGTACCTCCTGATCACGGATCAGGAAGAACCTGCGGCCGCGCTCACCACGCCGGCGATGAGGTTCCTCCCGCCGGCTGCGCGGCCGGTGCGCAGCTACTGGGTGGTCTCCCCGGACCATCCCATTGGCTCCTATCTCTCCCCGGTGGACGTGGTCGCGACGCCCCTTCATCTCAGCGTCGATGCTGCAACAGCGGGCACGCCCGTGGTGTCGGCGCTGGTCGGCGGGCAAAAGATCCCTGTCGTCGTCGCGCAGGAGCGCAATGGTCAGCGCACCGTCTGGATGCGGTTCGACCCCGCAGGTCAGGCTGCATCGACTCCGATACTCCTCGCCTTTTTCAACAGCCTGCGGTGGTTGATGGGCGAGGCGCGCCCTCAGACGACAGGGGATCCCTTGATGGTCGCCGGATGGGCAACGGGAACGGTGATGGTCCATCGACCGGATGGATCAACGGAGCGGGTGGAAGCCGACAGAGGCGCCGTGAGGTATGAGGGGGCGACGCTGGCCGGGCTCTACCGGTTTCGACAAGGCTCATCGGAGGTGACGGAGGCGGTGAATTTCTTTGATCCGCTTGAATCCAACACCATGGATCGCGTCACCACCTGGCATGCGCCGCAGGCAGCACCACCGGCCTCCGCCTCGCTGCGGCGGTCGCTCTCCCCGCTGGCCTCGTTCGTGATGCTGTGGCTCTTGGCGTTGCTGCTCGTGGAATGGTGGCGGTACGCAGCCAAAGGCCGTTCAACCAGCCAATTGCTCAGGGCTCAGGGTTCTGGGCTCCGGGCAAATGCAGTTGCCCCCAGCCCGCTTCTCAGATGAACCCCATGCACGTGACCCTGACCGCGGCGGTGTTGGGACTCGTCATCTGGCGCGGCCAACGGATCCCACTCAGCGGAAGGCGCAAGCAGGTGGTGATCGGCTGCCATGCGGCTGCCGTGGGGGCGCTCTGCACGGCGTTGTGGGGCGCTCCGCACCGGCGCGTGCAGGACGTGCCGCGCCGCGTCGTCTATCTCGTGGACGGCTCCGCCAGCATCGACGCGTCGCAGCGGGACTGGATCGCTCAACGGATCGCCTCGCTGGAGGCGCTTCGTCCGCAACAGCTGACGCGCACCGTCATGGTCTTTGGGCTCGATTCGCAGGCGGTCATCCCGGCGGGACATGACCCGCTGACCTCGCCTGAGATGCTCCGAACCGCGCTGGCACAAGGGCGCATCAATCCGCAGCAGACCCATCTTGAAGCGGCGTTGTTGTCCAGCGTCTCGGCGCTGCCCGCGCAGGCCGGCGGAGCCGTCATCTTGTTCAGCGACGGCCGAGAGACGGCCGGCAATGTCACCGGCGTGCTGCCGTATCTTCGCCGCCTCGGGCTTGGGGTGTTTCCAGAGCCGGTGCCGGTCTTCGGCGCCGCGAAAACCGCGTGGGAGACGCTGTCGTTGCCGCCCATCGTCCAGCGCGGATCGCCCGTTGCGATTCAGCTGGTGGTGTTCAACGCGGCGTCGCAACCCAAAGCCGGCCAGGTCGCCGTCGCCCTTCAAGGCGTGCCGGTCAAGCGTCAGCGGGTGGTGGTGCGTCCTGGCTGGCAGGCGCTGACCGTCTCGGTGCCCGCCATCGGGCGGGGCACGATGGCGCTCGACATCCACTTGACCATTCCCGCTGAAGGGCTCTCGGAGCATCGAGCGGCCTACACGGAAGTGGAAGGACCTCCTCAGGTGTTGCTGGTGCAGGATCGGCGCGCGGCCCTGCCGGCGCTGGCCACGGCGCTCAAACGGCGGGAGATGGAACTGGCCGTGGTGCGCCCGCAGGAGCTGCCGCCGGACGCGGGCCGGTTGCTGGACTATGATGCCGTCCTGCTCTTTAATCTGCCGAAGTCGATCCTCTCCGCCGAACAGGTGGAGGCCTTGCGCAGCTACGTGGACACGTACGGCGGCGGGTTGGTCACGGTCGGATTGGGGGGCGATCTGGCCTACGAGCTCAAGCATCCGTCTCGGCTCGATTCGCTGTTGCCCGTCCGGTTTGAGCCGAAAGGGCTCAAGGAGGCCAAGCGGCGGGTGTGCATCATCCTCCTGATCGACCGCTCCGCCTCCAT
>CAYJWN010000073.1:0-8125 GCA_964373835.1 uncultured Planctomycetales bacterium
CCGGACTGTACTCAGCCGGATAGCCGGTGTCCCTTTTGACGAAGGTAAAAGGGAAAAGGAAAAAGGAAAAACCACAAGGTAAAACTAAAAAGTGAAGGCGGCCACGAAAGTGCATGAGAGGCAAGAAAAGGTTTTGACTTTTGAATTGTGGTTTTACGTTTTGCGTTTTACCTTTTGAGTTACCGGAGCAGCAATGCAGACTCTGCTGATGTACAGCTTATGCTTCGCCTCGGCCGCGCTGATGGGCGTGGCGAGCTACTCGCCGGTCGCCCAGCGGATTCGCAGCTATCTCGACCGGCGGTCCACTGAGGCGGGCGAGCAATTGGAAAACATGTTCATGAACCTCTCCCGCCACAGAATCCGGCTGGCGTATGCGGTCTCGCCGGTGGTGGTCGGGGGCCTCGCGTGGCTTTTGACGGAGCAATGGCTCTGCGGGCTCGTCGGACTCGCGTTCGGGGTGCTGGTGCCAAAAGTGCTCGTAGTCAACATGGATCGCGTCCGGCGCAACAAGTTTCACAACCAGCTGATCGACGGCCTGTTGCTGTTGACCAGCAGCCTCAAAGCGGGTTTAAGCATGATGCAGGCCTTCACCGTCTTAGCCGAAGAGATGCCCCAGCCCATCTCGCAGGAGTTTGGGCTCCTGCTGAAAGAGACCAAGATGGGGGTCGATATGATGGAAGCCATGGAGCGCCTGAAACAGCGCATGCCCTCGGATGACACGAGCCTGTTTGTGACCGCGGTGCTGGTGGCCCGAGAGACGGGCGGCGACATCACCCACATCTTCAGCCGCCTGGTTGAGACGCTGCGGGAGCGCAAGAAGATCAAGGAGCGGGTCAAGACCCTCACCTTTATGGCCCGCATGCAGGCGTTCATCATGGGCATGCTGCCGTTTGCATTCGGATGGCTGGTCTACCAGATGGATCACAGCTACTTCACGTTTTTCATCAAAGATGAGATGGGCCGGGTGTTGTTGACGGCGATCGTGGTGCTCCAGATCATCGGGGCGCTGTTGTTCTTCCGGTTCAGCCGGTCGCCCATTTGAGACTGTCAAAAGAGCCAGTTGGTTAAGCCGGTTAAGCCTGTTAGGCCGGTTGAGCCGGTAAGAAAGAGAGCTGTCGTGAAAGTGACAAAGTTTGAGGACCTTGAGTGCTGGAAAGAAGCGCGTACACTGGCCAATGAGGTGTTCGCGCTAACCAATCAGACGACGTTTCGGAGGGCATATCGCCTCATCGACCAGATGACTGGTGCAGCGATTTCGGTCATGAACAACATCGTGGAGGGCTTTGACAGTCAGTCGAATGCCGAGTTCATCAAGTTTCTCGGTTATGCAAGGCGATCAGCCTCTGAAGTGCAAACATGTCTCTATGTGGCATTGGACAACGGTCTGATGAATAGGTCGCAGTTCGAGGGAACCTATCAACAAGCAGAGAAGACGCAGAAATTCATCGATGGCTTCCTGAGATATTTACGGTCACATCGACAACGGAAACAGGCCCAACAGGCCAAACCGGCCCAACAGGCCCAACAGCCTTTACAGGAATCAATACGATGATGATCGCAGGTCTAGTCCTGGTGTTTGTGTGCGTCGCGTGCCTGGTCTTGGGGCTGGTGCCGGATGTTTCCAAACGGCTGATGCGCCAGCGGGTGTTGGCGGAAGTCGCCAAGGCCGAAGCGCGCCCCACGTGGCTGAGCCAGCTTACGGACTTCTTGGCGCCGATTAATCGCTACCTCCCGACGGGCTGGTACAGCGTGCATATCTGGAAGCGCCTGGATGCGGCAGGGATGAAACTGCCGCCGATGCACTTTTTCGTCCTCCAAGAGATCGGGGCCGCGACAGGACTGGGCCTCTACTTCGTGTTCTTCAGGTGGGGGCACCTGAATGTGGGCTGGTCGGCCCTCTTCGTCGTCGTGGTCTTTTTCATCCCCTATATCTGGCTGAACTTCCGCATCCAAACAAGACGCCTGAGCATCGCCCGCGATCTGCCTGAGGTCGTGGATCTCCTGAGCCTCTGTGTTGATGCGGGGCTGGACTTCATGGATTCCCTGGGTCGGGTCACCAAAGAGTTCCGGCGTTGTCCGACCACCGAGGAGCTGACGCTCATGATTCAGGAGGTGCGCGTGGGCAAGCGCCGCCGTGACGCCTTGCGGGCGTTTTCCAGGCGGGTCCAAATGCCGGCGGCCAGCTCCTTTTCTCGCACCTTGGTGCAGGCGGACCGGATGGGGACAGGCATTACCGAAGCGCTGCGGATTCTCTCCGAGGATATGCGGATCCAGCGCTATCACTGGGCGGAGCGGTTTGCCCAGCAGGCGCCGCTCAAGATGCTCATCCCTCTGCTCTTTAGCCTGGCCTCAGCGTTGATTATTGTAGCGGGACCGATTCTCGTGCAGTTCCTCAAGGGCGGATTTGATATTTCGAACTACGCCGCTCCGACGGCGCAACAGTGATAGGAGGAAAAAGCATTCCGTTGTCTTGACAGCGACAATTACTCAAGCCCGGCCGGGTATGCCAGGCTTGCCCCTTCTGCAGAGGGGGCAAGCGCAGAAGTTGGCTACCCGGTCTTTTTTTCGGGGAAGAAATAGTGGGGTCCATAGTCGATAGTCCATAGTCCATAGCAAAAGCGAGAAGTATGGCACTAAAGTTTGAGCGATTAAGCGTGTGGCAAAAAGCCTTGGATTTGAGCGCTGCAATCCATGGGCTGACCAAGAGATTTCCAAGAGATGAGCAGTATATTTTGACAACTCAGATGAAGCGGGCCGCCGATTCCATTTCCCTCAATATTGCGGAAGGCTCAACAGGGCAGACCAATGCGGAATTTAAGCAGTTCCTTGGGTATGCCATACGATCGGCCATTGAAGTCGTGGCATGCCTGCACATTGGAAAGAAGCGTGAATTGATTAACCAGGTTGAGTTTCAGCAGTTGTATGGCGACACAGAAGAAGTGTTGAGGATGGCTCAGGGATTACGCAACTCCCTCAGATGAGGTTTTGCTATGGACCACGGACTATGGACTATGGACTACCGAGGATAAAGCGCCATGCGGATTGATCGGTGGCTCCAATACAAGAGAACCAAGATTTTCTGTATCAGCTTGGCGGTCCTCTTCGCAACGGAGCAGGCGTGGGGGGCCGATGGCAGCACGCTCTACTCGCTGCGTGTTTCCGGCGAGCAGCAGCGCCAGGCGGATGTTGCGCATTCAGCCGCCATCGTGACGATCTATCAGGACCTCTATGGCCGCTCGCCGAGCGCGGATGAGCTGAAGGAGGCGCTGGAGTTTCTGCGCCGCTCTCCCCAGTTGGCGCATCTGGTTGAGCGGCTGAGCCAGTCGCCGGAGTCCCGCTGGCGGCTGCGCCAGTTGAACCCCGAGCGCATCAAGCAGCGCAAACAAGAAGCCTCCCGGATCAGCCGCGCCGTTTCCTCCATGGTCGGTGGATTCCTTCGTGAACTTGCGCAAAGTCCAACAGGTGGCTCAGGGCTCTGGGCTCAGGGCTCTGGGCAGGATAAGACAGTGGCCCTCAGCCCCCAGCCCCCAGCCCAGAGCACGGCGAGCGTCCAATCAGTGACCATTCGGGATGGGTTAATAGTTATTCCTGCGACACCCAACCTCCTCCGACTCAATGAAAGTGAGATTCAGGCTATCGAAACGTGGTTACACGAGCCGGAGACGCTGTGCGCCAACTGCGCGCCGAATGCCTTAGCCCCGATGCTTGAAATGGTGGGCATCAGCGTCTCCCGCGAGGTGTTAACCGCGCATACTTTCCTCATCGACTATCTAAGCGGAAATCTGCAACTCGGCTCAGGGCTCAGGGCTGTGGGCTCAGGGAAAGACCTGAATGGAGCACTCAATGAAGGAGAGACTGATGGAATTTCACTTCGAGCAACTGACCGTCTGGCAAGAAGCGATGGATCTGGTGGCAGAGCTTTACGCACTGACAAAGACATTTCCGAAAGAGGAGAGATTCGGCCTCATCGATCAGATGCGCAGAGCCGCAGTGTCGATTCCAGCAAACATCGCGGAGGGCAAGGGCCGGTGCCATCCCAAGGAATTCATCCAGTTTCTCTACACAGCCAGAGGATCGCTGTACGAGACAATTACCCTGATCAAGACGGCGAGCAAACTTCAGTATATTCAGGCCGAAGTTCAGGAATTGCTCCTGAATCGCTGCCGGTCGATTCTCAGCAAACTAAGCGGTCTCATCAACTCAATGAAGTGATTGCCCCGAGCCCCGAGCCCCGAGCCCCGAGCTTCCCCCATGGGCCGCTATACCTTTCAATGGAGGCCGTCCAGAGGGTGGCCGAGGCTTATGGGCTTACGCTGAACGCAGTGGAGCTGACCAACGATGAATTGCTGAGCCTGACCTATCCGGCGATTGTGGCTCTGGACCTGACGCAGGATGGGGAAGCGGATCACTACGTGGTCGTCCTCGACGCCGACGACGCCCGCGTGAAGTACCTCGAATCGGATGGGACGCAAGAGACGCTGCCCACCTATGAGTTTCTGCGCCTGTTCACCCGGTTTGCGCTGGTGCCCTCAGCCGACTCATACGGCCGGCTGCTCAGTGAGGGACAGACCCGCACCATCCGCGGTGGTCACCGGGATGAAGATAGCTGGAGCTATGCGGGACCGATCACGCTGGTTACGACGTTGCTCAGCCTCAATTCACTGGGCAATCTGACCAGCGCAGCCGGCTCACAAGGTCTGGTGCCGGCGCTCTTACAGGCTGGGCTCACCTATGGTGTCACCTATGGTGCGACGTACGGTCTGAAGCAGGCCGGCCTTGATCCAGCGCTCGCCAGCATGCTGGGAGGCATTGCCGGCGGGGTGGCGGGTGGCGCGATGTCGGGCTATATGTCGGCCAAGCCTGAAGTCAGCATCTGGCAAAGCGCCGCGGTCGGAGGGCTGAAAGCCGGCGTGGCGGGTGGAGTCGCGTATGGGTTGAAGGAAGCCGGCGCGCCGGATGTCGCGGCCAATCTTGGAGGCCAACTCTTGGGGGGCGTGCTTTCCAGCGCCTTGGCATCCGGATTGAAGCTGCTCGATGTGCAAACAACAGCTCCAAGAGCAGATCCGGGCTTCGTCGGGCCGCCAGCGCCAACACAGACAGGATTCACGTTAGGAGATGCGCTGTATGAAGCGGGTCTTTCTAATCCGAATTCCGCCGGTTTCTTCGACCGATTCTGGACGGGCGCCAAGGTCGGCTTCTATCAGCTCGGCGGGTGGACGGTAGGCGAAGAGAAAGGCCTTGGCGGCTACGCCTTCCTCAACAAAGATCTGATCGGGTTGATCGGCTCGGCCGGGGTCCAGACGCTCGGCACCGAAGCCTTCGGCCTCGATCCCCGCACAGCAGCGTTGACTGGAACCATCTTTCACTCCTCTTATAACAGCTATATGAATGGAGGAGGATTCTCCGGCGCCCTTGGCGCGTTGGGGGCTGGTGTCCTGGCTGGCGGCGTGAGCGTGGGGCTTCAGAAAGTCACGGAAGAGCTGCCGCTGAATCCTGTGCTTAGCTCTCTGCTCGTGTTTGGCGGGACGGCATTGGCAAGCAGTGCCGCGCAAGGGTTCTCGCAGTACGTGCGAAGTGGCGAAGGCGGTTTCGTGGACGGGTTTACCGGAGCACTCTCAAACGTCGGCACGAATCTGAAATCGGGTGTCTTGAACGCGTGGACCTTCGGGCTCTACGATCTCACCGGCGGAGGCTACCAGGGCGGTCTCGGAGGCGGATTCATCCCGCATATCCTGGCGGTTCAGCAGTCGGTGGACCAGGCGCTGAATACGCCCACGAAAGAAGGCGGCGGGCTCTGGAACGCGCTTCAGAGCCTGACCGTCTCCGGCATCCTCGGCGGCGCCTCGAATAACATCGCCCAGACTATGCAGAACATCGGCAACGATGTTCGGTATCTGCCGGGCGGCTTCCGGTCGGTGCCGGCCGATCCCAGGCAGGTGGGAGCGGAAGGTGTGCGCCACATTCTGGATCCAACGGGCAATCCGGTGTATCAGGTCGGGCCCAATGGCACCGTGTTTGGTTCGGTGATTCCTGGGGTGGGACGGCTGCCAGGGCCAGAGGCACCGTCAGGGAACAGCACACTGCTGTTCAATGTGCAGACGCAGCAGGCGCTTCCGGTGGGTCAGGTCTCCAGCGTCGACGTCCCTCTGCAAAACGGTGAATCGGCTCACTTGACGTTTTCCGTTCAACGAGATACTGAGGGTCAGGTGTTTCTGAACCCAATTGCCGTGAATCAGTTGTCGGTGACGGATTCGCTGGGCACCACCGCCATCGTCTTCGGCCAGCCGGGGGCCACGCAGGTGCTTGACATGCAGAGCCGACAGATTCGTGCGCCGGGTGAAACGTTCAACGTCGAGCTGGCCGACAAGACCAACCTGACGGTGACGGGGATGGGCGAGCAGGTGGGGCTCACGGCGGTCAACGGGACAAACCTCGCGCGGCCCACGCCGCTTGACAACATCTCGCCGCTGCGGCCGGTGCCGCTGAGTGACGGCCGCTTCTTCACCGGCCAGCGGATTGCGGCAGCCGGCGAGACGATCGCGCTGCCGCTCAAAGACGGCGGATCGGTCCAGGTCACGCTGCCGATGGCCGCCGGTGGCGAGTCATCGCTCTCTAATATGACGCGGGCGGTGCCGACGCAATCCGGGCAGACCGTGTGGGCGACGGTGGACAAAGTCGCCTTGGAAGGGGACGCAATCCGGCCAGTCGAAGGGGCGCAGACGTATTACACGAACCCGACCGGCTCAGCCCAGCGCGTGACGGCAGAGCTGAATAATGGCTCCGCAACCCTCAACGTTCCGCCGGGGAATTGGGTCACTGCTGAGCCGCTGAGCATGACCGTGCCGGTCGAAGGCCGCCAGAACCTGTGGGTGACGTATGACAACGTGATCCAGGAAGGGAGCGCGTTCAAGCCGGCTGAAGGGGCGGCGCCGCACTTTACGAACACCTCAGGGCAGACGCAGCGTATCTCCGAGCCACTGAAAGGCGGCGGATCGTTGACGCTCGCCATCCCGCCTGGGGATTGGGTGAGCGCGCGGCCGGTGGCCATGACCAGCATGACGAGGACTGAATCGGGCCAACAGGTGCCGGTCACCTATAACCAGATTGTGCGGGAGGGCGACGGCGTCCGGCCTGCCGATGGTGCCACGCCGGTCTACACCAACCTGACGGGCCAAGAGCAGCGGGTAGTATTGGACCTCAAGGGCGGTTCGTCCGTGACGATCGCCATCCCGCCCGGCCGAGGGGTGGAAGGGCAACCGGTGAGCATGACGGTTCAGGAGAAGCCGGGCGTGAGCGTCACGTTCGACAAGATCGTTCAGGAGGGCAACGCCTATAAGGTGGTGGAAGGAGCAAGCCCCTCTTATACCAATACGACGGGACAGCCACAGACCTTCACGCGGCAGCTTGAAGACGGTAGAAGCCTCGATGTGACGGTGCCCCCTGGACAGGGCGTGCAGGCGCAGTTCAGTAATCTCGTGACCAAACATCCCGACAACCCCGCGCTGACTGTGGTCTATCCTGACGTCGGCTCCACCCCTGACGGTCGATTAATCTTGAAGGGCGAACCCGTCATTACCGGTGGGACGGTCACCATGCAGCAGCCAGTCGGATCGGTGGCAGTGCGCGATGGACAAATCGGCTACGCCTCCGCTCCCTTTGAAACGCTTAATGGCCAGATCGATCCAGGCTCGCGGGCAGCCACTTTGAACAACGCGCTCTCCGCCGCAGGCAGCGCGTCGTCGGAGCTGCCTCACGGGTTTCAAGTTGGCGCAGGCGCCATGCTACCCGCTGCCCAAAGCGAGCTCTCGACCCTTCAAGAGGTCTTCGACCAGCGGCACGCGTTGGCGTCGGTTCCTGCCGGACCGGCGGTGGTCAGCCCAGGAGCGATCATGGAGGGCAACAAGGTCGTCACAGGCACCGTGACGCAAGGCTACGCCTCAGGCCGTTTGGAGGAACGGACCTACCGTAACGGTGAACTCGTTGATAATGGCATTCGAGTTGTCCGCCAGGGGCTTGAGATTGCGACAGGCTTCACACCCAACCCGGAAACTAACACCATCGAGCTGACGATTCCCGATCAGACAGCGATTAGCGTGTCCAAAACGCCGGATGGACGGCTGGTGGT
>CAYJWN010000074.1:0-8086 GCA_964373835.1 uncultured Planctomycetales bacterium
ACCGGCGCGTGCAGTGCATCGGAGTCGAAGCGGGGGGCACGTCGCTCTCACCCGGTCACCATGCGGCCACGCTCTTGAAAGGCCGTCCGGGGGTGCTGCACGGCGCCCACAGCCTGCTGCTGCAGGATCGGGATGGCCAGGTGCTGTCCACCACCTCGATCGCCGCCGGATTGGACTATCCAGGCGTCGGGCCCGAACACGCCTACTACCACCTGACGAAGCGGGCCCGGTATGTCGCGGTGAGCGACGCCCAGGCGCTCAGGGGCGTGCAGCTTCTCGCCCAGACGGAAGGGATCCTGCCGGCGCTTGAGCCGGCCCATGCGCTGGCGTATCTTGAGCGCCTCGTGCCTCGACTCAAGCGGGGGGCCTTCGTGATCGTCGGGCTCTCCGGCCGCGGTGATAAGGATGTCCAAACGATCGCCCAGCATCTTCATCCCGATGGAACGCATTTACGCCACGTTTGATCGTCTCAGACGGGTGCGTCGGCCAGCGCTGATTCCGTTTATCATGGGCGGTGACCCGACGCTGTCATTGACCGGGCCGTTGTTGGTCGCCCTGGAGGATGCCGGGGCGGATCTCATTGAGGTGGGCATCCCCTTTTCCGATCCCCTGGCCGATGGCCCGGTCATCCAGGACGCCTCGATGCGGGCGCTGAAACGCGGGACGACGCCGGCGCGCGTCTTGGAAGCCGTCGCCTCGGTGCGTCACCGGTTGCAGGTGCCGGTCGTCTGCCTCTCGTACTGGAATCCGATTCTTCAATTCGGCGCGCACGGGACACGGTATTCGCCCGGTTCCTTTCTGCGGGCGGCCCATGCCCACGGCCTCGCCGGCGTGATTGTCCCCGATGTGCCGGTTGAAGAAGGAGCGCTGTTGCGGCAGGAGGCGGCGCGCGCACGCATGGCGACCATCTTCCTGGCTGCGCCCACCAGTCCCCCCGGGCGGTTGCGGGCCATTGCACGCGCCTCGCAGGGGTTTATCTACTACGTGTCAGTGACGGGGACGACCGGGGTGCGCCGGGTGCTGCCGCCGACGCTGGTGCAGGGCATCCGCCAATTGAAGTTGCTGACGACCAAGCCCGTGTGCGTGGGCTTTGGGATCTCAACGCCAGCGCAGGCGGCGTCGGTGGCGCGCGTCGCGGACGGCGTCATCGTCGGGAGCGCCTTGGTCAAGGCGATCGCCGAGGCCCGCGGACGCGCGGCGGCGCTTCGGGCCGCCTCGTCGCTTGTGAAACGGTTGAAACGAGCGCTCTAACTCGGACACGCTCACATGCGAATCCTCGGGTTGGATGTGGGTGCACGGCGGATCGGCGTGGCGCTCAGCGACACGCTGGGTCTGACCGCCCAAGGGCTCACCGTGCTTGAGCGGCGCAGCCCGCGCGCCGACCTCGATGCCATCTGCGCCCTCGCGGCCCAGCATGGCGTGGAGACCATTGTCATCGGATTGCCGCTGACGCTGCGCGGGGAGCGCGGTGCTGCGGCGCAGCGGATCACGGCGTTTGCCGACGAGCTCCGGCGCCGGGTGTCGGTGCCGGTTGAGCTCGCGGATGAACGCTTGACGACCGTCCAGGGGGAGCGCGCGCTGCTGGCCACGGGCGCCTCGCGCCGCACACGCAAGCAGGTGATCGATCGCGTCGCCGCGCAACTCATTCTGCAGCAGTTTCTCGATGTCAAGCACGCCCGCCCGTAAACGCGCCTCGCCCTATCACACCGCCGCGCTCGCAAACGGCGTCGGGGTGGTGTTGAAGCCCAGCCCGCAGGCGCCGTCGGTGGCGGTCGGCGTCTGGGTGCGCGCCGGCGGGCGCTACGAGTTGCCGGAGCGGGCGGGCATCTCCCATTTTATCGAGCACCTGTTGTTCAAGGGCACCCGCCGACGATCCTGCGAGCAGCTGAAACAGCGGATCGAAGGCGTCGGCGGCTCGTTGAATGGGTTCACGGCGGAAGAGTTCACCTGTTATATGGCGAAGGTGCCCGCGCGGCACGCGCGCCGAGCCCTCGACACGCTCGCGGACATGGTGCAGGCTCCCACGCTCAGTCCGCGCGACGTCGAGAAAGAGCGGGAGGTCATCCTCGAAGAGATTCGCATGTACGAGGACGCGCCGGGGCAGTACGTCCACGACCTCTTCAACCAGTTGCTCTGGCCGAATCATCCGCTGGGGATGCTGCTGTCGGGGACGATGGACACCGTCCGTCGGATGACGCGCGAGGAGCTCGTGCAGTACTGGCGGCAGATGTATCAGCCGCGCAACCTCCTCGTCTGCGGCGTGGGGGCATTCGAGCCCGAGCCCGTCATGCGAGACCTTCAGCGGCTGTTCCGCCGGAGAACCGGCCCGCGGCCTCGGCGATTTGTGCGGGCGCCGCGCATGCGCCGCAGCCCGCAGGTGCGGGTGTGGAACAAGGCGACCGAACAGGCGCATCTGTGCGTCGGCACGTATGCCGTGCCGCGCACGCACCCGGCCCGGTTCGCCACGGAGCTCTTGCACGTTCTCCTTGGGGCCAATATGTCGTCGCGCCTGTTCCGCGAGGTCCGGGAGAAGCGGGGTCTCGTGTATGAGATTGGGACGCACATCAAGCGGTTTGAGGACACGGGTGCCTTTGTCGTCTCCGCAGGCTGCGATCCGACGAAGGTGACGGCCACGGTCCAGACGATCTGCGCGGAGCTGTCGCGGATCCGCCGCGGGCGCGTCCCCAAGGCAGAGCTGGCTCGGGCCAAGGAGTACTATGCCGGGCAGCTCCTCATGGGATTGGAAGACACGATGGACCACATGCTGTGGAGTGGCGAGCAGGCCGTGACGGTCGGGCGCGTGGCGCGGCCCGAGCAGCTCTTGAGCCACCTTGAGCGGGTGAGCGCCCGAGAGATCCAGCGGGTGGCTCGCGCCCTGTTTGTCACGCCCAACTTGCACGTGGCGGTGGTCGGTCCGCTCGGCGAGCCGGAGGCGTCCCGCCTTGCCAGGGCGTGTCGCATTCCATGACCCCGTCCAGTGGACGTCAACTGATTGTGGCTCCCAGCGTGCTGGCCTGTGACTTTGGCCGTCTCAGCGATGAGGTCCGCAAAATGGAGGATGCGGGAGCCGACTGGCTGCACATCGATGTCATGGACGGCCATTTCGTCCCCAACCTCACGATGGGACCCGTGGTGGTGGAGGCCATCCGGCGCGCCAGCCGCCTGCCCTTGGACATCCACCTGATGATCGACCATCCGCAGCAGTCCGTGCGGCCCTTCTTGGATGCGGGAGCCTACACCCTCACGCCGCATATTGAGGCGGAGGGCTTGCGCACCGAGGGCTCGGTCGAGCAGCTGCTTGATGTGATCCGGCAGGGCGGGGCGCGCGCGGGGTTGGCGCTGCGGCCGCGGACGAACGCCGAGGCGGTGAAGCCGTTTTTGCCACGCCTCGATCTTGTGCTGGTGATGAGCGTCGAGCCAGGCTTCGGCGGCCAACGGTTCATGCCGGAGGTGGTGCCGAAGGTGCGGCAGTTGCGCCAGTGGTTTGCGGGGGACATCTCGGTCGACGGGGGCATCAACGCCGAGACCGGGCGGTTGTGCCGGGAGGCCGGGGCGAACATTCTCGTGGCTGGTACGTATCTGTTCCGTTCACCGGCCTGTCACGCGGCGGTCCAATCGTTGCGGGGGAGCGCATGAGTATCAAGTTTGGCACGGAGGGGTGGCGGGCGGTCATGGCGGAAGAGTTTACCGCCGAGAACGTCCGGATCGTCACGCAGGCCATTGCCGAACATCTGGGGGGGGCGGGCGGGCAACAGGGCGTTTCCTCGGTGACGGTTGCGGTCGGGCATGACACGCGGTTTTTGTCTCCCTACTTCGCCCGCACGGTGTGTGAGGTGCTGGCCGGTAACGGGATTCGTAGCCTCCTGACGGATCGCGCCGTCCCGACGTGCGCGGTGAGCCGCTACGTGGTGGACCGCCGCTTGCCGGGGGGGATCATGATCACCGCAAGCCACAACCCCCCCATCTATAACGGGCTGAAGATCAAAGAAGCCTTCGGGGGCTCTGCCACCGCTGACACGGTGGCCTCGGTGGAGCGGCGGATCGGGGCCTCCGCTGTCAAGCGGGTGCCGTTTGATGACGCCGTGAAGGCCGGTACCGTGGTGGAAAGCGCGGACGTCCTTCAACGCTTCGTGAACGGTATTCGATCCTTTGTCGACGTGCCGGCCATCCGTCGCGCGACACTGCGCGTGCTCGTTGACTCCATGCACGGGGCCGGCGGGCGCATCATCGAACAGCTCATCCGCGGCGGCCGGTGCCGCGTCCAGACGCTGCATGCAGACCCGGATCCCCTGTTTGGCGGGCAGGCCCCCGAGCCCATCGCCTCCCACCTGACGGAGCTCATCGCATTCGTGAAGCGGACGAAGGCGGATGTGGGGATTGCCAATGACGGCGACGCCGACCGCCTCGGCATCATCGGACCCAACGGCCGGTGGCTCAATCCCGGCCAAGTCATGTGCGTGCTCCTCAGCCATCTGATTACGGCGCGCAAGGCCACGGGCGCCGTCGTCAAGACGGTCTCCAACACCATGATGATCAACCGGATGGCGGACGCGCTGGGCCTGCGGCTCGTGGAAGTGCCCGTGGGCTTCAAGCGCATCGCGCAGCTCATGCAGGAAGAGGACATCCTCATCGGCGGGGAGGAGTCCGGCGGCATCGGGCTGAAGGGGTACCTGCCGGAACGGGATGGCATCGTCACCGGCCTGCTGCTGCTGGAGGCGATGGCCATCCGCAAGCAACCCTTGTCGGCCATCATGGCGGATCTCGAGCGGCGGTTCGGCCGGTGGTTCTACGGTCGTCGAGACGTGCCCCTTAGGATGGAGCAGGTGGAGCGGCTCTTCACCCGGCTGAAGACCGCCGCCCCGGACCGCCTGGCGGGCGTGCCGGTTGCCGGCGTCAATGACTTGGATGGCATCAAGCTCATCGGCCGCGACGACAGTTGGCTGTTGTTCCGTCGTTCCGGCACCGAGCCCATCGTGCGCATCTACGCCGAGACGCCGCAGCAAAGCCACCTGAGCCGCCTCCTCGACTTTGGTGTCGGGCTGATCGGTCACTGATGGAGGCGGTGGATCTGGCGCATCTTCGTAACTTCTGCATCGTGGCGCACATCGACCACGGCAAGTCCACGCTCGCCGACCGGCTCCTCCAGATGACCGGCGCAGTGGAGGGTCGAAAATTTCGCGCCCAGCTCTTGGACGATATGGAGCTTGAGCGGGAGCGCGGCATCACGATCAAGGCCTCCGCGGTCCGCTTGCGCTACCGCGCGGCGGATGGCCACGCCTACGTGTTGAACCTCATCGATACCCCAGGCCACGTGGATTTTTCCTTTGAGGTCACCAAGAGCCTCCAGGCGTGTGAGGGGACTATCCTCGTGGTGGATGCCGCCCAAGGGGTCGAGGCGCAGACGGTGGCCAACTACCAGTTGGCGAAAGACCGGGGGTTGGCGATCCTCCCAGTCATGAACAAGATCGACCTCACGAACGCGCAGCCGGACCGCGTCGCCACCGAGATCCGCCACCTCCTGCAGCGCGACGATGTCACGATCACCCTGGCCAGCGCCAAGGAAGGACGCGGGATCCTTGAGCTCCTTGAGCGGATTGTGCGCGAGGTCCCGCCGCCCCGCGGTGATCCGGCGCGGCCGCTGACGGGGCTCGTCTTTGACTCGACGTACGATGCCTACAAAGGGGTGATCGTCTTTGTGCGCCTCTTCGACGGCACCCTCCGGCGCGGAACGCCGATCACCTTGATGGGAAACCACAAGCGGTTTGAGGTGCAGGAGCTGGGCGTTCTGACGCCGCAGCCGGAGCGGGTGGAGGAGCTGCGGGCCGGCGAGGCGGGCTACCTCGCGGCGAACATCCGCTCGCCCCATGATGTGGTGGCCGGCGATACCGTCACGGAGACCGCGCGGCCGGTGGCCGTGCCGCTGCCAGGATTCACGCGGCTCAAACCGATGGTCTTCGCCGGCATCTACCCGGCGAAGACGCAGGATCTGACCGCGCTGCGGGCGGCGATGGAAAAATTCGCGCTGACCGACGCGGCGTTTCAGTTTGAGCCGGAACAGTCCGATGCGCTGGGGCAGGGATTCCGGTGCGGGTTCCTCGGCCTCCTGCACATGGAGATCGTGCAGGAACGGCTCGAACGCGAGCATGGAGTCGATCTGGTCCTGGCCACCCCCAGCGTCGTCTTCCAGGTGACCAAGCACGGCGGCGCGGTCGTCGAAGTCCACCGTCCGAACGATCTGCCGCCGCCGGGGAGCATCGCGTCCATCGCGGAGCCGTTCGTGAACGCCGTCATCTTGTGCCCGTCCGACACAGTGGGGCCGCTCATGGATCTGGCGACGCAGAAACGCGCGATCTACCAGTCGACCGAGTACCTGAGCGAAACGCGCGTCAAGCTCCTCTATGACATGCCGCTGGCGGAAATTCTTGTCGACTTCTACGACCGCCTCAAGTCGCTTACGCGCGGCTACGGCTCCTTCGACTATGAGTTTACCGGCCACCGGCCGGCCAACCTGGTCCGGCTCGATATTGTGCTCAACGGCCGGCTCTGCGAGCCGCTGTCCTCCATCGTCCCCAAGGCGCAGGCCTATGACAAAGGGAAGGCGCTCGTGACGCGGCTCAAGACGCTGATCCCGCGGCAGCTGTTTGAGGTGGCGATCCAGGCGGCCGTGGGCAGCCACGTGATCGCGCGCGAGAGCGTGCGCGCGCTCGCCAAGAACGTGACCGGCAAATGTTATGGCGGTGACATCACCCGTAAGCGCAAGTTATGGGAGCGGCAGCGAGAAGGGAAAAAGCGCATGAAGCAGTTCGGCAACGTGGAGATCCCGCAGGACGCGTTTTTGGCGGTCTTAAAGATCTGATGAGAGACCATGCGAGGCAGGATCGGCCCCGACCGCAGGGATCGGCGTGGCGAGAGAACGTCGACTCGCTGCTCTGGGCGCTGGCCTTCGCCCTGGCGATCCGGACGTTTGTGATCGCGCCCTTCAAGATCCCGTCCGGGTCCATGCGCCCCACGCTGATCGAAGGCGATCGCATCTTGGTGAGTAAATTCGTGCTCCACCTTCATGCGCCTCACCGCGGCGACATCATCGTCTTCTACTACCCCAATGAGTTTTACCCCTTCCCACAGCGCCTGAAAGGGCTCTTCGACCACCGGCGCCCGGTGGGGGAACGGCTGTCCGCCTTGCTGAGCCCGGGCCGGCCCTTTATCAAGCGGCTGGTGGCCGTGGGGGGCGACCGGGTAGCCATTCGAGACGGCCAGGTGGTCGTCAATGGCCAGCCGCTCGATGGGACCGGCGTCTTCCGCGCCAACCACTACGAGAATCAGGGGCCGTTCGGCCAGCAGGGCCAGGTGATCGAGGTGCCGGCAGGCAACTTCTTTGTTCTGGGAGACAACTCCGGTTCCTCGCAAGACAGCCGATTCTGGGGGTTTGTGCCCCAGCGGCTGCTGATCGGCAAGGCGCTGTGCATTTTCTGGCCGGTCCCCCGGTGGCGCGTCCTGCGCTGAGCGAGGCGGTGAGCGGTGAGCGCGGGGTAGCGGTTGCGCGGGAGGCCCCTTCGTGCTAGACTAAAGTCGTAGCTATTGTGTCACCAGCCAAACCACAGGAGGGTCTACGATGAAGCGGAGCCTTGCGATTGGCATGGCCGTGTTGGCATTGGCGGCCGGCGGCTGCGAGAATATCGGCACCGCGGCGCAATCCAAAACGGTGCAGGGGAGTGTCTTAGGTTCAGCGCTCGGGGCTGGGGCCGGCGCCATCATCGGCAATCAAACCGGCCACGCCGGCTCGGGTGCGGCCATTGGCGCCGGGTTAGGCGCGCTGGGCGGCGGGCTGGTCGGCCGCGGCATGGAGGAGCAGGACCGGCGGCTCCAGCAGCAGTCGACGCCCGTGGCGACGAATAAGACGAAGTTCTGCCCGGTGGGCGGTGAGCTCTACAGTGAAGATGTGAAGTACTGCCCGAACCACGGCGTGGAACTGAAATACAAAGAGTGACGCGCTGAGTCTCGCCAATAAGATTTCGATCTTCCGAATCTTATTGGTTCCGGGGATCGTGGCCTCGCTGGTCTACTACCACCCGGAGCGGGACTGGCT
>CAYJWN010000075.1:0-8069 GCA_964373835.1 uncultured Planctomycetales bacterium
TGCTTGGGATTTGGTGCTTGGTGCTTGTCATCGCGGCCATTTTGCAAAACTATAGCTTGTACACACCGGTTCGTCTTCAGCAACAGCAGCAAGATGCCGGATCGTTGGCGAATCCCCGCAGACGGCACAACTCAGATCTCGACGGACCGGCACCTCACGCCATCGGCTGGTGGTGCCGTCGAAGACCAAGAGCCGATCCGCCAACGGCTCCCCCAGGTCCAGCAGCACCTTCAGCGCCTCATGCGCCATCAGGCTGCCGAGGATGCCGGCGGCGGTCCCGAGCACGCCGGCTTCCTGACAACCGGGAATCGCTCCCGGAGCGGGCGGCTCCGGAAAGACGCAGCGCAAACACGCGCTGCGCTTCGGCAGGATCGTCATGACCTGCCCCCTGACGCGCACGACCCCGCCGTGCACCAGCGGTTTATCCAGCAGCACGCACGCGTCGTTGATAAGGTAGCGGGTTGAAAAATTGTCAGACCCATCCAGCACGAGGGCGTACGGCGCAAGCAGCCGGCGCGCGTTCTCCGCGGTCAGGCTCTCCTGAATGGCCGTGACGGAGATCTCAGGATTCAGCGCCTCAAGGGAGGTTTTCGCAGACGCGGCTTTGGGCTGCCCCACACGGTCGGTCGTGTGCAGGACCTGCCGGTGCAGGTTGCTGAGCGCCACCGCCTCGCGGTCAACCAGGCCGATGCTCCCCACGCCCGCCGCCGCCAGGTACAATGCGGCAGGGCAGCCAAGCCCGCCGGCGCCAACCACCAGCACCGAGGCGCTGCGCAGCCGCCCCTGCCCCTTGACACCGATCTCCGGCAGGATCAACTGGCGGCTGTACCTCGCTATCTGTTCCTTCGACAAGACCATGTTCGGCTCGAGGCTGTAGAACTGGTTTCATAAACCCTGCATGGATTACAGTGATTCAGAACATGATTACAGTGATAGGGCGTTCCCGACGCAGTATCACCGTCATCTCAGTTCAAAATCACCGTAATCACTGCTTACCGGCATTTATGAAACGGGTTCTAGGCAAATGCGGTTGCCTAGAGCCTTGAGCCTAGAGCCTTCAGCGTACTTCCGCCGGCGATCGCGGGAATAATCGAGACTTCGTCGCCGTCTTTGACGGCGGTTTGGTCTCCCTGCATGAAGCGGATGTCCTCTTCGTTGACGAAGATGTTCACGAAGCGGCGGAGCTTGCCGCTCTCGTCACAGATCCGCTCCTTCACGCCGGGATAGCGCCGCTCAAGATCGCCCAGCAACTCGGTGACGGTCGTGCCCTGACACTGCACTTCCCCCTGCCCGTTGGTGAGCCGCTGCAAGGGGGTCGGAATCCGTATCGTCACGGCCATCGTATCCTCCTTCGCTACGTCAACGCAAAAGGTTTTACCTTGTGGTTTTGCCTTTTTCCTTCTGCCTTTTACCTTTTCACTGCACCGAGCAGTTGCTTGGAGAGGGTCGCCTCAAATGACGCGAGGGTGGGTTTGATGCGCGCCGCCTCGCCCAAGCGCCCCATCAACGGCTCCTGCGTCTTCAGCCCGTTGCCGGTGATGCACACCACGATCGACTCATCGCGCGGGATGACGCCCTGCTCGATCAGCTTCCTGGCTGCGGCGAGCGTCACCCCGCCCGCCGTTTCGGTAAACACCCCTTCGGTCTGGGCCAGCAGCTTCATGGCGTCGATGATTTCTTCGTCCGTGGCCGACTCGGCCCAGCCGCCTGAATCCAGCACCGCCTTCGTCGCATAGTAGCCGTCGGCGGGATTGCCGATGGCGAGCGACTTCGCGATCGTCTTGGGCTTCACCGGCTTCACGATGTCGGACCGCTCCTTGATGGTGGTGACAATAGGCGCGCAGCCCGTGGCCTGGGCGGCGTACAGCTTCGTCTCGGCCTCCTGGATGAGGCCGAGCAGCTTCAGCTCCTTGAGCGCCTTGGCGATCTTCGTGATCAGCGACCCGCCTGCGGCCGGGATCACGATGTGCTGCGGCGCGCGCCACCCGAGTTGTTCCACGATTTCATACCCGTAGGTCTTGGACCCCTCGGCGTAGTAGGGGCGGATGTTGATGTTGACGAACGCCCAGGGGTACTTCGAGCCGATCTCGGCGCAGAGCCGGTTGACGTCGTCATACGTGCCCTCGACCGCAATCAGCGTGGGCTGGTAGATGAGCGATGCAACGATCTTGCCCATCTCAAGGTCCGCGGGAATAAAGATGTACCGCTTCAGATCGGCCCGCGCGCCGTGGGCCGAGACGGCATTGGCCAGGTTGCCGGTCGAGGCGCACGCGACCGTGTCAAAGCCCAGCTCCTTCGCCCGCGTGAGCGCAATCGACACCACGCGGTCCTTGAAGGAAAGCGTCGGGTGAGAGACGGAGTCGTCCTTGATGTAGAGCTCCTGCACCCCCAGCGCCTCCGCGAGCCGCTCGGCCCGAAAGAACGGGGTGAACCCTGAGGAGAGCCCCGCCGTCGGGTCCCCGTCGATCGGCAACAGCTCCCGGTAGCGCCACAGCGATTTGGGCCGCGAGGCCAGCGCCGCTTTCGTGAGCACGGTGCGAATGGCGTCATAGTCGTAATCGACCTCCACGCTCCCAAAGCAGTACTCGCAGACGAAGATCACCTCTTTGGGATAGAGGCGGCCGCACTCGCGGCATTTCAGTCCGATCATGTAGCTCATGTGAAGCGATTGGCTCATGCGTTGTCGAAGTAGGGCTGGATGCTCAGATACCGTTCGCCCGTATCCGGAAAGACGGTCACCACCGTCTTGCCGCTGCCCAACGACTTGGCGACCTTGAGCGCCGCCCAACACGCGGCCCCGGCGGAGATCCCTACGAAGAGGCCCTCGGCTTTCGCCAGCCGCTTGGACAGCTCATACGCGTCTTCGTCCACCACCGTGATGATCTGATCAATGATGTCCCGATTCAACACCTGGGGCACGAAGCCTGCGCCGATGCCCTGAATCATGTGGGGGCCGGGCGCGCCGCCGGAGAGCACCGCCGACTGCTTCGGCTCCACCGCCACGATCAGGATCTGCGGATTCTTCTTCTTGAGGACCTCCCCGACGCCGGTGATGGTGCCGCCGGTGCCGACGCCGGCCACAAACGCGTCAATCGCTCCATCTGTGGCCTTCAGGATCTCCTGAGCCGTCGTGCGCCGGTGGATCTCGGGATTCGCCGGGTTCATGAACTGCTGCGGCATGAAGGCGTTGGGGGTGTCCTTCACGATCGTTTCGGCCCGCTTGACCGCCCCGATCATCCCGTCAGCCGCCGGCGTCAGCACCACCTCGGCGCCATAGCCCTTCAAGATCTGGATGCGCTCAGCGCTCATCGTCTCCGGCATTGTCAGGATGATCCGGTAGCCCTTCGCCGCGCAGATCATCGCCAGGCCGATCCCCGTGTTGCCGCTGGTCGGTTCCACGACCGTCGCGCCGGCTTTGAGCAGGCCGCGGTTCTCCGCATCTTCGATCATTGACAGGCAGATGCGGTCTTTCACGCTGCCGCCAGGGTTGGCCGATTCCAACTTGGCCAGGATAGTGGCCATGCCCGGCTCGACGAGTCGATGCAGTCGGATCATGGGGGTGTTGCCGATGAGATCCAACACGCTCTCCGCCACCCGTTGTCTCACATTGGCGGTCATGAAGGGCCTCGCTGTAGTCGCAGGGTCGTCGCGTCCATCTCAAGGAGACGGTGTCCGCGCTCGCGCACCCATATCGCCAGGTCTCGCTGCACGTCGTCGGTGTTGTAGGTCGCGTGGAGGACGCCGCCCGGCGCAAGCCGCTCAACCGCCTGGGCCACCACCGCCAGCGCCTGGGCGCAGAGCATGTCCCGCACGTCGATGGTAGCCGTCGGAAGTCCGCTCATTATACCCGCCGCCTTCTCACTCATCAATCTGCACCGGTTCTTCGGTCACCCGCTGGCCGTCGATCCGGTAGCTTGTGACGTCCGGATGCGCCTGGTCCTTCAGCGAGACGAGCACGTACGACACATCCGGAGAAATCGCCAGGCGCACATCCACCGACGACGGATAGGCCGCCGAGGCGGTGTGGGAGTGGAAAATCCCCGCCATCTGCTGGCCGCGGTTGCGCATCTGTTTTTCCACGAGCAGCTGCTCCTTCGGATCCATCGCATACCCGATGGGGCTGTCTTCAACGTTCGTCATCGGGTAGACCTGCTCGACACGGCCGTTGCGCCCCCCCAGCAGTCCGCATGCCTCCTTCGGGTAGCCCCCCTGACAGTGGGCAACCATTTCGTCGTACAGCGCCTTCGAGAGCCGGAGCATGTCTACAGCCCCCAGCCGCAATCGGATCTCATGCTAAACCCCACCGCACCCGCACGGCGTGCTCCAGCCGCTTGAAGATCAACCCGTCAATCGCGATCCCGATGCCTGCGATGAGCAGCATGATCGCCAGCAGCTGATCCAGCTGCTGCGCCTTGGCCACCTGGTTGAGCAGCTGCCCGAGCCCGCTCACCGACGTGAGGAGCTCGCCGGCCATGAGCGCGCGCCAGCCGAAGGCCCACGCCAGGCGCAGCCCGTCCACCATCTTCGGAATCGCCGCCGGGACGACGACGAACCAGAAATAGTTCCAGCCCCGCGCCCCCATGGTGCGCGAGGCCCGCGCGATGAGCGGCGGCACTTCCCGGATGCCGGCATCGGTGTTGACGATCACGATCCCCGCGGCTCCCAGCAGGATAGTGAAGATGACCGCCCGCTCCGTCATCCCGAACCAGATGATCGACAGCGGAACCCAGGCGGCGCCGGGAATCGCATGGATCGCCACCGCGAAGCTGCCTATGATCTGGTCGATGAGCGGCACTCGTCCCAGCAGCAGCCCGCCGGTGACGCCGACCAGCATGACCAGCATGTAGCCGACCGCCATCCGCCGGGCGCTGCCGGCCAGGGCGGCGCGGAAGGCAGGCTGCTGGAAGTCGGCCGCCAGCACGCCGAACACCGCCCGGGGTGAAGGCCACCCAGGAAAGACGAACGCCGTGGCCTCCCAGAGCAGGTACAGCAGCGCGAGCGCTTGCACCGGTTTGATGAACGAAAACGCCTTCGGCAGCTTGACCATGGCGTCAGATGTGCATCCCAAGCGACTGGTCCGGCGGCGCGGGATGCTGCGCTTCCGGAAAATGCACCGTCTCGCCCAGCTCCTCGCGCAGCACTTTCTCAACCTCTTCGCCCAGGAGCCCGAGGATCGTGTGCTGGTGCGCCAGCAAGACGGGGTCCTCGGCGTGACGCGGCCGCGGCACGCTGACGGCCTGCGCGTCGCGGATACGCCCCGGCCGCGAGGAGATGACATAGATGCGGTCGGCCAACCCGGTCGCTTCGCGGACGTTGTGCGTCACGAAGAGAACGGTGGGCCGCGCGAGCTCCCAGATTTCGAGCAGCTCGTTCTGCAGCACCGCCCGCGTCTGCGCGTCCAGCGCCCCGAACGGTTCATCCAACAGCAGAATCATCGGCTGCAGGGCCAGCGCCCGGGCGATCGCCGCGCGCTGTTTCATCCCCCCGGAGAGCTGGTGCGGGTAGGCGTCAACGAATTTTGACAGGTGCACCAGTCTGATGTACTCCAATGCCCGCTCACGCCGCTTGGCCCGAGGCATCCCCGCGATGCGCAGGCCAAACTCGACATTCCCTAAGACGTTCAGCCAGGGAAACAGCGCCGCGTCCTGGAAGACGACGATGCGACTCGAGGCCGGCCCGGTCACTGGCCGGTTGTCGACGAGTATCCGACCACGGTCCGGCCGTTCGAGCCCCGCAACGAGGTTGATGATCGTGCTCTTGCCGCAGCCCGAGGGGCCGAGCAGACACACGAATTCACCGTCGTCCACCTTCAGCGAGATATCGTGGAGGACGTCGATCCGTTCCCCGTTGTGCGGAAACGACTTGAAGACGTGCTGGAGTTCAACACTCATATCCGCCTCATCGCCTCAATCAGCACCGCCGCCACCTCCGGCCGCGAGACCTCCCGCGGGGGTGGTGTACCCGCCTGGAGCAGCTCGCGCACCTTGGTGCCGCTTAAAGCTACGTGCCGCTCAGGCGGATGCGGACAGGTTTTGCTGGACACCATGCCGGCGCAGACGGGGCAGTAGGCGGCGTTTTCAAAACACAGCGGCGTGATGCCGATCTCTTCCGGCGCAAACTCATCGAAGATCCGCTGGGCGTCGTACGTGCCATAGAACGTGCCCACGCCGGCGTGATCCCGACCGACGATGAAATGGGTGCAGCCGTAGTTTTTCCGAATCAGCGCATGGAAGACCGCCTCGCGCGGACCGGCGTAGCGCATCGACGACGGATTGACCGCCAATACGACGCGATCCTTTGGATAGTAGTTGGCGAGCAGGATTTCGTAGCTCTTCATGCGCACGGCCGCCGGCACGTCGTCGCCCTTTGTTGCGCCGACGATGGGATGGAGGAGCATGCCGTCGCAGATTTCGAGCGCGCACTTCTGCAGATACTCGTGCGCGCGGTGGATGGGGTTGCGGGTCTGAAAGGCGACGACGCGCTTCCACCCACGCTCCTGAAAGATGCGCCGCGTGTCCTTGGGGTCCAGCCGGTAGGGGAGGAAGGTGGTCGCCGTGGGGCGATTCACGACGCTGATGCGGCCTCCGACGTACACCTCGCCGATGGACTCAAGCCGCTTCACGCCGGGGTGCGATGCATCGGTCGTCTTCAGGACCTGCTGCGCCTCATGGGCCTTGTCCGGCGTGTAGGTCTGTGCCGCATGGAGGATCGCCACGACCGCGCCGCCTGATGTGAGCGCCACGTCGCCCTTGATCGCGCGGGCCTGCTCGCGGCTCACCGCCAACGTCACGGGAATGGTCCACACGAGGCCGTTCTTGAGGCGGCGCTCCTTCACCACTGACTCGTAGTCGTCCCGTCCCATGAAGCCTTCCAGAGGGCTAAAACCCCCGATCCCCATCATTTCAACATCGGAGAGCGTCCAGGCATCCAGCTCGATCGTCGGCAGGCCGGCTGCCTTGGCAAGCAGCGTCTCCCGTTCCTTGCCTTCCACGATGCGGCTGATCAACGTTCCCCCATGCGGCTGGATCATGCGGCTTCAGTTCCTTTAGGCTAACGGCGTTCACCCGAGGATGCCATATATGACAAGGTATGTCAATATATAAAATCGGAAATAAGACTATATATTATCTATTTAATCATATTAATGGCCGTCAAAAAACTACCCCTTAGGCCGTCGACTGACGCAACTGTTGCAGCCGCTCCTTCATCTCCCTCTCAAAACCCATCTCGGTTGGCTCGTAGTACACGGTGTCCGTCGGAATGTAGTCCTGCTCGACGTGGTGGCCGGGAAAATCGTGCGCGTACTTGTACCCCGCGCCCCGGCCGAGCTTCTTGGCGCTCTTGTAGCTGGCGTCTTTCAGATGAAGCGGCACCTCAAGCGTCCGCCCTGCTTCGACATCTTTCATCGCCTTCTCGATGCCTAGATACGCGGCGTTGGATTTCGGCGCGCAGGCGATATAGACCGCCGCCTGGGCAAGCGGAATGCGGCACTCCGGAAGCCCCACAAACTCCGAGGCCTGCATGGCCGCGGTGGCGAGGACAAGCGCCTGTGGATCGGCGTTGCCCACGTCTTCCGCGGCGCAGATCATCATCCGCCGGGTGATGAACCGCGGGTCTTCGCCGGCGTAGAGCATCTTCGCCAGCCAGTAGAGGGTCGCGTGGGGGTCGGAGCCCCGCATTGATTTGATGAACGCCGAGATCGTATCGTAGTGCGCGTCATCCTGGCGGTCGTAGACCACCGCTTTCTTCTGGATCGATTCCTCCGCCGCCGCCAGCGTCAGGTGCATGGTCCCGTCCGGGCCGCGCGGCGTCGTCAGCACCGCCACCTCCAGCGCGTTGAGCGCCCGCCGGGCGTCGCCGTCGCAGACCTTGGCCAGATGCGCCAGGGCGTCCTCATCGGCCCGCACGGGCATCCCACCCAACCCCCGCTCGGCATCCGCGAGCGCCCGTTGCAGGAGCGTGACGACATCCGCTGCGGCGAGCGGCTTGAACTCGCACACGAGCGAGCGCGACAGGAGCGCCGGCACGATCGCGAAGAAGGGGTTGAAGGTCGTCGCGCCGATCAGGAG
>CAYJWN010000076.1:0-8023 GCA_964373835.1 uncultured Planctomycetales bacterium
CGGCGGCCTCTCGGTGCTGGCGACGTGGCGGCTCATCTTCGTCATCCTTGGACTGTTGGGATTCGTCAGCCTCTCGTTCTTTCTGGTGTGGCATCGGCAGCTCAAGCTGCAACTGGCCAAGCAGATGGCCCAGGACGCCGCTAAGGCCGATGCGCCAACAAACGGCAACGGCGCCTCCGCGGTCGATGCGGATGCCCTGCTGCGCCTGCCGCGCAGCCCCGTGCCCCCGTTCCCCGGCCCGCCACCCGGCCAGCCGAAAGCCCCCCTGTCGTCTTGAGGGTTCCGCGCCCGTGAGCCGTTTAGCCAACATCGAGCTTGACTTCAAGCATATACGATTCATACTATTAGCATGATAGCTAAAAAAATGAATTGGCTAGACGCCGGGCGGCTGTTGAGGCGCCAGGGCCTTCGACTGTTCAGCCCGCTGGAGTTGCAGCGGGCGCTGGGCGTCTCCGCCGTGGCGGCGCGCTTTCTGGTGCATCGCTACGCCACGCGAGGCGCGTTGCTGAAGCTGCGCAACGGGCTCTACGCCCTGGCGGATCATCCGCCGTCTGAACTGGTGATCGCCAATCGGCTCTATGCGCCTTCGTACGTCTCGTTTGAGTTCGCCTTGGCCTACTATCACGTGATTCCTGAAGCGGTCTATGCGCTGACGTCGGCCACCTCGCGCCCGACGCGCATGCTGACGGCGGCGGGGAAGCGCTTCATCTATTCACACCTGAAGCCGTCCGCCTTTGCCGGCTATGAGCCGGTGCGCCTTGGCGGCGACACGGTGTTCATCGCGACCCCTGAGAAGGCCCTCGTCGACTACTTGTACTTCGTGGATCTTAGGAAGCGCGTCCTGACTGATCGGTTGGCCCTGCGGAGGCTGGCCTGGCGCCGCATCGAGGCGTACGCCGCGCTCTTTGCGCGCCCCTCTCTGCTGGCGCTGGCTCGGCGCCTTCGATCCCTCGACTCGCACCACCGCTCCGCGGGGTGGGCTCGCTCGGGATTCCGCCCCACGGACAGAGCCCGTGGGGCTCCATGAGACAAGCGGGATGATCGACACCGGCACGATTCAACGATTGGCGGTGCAGTTCCAGACCACGGCGCTCAATGTGGCGCGCGAGTATTGCCAACATTTGTTCCTCTCGGCGCTGTATCAGCACCCTGAAGCCGATCGCCTGCTCTTCAAAGGGGGGACGGCGCTGCGCATCATCTATGGGAGCCCGCGGTTTTCGGAGGATTTGGATTTCTCCGGTATCGCCATCCGCGAGCCGGCGATTGAAGAGCTCCTCACGGATACGTTAAGCCGCGTTGAGCGGGTGGGCGTGCGGCTTGAGATTGAAGAAGCGAAGGCGACGAGCGGAGGCTACCTGGGCATCATCCACAGCCGCTTCCTGGACTATCATGTCGAGATGCAGATGGAGGTGTCGCTTCGCGAGCGGGGGCGCATCGCGCCGGCGATGACATTGATTGCAAGCGAGCTGGTGCCGGCCTACACGCTGCTGCACGTGCCGCAAGCGCTCTTGGTGGCGGAGAAGCTCCAGGCGTTGCTGAGCCGGGGAAAGCCGAGGGATTTCTACGATCTGTATTTTCTGCTGCGGAAAGGGGTGCTGGCTCCGCGCGATCGCGCGCGGCTGCCCCAGGTGTTGAGCCGGCTCCAGCGGGCGGACCCGGAATCGTTTCAGGAGCTGAAGCTGTTCTTGCCGAGGGATCAGCAGGGCATCCTGAAGGATTTCCGCGCCACGCTCGAGCGCGAACTGAAGCGCCATGGTTGACCGTGTTGCATTCGCCGTCGCCCCGTGTTAGCCTGGTGCTGATGGTTGTCCGGTGACCGCGCTGACTGATGCACCGCTGGACGCTCGCCGTCATTCTGGTGCTGGGGGTGGTGTTGCCCGCCTTCCTGGTGATCGCCGTCGCCACGCACGCCTCCATCCGGGCCTTGTCGCGCAATCCGGCGGCCGCGCCGAAAATTCAGACGATGATGATCCTGACGTTTGTCTTCGCCGCGGCCATCGCCGTCGTCGCGCTGCTGGTCCTGTTTCACGTCTTCACCTCCGCGTAAGATGCGCGCTCCATCGAAAGCGGCCGCCGCGAAGCAGGCGGTGGTGCTCGAAGTCGGCCCGCATGCGGCGAAGATGATGGCGGCGACGACCTCGCCGTTCCACATTCAGCGCCTCAACGCCAGCACCTTGCCGGGTCAGACGGAGGATCCGGTGGCGGCACTTCGCGCCCTGCTTGAGGTCCAGCCGCTTGGCGCGCGCGAGGCGGGGTTGCTCTTCGGCCGGGAGATGTTCAGCCTGCGGCGGCTTGAGCTGCCGTCGACCGCTCCCAAAGAAATCGCCTCGATGCTGGAGCTGCAGCTCGGCAAGCTCACCCCCTATCCCCGCGCGGAGATCCTGTCTGCCTGGACGGTCGTCGGCAGTTTTCGAGAAGGCTATACCACGATCCTCCTGGCCATCGCCCGCAAGGCGCCCATTGAAGGGGTGATCCAGCTGCTCAAATCGAAAGGGATCGCGCCGCTGTGGGCGGGCGTGAGCACGGAAGGGCTCGAGGCCTGGGTCGCCTCCGCCAAGCAGGGCGGGCAGCTCTTGGCGCTGATCGACATTGATTTCGCCTCGACCGATTGCGCCATCCTGTCCTCGGACGGCCGCCTGTTGTTCACGCACAGCATCGGCATCGGCTACGAGCAGTTGTCGACGGGCGACCAGGCCGCCTTGCGCCTCGTGGGAGAGCTGATCCGGCTGCCGCGCATCCTCCTCCACGAAGAGATCAAAGGGCAGATCGGCCGGGGCCTGATCACGGGGGCGTGGCTGCCGCTTGAGCACATCGTCGAACAGCTCACGAGCCAGTGGGGGGTGCCGGTGGAGGTGCGGGATGCCCTCGAACCGTTCGCGCGCGTCGAGATCAGAGAGCGCGCCAAGGCCACCCACGTGTCGTACACGGCCCTCGTGGGGGCGCTGGCGTCCAATCGCTCGCCGCGCATTGACCTCATCCCGCGCGAGACGCGCGTCTCACAAGCGCTCCAGGTGCGCTCGAAACAGCTCGCGCGTCTGGCGGTCAATCTGGCGGGGATGCTGAGCATCGCCCTGCTGTTCTACGCGCTGCGCTGGTTCACCTTGGAGCAGTACCTGCGCGACCTGCGCGAGCGGCTGATCCCGCTTGAGCGCACCTCGCAGGAGATCATGCGGCGGCAGGAGGCGATGCGAACGGCTCGCCAGTGGCTCGATCCGGCCGAGAGCGCGCTGTCGGTGATCCAGGCGGTCGCGTCGGCGTCGGATCCCGCCGTCACCATCACGCAACTCTCTTTTAAAGAAGGCGAGCCGGTGAAAATCCGCGGCACAGCCGGCACGTCACAGGCGCCCTATGAATTCTTGGATCGCCTCAAGCAGCAAAAGATGATGGCCGCGTGGAGTTCCTGCCTGGCGGAGGTGCGCGTGACCGGCAGCCGGGGCGCTGAGTTCGACATTCTGTGCAAATCGGCCGAGTCCTGAGATGACTCCGTCATTCGCCCAATGGTGGCAGCGGTTGACCAAGCGGCAGCGCCTCGTCGCCGGCATCGTGAGCAGCTTCGCGGTGGCGGGCCTCATCACGGCGGCGCTGCGCCCGCTGCGCCACCTGTTGAGCCGGCTGAGCCGCGAGGTCCAGCAGACCGAGCAACGGCTGCTTGATGCGATGGCGGCCAACCGCGACGCAGAGACGGTGACCGCAGCCTTTGCGGCGTACGAGCCGTATGTCGCCTCCTCCGGTTCGACGGAGTCGGAGCTGGCCGCCGTCCTGAGCGAAGTGGAGTCGGCGGTGCGCGAGTCAGGAGTCACCCTCTTGAACCTGAAGCCGGCCGCCGCGCGCGCCGGCGCGGATCAGACGATCAGTGTGGCGATGGACGGGGAAGCCGCGCCTGAGCAGCTGGTGCGGCTGCTCGACCGGCTCCAGCGCTCGACGAGGCTGCTGAAGGTGACGGAGCTGACCGTGCGCGTCTCTGAAAGCAAGACGTTGCGCACATCCATGGTGATCACTAAGCTATTGCTTAAGTGACGGGTGACGATGATTCCTTACGAGTTCGACGCGGAGCGGTTCAGCCGGTGGATGGCCTATGTCCTGCGCCACAACCCCGTGCGCTACGGTCTTGCGCCGGACCGGCACGGCTACGTGGACTTTGAAGAGTTCCTCTCAATCGCCCGACGGCGCTATCCGCGCGTCACGCCGGAGCGACTCCGCGAGCTCATCGAGCTCGGCGGCGCCGGCCGCTTTGAGATCGCCGGCAACCGCCTGCGCGCCCGCTACGGCCACTCCATTGCCGTGGAGCCGGCTGGGCCGCCGGTTGAGCCTCCCCCGCAGTTGTACCACGGCATTGAGGCCGCCCGCGCGGCGGCGGTCCTGGCCGAGGGACTCAAGCCGGTGGACCGGCAGATGCTCCACCTCAGCGGCACGCTCGAGGAAGCCCTGGCCATCATCGGCCGAAAAACCGAGCAGCCGGTCCTCCTACGCATCGACGCCGCGCGCGCCCACGCCGCCGGGATTCCATTCTACCAGGAAGGGAAAGTCTTCCTGGCCTTATCGGTGCCGGCGCCGTTTCTCAGCCGTGAACCCTTCCCTGCGGCAGCAGGCGGCAAAAAGGGGTCAGACTATTTTCCGGCGCAAGGGGTCTGACCCTTTTTTTCTGCACCCTTGACGATCTGTTGTTGGATCAGGTATACCTGAAGCACTTCCGATAAAGGCAAACCCGTCGTGAGGCGGGGACGCAAAGCTACGGGACCGAGATTGGTCGGTCAGCCGGGCTGCCGAAGTAAGAGGCAGCCCGGTTTTTTTGTTCCTTGCTAACCTGAAGGTGCAATGTACGAACGAAGCAGCGTCCAAACGCGGACGACCAGTCGAGCGACCCGAACACGGTCGCTCGAACTGTTTTCGGGCAAAGGAACCGCTTTCTGCTGCTCGAATCGCACCTGGCCTACCTGGCGAGATCGTTCGTCTAAAACGCATGATGGCGTTCAGGAAGGAGGAGCGACACGATGAAAATGGCGGTTGCAGGCCGGTGGTCGTCCCTCTTCGCTACTGGCCTGGTTGTCTTGCTTGCCTGCTTTGCCCCCCAGCAGGGTGAGGCGGCCAGACTCCGGGGATTAACGCTTGAGCAGTTACGGAATGAAGCCACGTTGATTGTGACAGGACGGTGTATCAAGAAGTCCAGCCAGTGGGGCCCCGGCCGCCGCATGATCTACACCCATGCCACCATTGCGATCGACGAAGTCGTCAGCGGCCGGTGGAGCACGCGCACGCTGACTGTTCGAGTCCCTGGCGGAAAGATCGGAAGCAAGGTCATCGCAGTCACGGCCAGTCCACAGTTTGAGATCGGGGAAGAGACGCTCCTCTTCCTCGTCGGAGAGCCAGACGGGACATTCGCCGTGTGCGGCGCTGCCGAAGGTCATTGCCCCCTCCGGCCTGGTCCCCAGGGTGAGCCGGTGATCCAGCGATTCGGCGTGACGCTCAACGCGTTGAAAACCAAACTGAGGGGTCCATGAGCCATCGTGGCTTTCGTGCGTTGGCGGCTCGGACGGCCGCGTTGGTCCTGCTCGCTGCTGGGATAGTGGCGGCCCATCCCGCAGCCGGGCATGCGTTCGCGCTCTGGCACGCCTCCGACGGAGATCCGATCTTCTGGCCGGATGAGACCAATCCGGACCCCACAAGGCCAAGACCCGTCGGTCCGAACTCGGCCCCAATCCCTGTGACGATCAATACCGCCAACCTGCCCGCACAGTTTTGCGGGACCCGGACGCCGTCGCAATGTAAGCAACATTTCGAGAATCTCGCCAGACAGGTCCTCCAAGACTGGGAGGCCGTGCCCTGGGCGGCCATCCGGTTTACCGTCACGGCGGTCATTGACGATCCAGCGCGTGCGGGGTTCAACTCCGACGGCGTGAATATGCTCTCGGTCTTCACGTTCGCCTGCGGGGTGGCGTCGCTAACCTACGACGATGCGCTCGGGGTGATTCAGGAGTTCGATCTCGGGGTCACCCCTGGCTGTATGATCTCTGATCTAGAAACGTACTCCATCCTTGCCCAGGAGTTCGGCCACGGCGTTGGGCTGGAGCATACCACCATGAACAACAGCCTCACGCCCCAGACCCCGGAAGCCATGATGGATGGCAGCGGGCAGGGACCGGAGGCACTGGCTCTGACTCAAGACGACAAGGTTGGCCTGGCTGTGCTCTACCCCGATCCAACGAACCCGCTCCAGGCGGCAACCGCGACGGTCAAGGGCCGCGTGTTGCGCCATGACGATCAAACGCCGGTGTGGGGCGGCCTGGTCTACGCTATGAACACGAGCACGAACAAGGCTATGGTCAGTGGCTATACCGGGCTGACCAATAACCAGCGGACCTTCAGTCCAAGCGGTGAATTTGAGCTGCCGGGACTCCCGCCGGGCTCGTATCGTCTGGTCGTGTCACCGTTGGATGAGCTCACCTTCCGCGAATCCTTTATTGGATGGGGTTCGTTTGATGCGCCCCTGCCCATGGACATCGATTTTGCCCGGCTGGAAACGACGCTCGGGGCCCTGACCGCGGCCCAGGTGCGGACGCAAGACCTCGTGGTCACCTCGGAACCGCCAGACTCACGATTCATCGGCTCTCCACCCGATCCACTCGCGCTGGACGTGACGTTTCGATTTGTCAGCTCAGGCGGCAGCCAGCTCGCCACGCGGTTTGACGCTGGGCCCTACTCTTCCTGGTCCTGTGCCAGCGAGCTGCGGTTTCCTGGCTACGCGTATGGCACGCGTCAGATTACGTCGGTGCCCCAGGGAGCCCATACGTTCCGGGTCAAGGCCCGAAATGTGAGAGCCCGGCTTGGCAATATCGATACGACCACGCTGGGCTCCGAGCTGCGGATTGACGGCGCGGACCGCAGCGCGCTCGATGCCGCCTTCGGGGCGACGCCGAGCTCCGCGAACTGGAATCCCTGCGCGGATCTCAACAAAGACCAGATCATTGATGGCAGGGATCGAGCGATCCTTGACACCTATTTCGGCAGATCAGTCGCCGGACAAGAAGAGACGACACCGGCTGAGATGAGCTGGGTGGTAGGGAATCGCCCCCCGCAACTGGAATACCTCTTAAACGAGACCCTCACTGCCGGCAAGCTCAACGTCCGGCGCATCAAGGGCTCTGACCCGGAGGGAGAGCGACTGACCATGACGGCGAGCGGGCTGCCGAGCGGAGCGACGTGGCGGCGGCTGGGGGACGTCACGCAGGACAACACCTTGACGAGCCAGGATGCGGACTGGATCCGGGACTACCTCGCCAAGACCCGGACGTTCTCCGCCGAGCAGTTCTGGTTGGCCGATGTGAGCGGAGACTTCAAGGTCGATGCGGGGGATGAATTCCTCCTGCGTGTCGCCGTGGAATATCCCTGGGTCACCCCGGATATCATTAACACCCGCGTCCTGCTCTGGACGCCGACGCTCGCCCAGGGGGGCCAGAGCTACCCGGTGAGCGTGACGCTCAGCGATGGGGTCAATACCCCGGTCACCGGCTCCCTCACCCTGAGCGTCGTGCGGCCCAACCTCGTCTCAAACGGGGGTTTTGAGGCAGGGCAGACAGACTGGAGTGGCTGGGACGCGGCGCGCTATCTGACAAACGACAACTCCTACGAAGGGACGAAGGCGGTGCGGATTTCAGCCGGCGCCAGCACCCGCAGCCTCACCCACACCGACATCCCGGTCACCGCGGGGGCGACCTACCGGCTTGCGGCGGCGCAGAGGACCAGCTTCCTCTTGACGGGCGGCGAGGCGTGGGTCAACCTCGTCTGGCTCAAGGCGGATGGCACGCCGGTCGTCGTCAACGGGGCTACCGCCATCGTCAACATCAGAGCGACGAGCGGCGCGACGAACTGGACCGTGCGCCAGAGCAGCCCCAGCGCCGCGCCGGCGCAGGCAGCCAAGGCCCGCATCACGCTCTACGTCTCGGCGGGCAGCGGCAGCGCCGACTTCGATGTCGTGACGCTGGAGCGGATCCAATGAGGCCGTGAGCCCGCGGGTGAGCGTGGAGCG
>CAYJWN010000077.1:0-7854 GCA_964373835.1 uncultured Planctomycetales bacterium
TTTTGATACGCTGGATTTTACAAGTTTTACGCTGAACCTGGGCAGCAAGATGGTGCTGGATGCGACCCCACCACCTGTCGGTGGTGGGAGAGGCCCAGTTCCAGAGTCTGTCTCACGTGCCCCGTCGCTGATCGATGAAGCCCAGGTGAAGGCGATCCACCCGCGCATCCGACGCACGCGCCTGCTGAACGGAGCGCTGTTGGCTGTGCAGGTGGAGGGGGAGGGGCGCGAGATCGTCAGGGCGCTCGTGAAAGCGCCAGCATTGTCGTCTGTCAAGGTCGCCGCAGTGGTGAGTCAGGACGTAGATCTTGACGACCAGGAAAGCCTCCTGTGGGGCATCTTCACCCGATTTGACCCGGCGCGCGATATCGTCTTCACATCAGCCGAGCTGAGGGACGCCTGCCCCCCCACCAAAGGCTTTGGTGGGGGGGCGTGGCCCGTCTATCGGGGCTGCCTCGGCATCGACGCGACGTTCAAGCCGGGCTATCCGGATCCGATCGTTATGGACCCCAACATCATCCACCGCGTGGACGCACGATGGGATCACTACTGGACCGCGTAGCGCAAAAAGTACAGCAGCAGGAACGGCTCCCCCTCGACTCCGCTCGGGGGGCCGTCCTGAGCCCTTCGACTCGGTTTCGCCTCGCTCAGGGCGAAATCCTGAGCGTCCTTCGACTCGCCCCGCCCGCGGGCGGGGCTCGCTCAGGACTGTCCCGAGCGAAGTCGAGGGACGGAGTCGAAGGATGAGCACAGTCGAAGGACGGCTCACGCGCGAAGAGGCGCTTGAGCTGTTCAAGACGCCGGACATCGTCCGGCTGGGGCGGCTCGCCGATCAGGTGAAGCGGGCGCGCTGGAATGATCGCGCGCATTTCGTCATCAACCGGCAGATCAACCCCACGAACATCTGCGTGCTCTCCTGCCGGTTTTGCGATTTCGCGACCAAGCGCACACGTCCCAACGCGTACGAGATGACCATCCAGGAAATCCTTGAGCAGTGCAACAGCGAGCTGCACGAAGTCCACATCGTCGGCGGCCTCCACCCAGATTGGACGTGGGACTATTACCTGGAAATGTTTCGGGCCATCAAGGCGGGCTTCCCGCAGATTCAAATCAAAGCGTGGACGGCGGTCGAAATCGACTATTTCTCAAAGAAGTTTCGGCTGTCAGTGGAAGACGTCTTGCGTCAGTTGCAAGCCGTAGGGTTGGCCGCGCTGCCTGGGGGTGGCGCCGAGGTCTTTTCCGAACGGGTCCGCAAAGCGCTCTATCCGTTCAAGATTGGGGCTCCACGCTGGCTGGAAATCCACAAAATTGCCCACCACCTTGGCATCCCCACGAACGCCACGCTGCTCTATGGGCATATGGAGACCTACGAGGAGCGGGTCGATCACATCCTGAAGCTGCGCGCGCTGCAGGATGAGACGGACGGCTTCATGAGCTTCATCCCGCTGGCCTACCAGCCCGGCAATACCAAAGTCGTGACGCGCCAGGCCTCGGCCATCGAGGATCTCAAGACGATCGCCATCTCACGGTTAGTGCTCGACAACTTCCCCCACATCAAGGCGTACTGGGTCACGATGGGGGAGGAGATCGCCTCCGTCGCCCTGCATTTCGGCGCGGATGATATCGACGGCACCATCGGGGAGGAGCGCATCATGCACGCGGCCGATGCGGCCTCACCCGTCAGCCTCACCCGCGGCCGGTTGGTGGAACTGATCCGCGAATCCGGCTGCACCCCTGTGGAGCGTGATGCCATCTATCGCACCGTCCAGGTCTACGATCCTTCGACTCGTCCCAAGCCAGGCGAAGTGCACTCTGGGGACTCGCTCAGGATCGTCCCGAGCGAGGCGCCATGAAATTTTCGCATTCACTCAGGGCTAAATCCCAGACGCAGCTGAACGCGCCGAGTCGAGGGACGACGACCGCGCGCATTGCGAAAGTGCCGTATCTTAACACCGTTCCGTTCTTCCGGGGCGTGTCGTGGGAAGAGCGGTTTGAGGTGGTTGAGTGTGTCCCGCGCGAGCTGGGCCGCAGAGCGGCCGCCGGCGAAGTGACGGCGGGGCCCTTGCCGCTGGCCGACTACTTCAAGCTGGAAGACGCGTTTGAGCGGCTGGGCCATTTCGGCATCGCCGTCCGCGGCCGCGCCCACAGCGTGCTGCTGTTTTCCCGCAAGCCGCTCCGTCAGCTTGACGGGGCCACCATCGCCGTGACGCACGAGACGTCCACAAGCGCGATCCTCCTCAGGCTCGTGCTGGAGGAGCGGTATCGGCTCTTGCCTGCCGCATATCAGCGCGTTGCCGATTTGGAGGCCGCCCGCCCCCCCGGCCCGCCTCTAATGGTCGCCGGGGCGGGCGGCTCTAACGAGAGTCGGGCCGGGGATGCGCTGCTCTTGATTGGCAACGAGGCGCTGCGGTTCAAGCAGGCGAATACGCAGTACCCCTTCGAGATCGACGTCGCGTTTGAGTGGTGGCTCTGGCAACACCTGCCGTTTGTCTTTGCGGTGTGGGCGATCCGGAAGGACGCCGGTGCGAAAGAGAAGCAGCAGGTTGAGGCGGGGCTGGCCCGGTCGCTGTCGATCAACATGAAGGAGCTGGCTGCTATCGCCGAGGAGCAGGCCCAGACGCTTGGAGTGCCGGCTGATGAGCTGAGGGTGTATCTTGAGAGCTTCGTGTATCGCCTCGGGCCGGATGAGGAAGCGGGCATCAAGCAATTTAAGGAGTTAGCGAATGAGCATCACCTGCTCTGAGGCCATCGAAGAAAAGGTGCTCTCGGGCCGTCGGCTCACCCGGGAGGAGGGGCTCCAGCTGTGGGAACAAGGGGATCTCTTGGAATTGGCCTACCTGGCGAACCAGGTGCGCTACCGGCTTCACCCCGAGCCGGTCGTGACGTTTGTGATCGACTCCAACCCCAACTACACCAACGTCTGCATCACCGATTGCGTCTTCTGCGCCTTCTACCGCAAGCCCGGACAGAAAGACGCCTACACCTTGACTGTCGAGCAGGTGATGGAGAAAATCCAGCACGCGGTGGCTCTCGGCGCCACGACGGTGCTGCTTCAGGGCGGACATAACCCGCAGATCCCGTTGGACTACTATCTCTCGCTGGTGCGCGAAACCCGCCGGAGATTCCCGCAGGTGACGCCGCACTTCTTCACCGCCTCAGAGATTACGACGATGGCGCAGGTCTCCGGGCTGACGGTTCGCGAAGTGTTGGAGCGGCTCAAGGAAGCGGGCCAGTTGACGCTGCCGGGCGGGGGTGCTGAGATTCTCTCAGACCGCATCCGCAGACGGCTGGCAACGAAGAAGGGACCGGCGGAGGCGTGGCTGTCGGTGCACCGTGAAGCGCACCGGCTCGGCTTCAAGTCCACGGCGACCATGATGTTCGGGCACATTGAAGAGGACGACGACATCCTGGAGCATCTGGATCACATCCGCAATCTGCAGGATGAAACTGGCGGCTTCACCGCCTTTGTGCCCTGGACGTTCAAGCCGGGCAATACCCCGCTTCAAAAGCACATCCAAGAGCACGCCGGGCCGACGCAGTATCTGCGGATGATCGCCTTCTCGCGAATTTACCTGGATAACTTTCCGCATATCCAGGCCTCGTGGTTCTCTGAAGGGAAAAAGACCGGCCAGATCGCCCTGCATTTCGGCGCGGATGATTTCGGCGGCACCCTGTTTGAGGAGAACGTCCATGCGGCCACCGGGTTCGTCAATCCCGCCATTGCGCCCCCCATGCTTCGCTTTGCGCGAAGCAAAGCGCGGGGGGGCGGCACGGTGGCGCAGCAGCCAAAGGGTGGGCGGGATGTCGCCCCCATCGGGACGGGTGTGCCGGTGCCAGGAGCTCTGCCCGTGGGGCTCCACAAGACCGCCGTCGATGAGATCATTACGCTCATCCAGGAGTCGGGCTTCGACGCGGCCCAGCGCACCACCCGCTATGAAATACTCCGAAAAATCCCATCTGCTAATGCGGAGTGCGGAATGCGGAATGCGGATTTGAAGACCGGCATTTTACATTCCGCACTCCGCACTCCAAAATCCGCAATCTGATGGTGCTTTCCTGGTCAGATATTGTGCGCCGGTCGCTCAGCGGGGAAGGTATTACCCGCGAGGAGGGCCGGGCGATTCTCGCGCTTCCCGATGAGGCGGTTCCGGAGGCGCTGCGCGCGGCATTTGAGGTGCGCAAAGTCCGCTTCGGCAAGCGCGTTAAGCTGTGCGTGCTCCAAAACGCCCGCAGCGGCCTCTGCCCGGAAGACTGCCATTACTGCTCCCAGTCATCGCTCTCCACTGCGAAGATCGACAAGTATCCCTTGATGTCGAAAGAGCAGCTCATCGACGGGGCACGCCGCGCCGTTGATGCCAAAGCGAAGCGCTACTGCATGGTCACCAGCGGCCGGGGACCCTCCGAGGAGGATATCGACCATTTCTGCGAGGTAACCCGCGCCATCAAGCAGGAAATGCCGCTCGAGATCTGTGTGTGCGTGGGTATCATGTCGGAAACGCAGGCCCGCAAGCTCAAAGAGGCCGGCGTGGGGTGGGTGAACCACAACCTCAACACGAGCGAACGGTTCCACCCTGAAATCTGCACGACCCACACCTATCAGGACCGCATCGACACCATCCGTAACGTCCGCAACGCCGGCCTGATGACGTGCAGCGGCGGTATTATCGGCATGGGGGAGACGGACGAGGACATTCTGGATCTGGCTTTCGCCTGCCGCGAACAGCGGATGGACTCCATCCCGGTCAATTTCCTCCATCCCATCAAAGGCACGCCGATGGAGGCGCACCAGTTTCTCACGCCGACGAAGTGCCTGAAGGTGTTGTGCCTCTTCCGGTTTCTGAATCCGGCCAGCGAAATCCGCGCCGCCGGCGGTCGGGAAGTGAATCTACGCTCCCTGCAGGCGCTGGCGCTGTATCCGGCCAACTCCATCTTCGTGGAGGGCTACCTCACCACGCCGGGCCAGCAGGCCGCGGAGGCGCATCGCATGATCGAGGACATGGGTTTTAAAGTGGAATCGATCGAGGCCCAATTTGATGTGAGGTGACCAATGACACAGCGATGGGTTGTGACGGCGCTGGGCAATGACCGGCCGGGCATCGTTGCCGGGGTCACGAAGGTGCTCTATGATCTTGGCTGCAACCTCGAAGACTCGGCGATGACTCGGTTGGAAGGCGAATTTGCGATCATGCTGATCTTCTCAACCCCCACCCGCGTCCGCGAGGAGCCATTGCGCAAGGCGTTCAACCCGATGGCAAAACGGCTGAAGCTCGCCGTCCATTTGAAGCCGCTGAGCCCGCAGGAAGCCAGGTCCCCGCGGGTCCGGGGCCGGCAGTATTTGATTTCCGTCTACGGAGCGGACAAGCCGGGGATCGTCTTCCGGATGTCCGATCTCCTCGCCCGCGACGGCGTCAACATCACCGACGTCCATACGCACCGCAGCCGCGGGGACGGCCCATCGCTGTACGCCATGCTATTGGAGATCGAGGTTCCCGGACAGCACCCCCTCGCGGCGCTGGAACAGCGCCTCAAGCGCACCGCCAGACGGCTCGGGGTCGAGGTCAGTCTGCGCCCCTCTGAAGCACACGTCCTTTGAGCACTCTGCCGATCCGCCGGTTTCCCGATCCGCTCCTCAAGCGGCCGACCCGCCGCGTGGAGCGTGTGAATCGCGAGGTGGAGCGGTTGATTGAGGCGATGATTCGCGCCATGCGCCACCACCCGCGCTGCGTGGGACTCGCAGCGCCTCAGGTCGGCAGCGATCTGCGGATCGCCGTGATGGATTCCTCCCGCCACCCTAAAGCCGTGGCAAGCCGAGGTCTCACGGTGCTGGTGAATCCGCAGATCGATGTGCGGGAGGGTGTCGTGCTACAGCGGGAAGGCTGCCTCTCCATCCCGGACTTTACCGCTAATGTCCGTCGGGCTGCGCGCGTTCATCTCACAGCGTTCGACCAGTTCGGCTCGGCATTTGAGTGCCGGCTGGAAGGCTTCGAGGCGATCGTGGCCCAACATGAGGTGGATCATCTCGACGGGACGCTGTTTCTCGATCGCGTCGCGAATCTCGCGACCGACGTGTTCAAGCGAAAGACGTATCTTTGATTTCACAGATCGCAGAGAAGGACTATCCAATAAAAACTGATTACACAGATAAAGCCAATCTGCGTAATCAGCTTTTAAAGTGTCGGATCTCTTGCGATCTGCGAAATCAGCTCTTCAGGGGTTCGATCACACCAAGGCGGGGAACGCTCGGAATGAGGCCGGCCTCGTGCGCGCGTTCGTACAATAGGCGCAGCGCCTCCCGGCAGGGTTTGGACAGCGTCAGCGACTCTTCGTTGACATACATGCCGATGAACTGGCGCGCGCGATTGGCGTCGATCCCGCGGCCATAGCGCATGGCGTAGGCGAGCGCGTCGTCTTGATGCGCGAACGCATAGAGGATGCTATCCCGAAAGACGGCCGCGACGCGTTTGGCGGTGTCGCGCTTCAGCAATTTCTTGATGACATTTAACCCGAGCGGCAGAGGCAGCCGGGCCTGTTGCTGCCACCACGTGCCCAGGTCAAGGATCGGCAAGAAGCCGGCATCCCGGTAGGTCAACTGCCACTCATGGATCACCAAGCCCGCCTCCGCCGCCCCCTGTGATACCGCTTGAGGAATCTGCTCAAAGGGCATCTCAACCGGGACGCACTGCGGGATAGCCAGCCGCAGCAGCACGCAGGCTGTCGTCTGCAGTCCTGGGACTGCGATGCGGCGGCCCGCCAGATCCTGCGGGCTCAACGGCGTCGTCGCGATGACGAGCGGGCCGTAATTTTGTCCCACGCTTGAGCCGACCGACACGATCCAGTAGTCCTTAGCGACGGGGGGGTAGGCGGCGGCGGAGATCGCCGTCATGTCCAGCTCGGCCTTGAGGGCGCGCCGGTTCAGCGTCTGGATGTCTTCAATCCTGTGCTCGAATCGAAATCCGTTCATCGCAACCGCGTCTGAGGCGATGGCGTAAAACATGAACGCATCGTCCATGTCCGGCGTGTGGCCGACGGTGATCGTCCTGACTAATTGTGCTGTGTGCTGTGTGCTGTGTGCTGACATCAGGCCCATTCCTCATAATGCAGCTTCTCCCGCGGCACGCCCAAGCCTTCCAGATCCTTGCAGACGGCTTTGACGACCTCAAGCCACCCGCAGAGATAGAGTTCTTTATCGGACACGTCCGTCACGTACTTTTGGAAGGTCTGCTGGACGTGGCCGGTTTCACCCCGCCAATCCTTCGGACGGCTGACCGTCGGGATATAGTGGAAGTTGTGCCGCACATTGGCCAGCGAGCGGAACTCCGACTCATAGAGCAGCGCGTGCTCGTAGCGCGTGCCGAAGAGCAGCCAGATGTCCCGGCTGAAATTGATGTGGATCAAGTGCTTGATCATGGCGCGCAGGGGAGCGACGCCGGTGCCGGTGGCCACGAAGACCGGGTCGTACTCGAGCGGTTCCTTCAGCAGAAAGTTGCCGTGGGGGCCTGAGAGGGACACGGTTTCGCCCTCCTTCAGTTTCCAGAAATAGGTGGACGCGATGCCGCCCTCGACGTGCTGGATGCACAGGTCAATGGCATGAGGCTCATGGGGAGGGGACGCGACGGAGTACGCGCGCTTGACCACCCCGCCGTCCTTAGGGACGTTCAAGATGATGAATTGTCCGGCCTTGAACTCGATCTTCGGCGGATCGATGAACTTGAACCGGAAGCCGCGGACGTTGTACGAGAGGCTGTCAATCCGCTCAACAAGCGCGCGGTATTGCGTGGCTGGCATCGTCTGTGTTGTGAATGATGCCGCATTGTAACAAAACCCTTTGACGGTCTCAACGGGTTTTGCTAAGGT
>CAYJWN010000078.1:0-7797 GCA_964373835.1 uncultured Planctomycetales bacterium
AAGCTCATCGCCGATGTGGGCATCATCGGCTGCCCCAACGCCGGGAAATCATCCCTGTTGTCGCGCATCTCGACCGCCCACCCGAAGGTGGGGGCGTATCCGTTTACGACGCGCTACCCCGTCCTCGGGGTGGTGAGCGTCGATGGGGCGCGGACGTTTGTCGCGTGTGACATCCCGGGCCTCATCGAAGGGGCCCACAGGGGAAAGGGGCTGGGGATCCAGTTTCTCCGCCACATCGAGCGGACGCGCCTGCTCGTGCACCTGATCGATATGGCTGGGGTGGACGGCCGCGATCCTCAGGAGGCGTTTCGCCAGGTGAATCAGGAGCTTGCAGCCTACAGCGAGGCGCTGGCGCACAAACCGCAGGTTGTCGTGGCGAACAAAATGGATCTGCCTCAGGCGCGAACGAACCTGAAGCGGATGCAGCGCGTGCTCCAGCAGCCCATCGTGCCGATCTCGTGCGCGACGGGGCAGGGCATCCCGTCGCTGGTGGAAGCGATGTGGACGGCATTGCATCAATGAAAAATCGCTCAAGGCTCAAGGCTCAATCGAAGAACGCTGTAGGCTCAAGGCTCCAGGCTCTAGGCAAGAACGGTTCTGGCCTACAGCCTACAGCCTCGAACCTAGAGCGTTCTTCCCTTCAGCCTCCAGCCACGATTCACCGGCTCGTTATTAAAGTCGGTACCAGCGTGTTGACTGACGTCCGCGGACAGTTATTGGTGGAGCGGATCAATGCCATGGCGGATCAAATCGCCGCCTGCGCGCGGGAGGGACGCCAGCCGCTGCTGGTTTCCTCGGGCGCGATCGCCTGCGGGATGGCGAAGTTGGGGCTTGCCGCTCGACCCACGTCGCTGGCGCAGCTTCAGGCCTGCGCCGCCATCGGGCAGAGCGAGCTCATGCATCTCTACACCGTTGCGTTTGCCCGGCATGGGATGACCGTCGCCCAGGTGTTGCTGACGCAGGACGATCTCGCCAACCGCGCGCGGTTTCGCAATGCCAAGCAGACGCTGCTGACGCTCCTGCATCGCCGCGTCATTCCGATTATCAACGAGAACGACACGGTCGCCGTTGAGGAAATCACCTTCGGGGACAACGACCGGCTCGCCGCCCTGGTCGCGGCGGCGGTGGACGCCCAGGTGCTGGTGATCCTGTCGGATGTGGAGGGGTTCTTGCAGGATGGCCAGTTGGTCGAGCGGATTGAGGCCATCGATCAGGTGAACCGATCGGCGCTCACGCGATCCGCGCGGGACACCACGAGGGGCGGGATGGCCTCGAAGCTTGAGGCGGCGCGCATCGCGGGCCACAGCGGCATTCCATTGGTCATCGCCAACGGCACGCGACCGTCGGTGCTCAGCGACATTCTGGCGGGCAAGGCGGTCGGCACCCTGTGCGTGCCCCCGCGCACGCGCCTGACTTCACGGAAGTGGTGGATCGCGTTTGCGCTTCGACAGCCGAACGGGACGGTCGTGATCGATGACGGCGCCGTCGAGGCGCTGCTGGAGAAGGGCAAGAGCCTGCTGGCCTCCGGCGTGCGCGAGGTCACGGGCCGGTTCGACGCCGGCGCCTTCGTCGCCGTCGTGGACGAAGCCGGCCGTGACGTGGCGCGCGGGGTGACGAACTATTCCTCAGCGGATCTTAGGCGGGTGCGGGGGCTCTCCAGCGCGGTGGCGGCGAGCACCCTGGGCCATGCCGGTACCAGGGAGGTGATTCACCGGGACCACCTGGTCCTGGCGAAGGAGTTCCAGCGATGATCGTTTCCGACCTGCGCGAACAGATCATTGAGGTTGTCAGAGCGACACGGCAGGCTGCAGGGGTCGTGGCGCGAGCCTCCACCGAGCAGAAAAACGCCGCGCTGCGCGCGATGGCTGCGGCGCTGCGGGAGGCGCGCCAGACGATCCTGGCTGCGAATGGGGAGGATGTCACGGCCGCCAACGCGGCCGGCCTGACGACGGCCCTGATCGACCGGCTCACCCTGAATGAGCGACGCCTCGATGACATGGTACAGTCCATCGAGGCGGTCATCACATTGCCCGATCCGGTGGGGGCGGTCATCGGCACGTGGCGGCGGCCCAATGGCCTTGACATCCGCAAGGTGCGCGTGCCGCTGGGGGTGGTCGGCATCATCTATGAATCGCGGCCGAATGTCACCAGCGACTGCGCGGCCCTCTGCCTGAAAAGCGGCAATGCGGTGGTGCTGCGCGGCGGGGCGGAGGCGTTTCGCTCACACCAGGCCATCCGCCAGGCGCTCGGCCGCGCCCTGCGCTCGAGCGGGCTCCCTGACGCGGCGGTCAGCCTGATCCCGACCGCGGAACGAGAAGGCGTCGACATCATGCTGCAATTGGACCGGTTCATCGACGTCATTATTCCGCGGGGAGGGGACGAGCTCATCCGGAAGATCACCGAGCACTCGCGCATCCCCGTCATCAAACACGCCAAGGGGGTCTGCCATGTCTACGTGGATGAGCGCGCGGATCTAGCGATGGCGAAGACGATCACGCTGAACGCCAAGTGCCAACGGCCGGCGACCTGCAACGCCATGGAAACGCTGCTCGTGCATGAACGGGTGGCTCCCTCGTTCCTGCCGGATGTCATCCAGAGTCTCCAGGAGGCCAAGGTGGAGGTGCGGGGGGATGCTCGGACGCGAGCCATCGTGCCCGTGGTGAAGGCGGCCGCGGAAGCGGACTGGGCCACCGAGTATCTGGACCTCATCCTGTCCATCAAGGTGGTCGGCTCGCTGGATGAAGCCGTGGACCATATCAGCCGCTACGGCTCCTCCCATTCGGACGCCATTGTGACAACAGACCCGTCTGCCGCCGACCGGTTCGTGCAGGCGGTGGATTCCGCCGCGGTGTATGTGAACGCCTCGACGCGGTTTACGGACGGGTTCCAGTTCGGCCTCGGCGCGGAGATCGGCATCAGCACCGACCGGCTGCATGCGCGGGGCCCCATGGGCTTGGAAGAGCTCACCACGTACAAGTATGTGGTCTACGGCAGCGGCCAAGTGCGCGAGTAGCGCAACGGGAGCATTAGGAGCCGCCTAAGCAGACAGTCGGCACTAAGCAGTAGGCGCCGGTCAGATGCCAGTCGGCAGTAAGGGCTCCGTAGCACTCCTGGTCTCTTTTTGGTTTTTGCTTACTGCCGAGCAGCTATCGAGGTGCTCCTAGTGCTTACTGCCGACGTGCTATGAACGGGCTCCTAGTGCTTGAGCGGTTCCCATGACAGTCAGAATTGGCATTTTTGGGGGCACGTTTAACCCCATTCATATTGGACATCTGCTGCTCGCTGAGACGGCGCGGGAAGCGCTGTCGCTGGATCGGGTCGTCTTCATCCCGACCCGCCAGCCGCCGCACAAGTCCGCCGCGCACCTGCTCGCGGGGCCGGTCCGTGTTGAGCTCATCCGGCTCGCCGTCCGGGACCATCCCGCATTCGTCGCCTCAGACATCGAGCTCCAGCGGGACGGGCCGTCCTACTCCATCGAGACGGTGAAGGCGCTGCGGCAGCAGCTGCCGAAGGCCGCGCTCTTTTTGCTCATCGGGCAGGACATGTTGTCGGTGCGTTGGCTGGCGTGGGAGGAGCTCAAGCGGCTGTGCACGATCGTCGTCGCCCATCGATCCCTCGACGCGGGTCCCGGCCTTAGCCGGGACCCTTGCTCGGGATCATCCCGAGCGAGGCGGAGCCGAGTCGAGGGTCGACCCGGCAGTCCGACGGCGCGGCGCCAGAAGGGCATCAAGTGGCTGGAGATGCCGCACATCGACATCGCCTCATCAGACATCCGCAAGCGACTCGCGTCTCGACGGTCCATTCGCTACCTCGTACCACCCGCGGTCGAGCGCTACATCCGGCAGCACGGTCTCTATCAGAAGGGAGGGGGGTGGCGGGATGATGAGGTCCTATCTGTGCAACGGCGACGGCACGATTGAGTGCGGCCTGAACGCTGAGCAGTTTCGCCAGGCCTTAGCCGACGAACACAGTTTGCTCTGGGTGGACATTGAAGATCCCGTCGATGAGGAGATTGAGCTGCTGCTGGAGGTGTTTGAGCTTCATCCCCTCACGGTGGAAGACTGCATCATGCCCAATGTCCGCCCGAAGCTGGAAGATTTCGAGCGGTATCTCTTCATCGTCCTCCAAAGCTTGACGCGGGTCGAGGGGAAGCTCAAGCCGGTGGAGCTCGACGTCTGCCTGGGGAAGAACTTTCTCATCACCATCCGCAGCGAACGGATCAAGAGCATCGACGAGGACTGCGTCCGCGTCGAGAAGAAATCGCCGATCTTCAAACGGGGCGCGGATTTTCTGTTCTATGCCATCACCGACTCGCTCATCGACAGCTATTTTCCCATCCTGGATGAGGTCGAAGCGCGGGTGGACGAGCTGGAGACACGACTGCTCACCGATTCGACCAACGAGACGTTGCGGGAACTGCTCGGGGTCTACAACGAGCTCATGGTGCTGCGCCGGGCGCTGGCGCCGCACCGGGAGATCCTCAGCCGGCTGAACCGCGGGGACCTGCCGTTCATCAAGCCCGGCAACGCGATCTACTTCCGGGACATCTACGACCACCTGCTGCGCATGAGCGACCTGGTGGATTCCTGCCGCGAGGTGACGACGATGTCACTCGAGGCGTACGCCACCATCGTGTCCAACCGGCTGAATGAGATCATGAAGACGCTGACCGCCTTCGCGACGCTGGCGCTGCCGCTGGTCATCATCACGGGGATCTTCGGGATGAACTTCAGCGAGCACCCGGAATTGGGCCCGCGGTGGATCTACCACGTCCTCAGCCTCGCCTTCGTGGTGTCGATCCCGGTGATGCTGTTCTTTTTCAGACGATATCGATGGTTGTAGTCACGCCGCCCATCATCCTGCTGCTGGCGATGCTGATGATTGTGTCGGCGTTCTGTTCCGCATCCGAAGCGGCGATGCTCTCGATCAACAAGGTCCGGCTGCGGCACCTGATGGAGCAAGGGCATCGGGGGGGCCGGCTCACCTATGACCTCCTGACCAAGCTGGACCGGGTGATCGGGACGCTGCTCGTGGCCAACAACCTGGTCAACGTGGCGATCTCAGCGATCGTGGCCTGGATCTGCGTCAGCCGCTTCGGCCCGCGGGAGGGGCTGGCCATCGCGACGGTCGTGAGCACCGCCGTGCTGCTGCTCCTGTGTGAAGTCACGCCGAAAATGTTCGCAGCCACCCATGCGGAGATGGTGGCGTTCGCCACGGTCAGACCGCTGCGGGTGCTGATGGTGTTCCTGCATCCGGTCGCCGTCTTTTTCGCGTGGGCGGGCCGGATACTGCTGCGCGTGCTGCGCGTGCCGACCAAGCGGCGCTCTCCCCTCGTGACCGAGGAGGAGCTGAAAGTGATGATCCAGATGGGCCGGGAAGCCGGGGTGTTGGAGGAGGAAGAGCTGCGAATGCTCCATCGCATCTTCGAGTTCAGCGATTCGATCGTCCGCCAGATCATGGTGCCGCGGGAGCGGATCGCCGGCGTCGACCTGAATGCCAACGCCGCGGCTGCGCTGGATGTGCTGATTGAAGAAGGCCATTCCAGAATCCCGGTCTACAAAGGCTCCCTCAATGAGGTGGTGGGCGTGATCTATGCCCGGGACCTCCTGGCGATGGTGCGGCACGGCGGGCTGTTTGTGCTGCAGGATCTCATCCGGCCTGTCCTGTTCGTCCCGGAGACCAAGCGTCTTGCCGAGCTGTTGAGCGACTTCCAGCGCGAGAAGATCCAGATTGCGATTGTGCGGGATACCCGCGAGGCAACCGCGGGCCTTGTCACCATCGAAGACCTGCTGGAGGAGATCGTGGGAGAGATTCGTGAGGATGTGTCGCAGCGACGTGGCGCTTGAGGGGTGTGGAGTTGACAGCAGGCGGGAGGGCGTGCTAGGCTTGTGCCTGCCCCCACACCAAATTGGGGGCGAGTGAGAGTCGTTGATTTGGTGTGGGGGCCTGCTTGTGGCGAACCCAAAAAAGGAGGACGCATGGAGGCGTATTGCGTGAAGTGTAAAGCGAAGAGAGAGATGAAGGACGCCAAGCAGGTCAAGATGAAGAACGGCCGCTCGGCCATGAAGGGCCGCTGCCCCACCTGCGGGACAGGACTCTACCGCATTATGAGCTCCTGAGGCGGGTGTCGCAGCCGCAATTCTGACCCCCCGTTCTCCCGACAGCCGGCACGCGGCGCTGATCGCTGCACGAGCGGCCCTCGAGAAACACGGCGAGGGTGTGGTCGTGATGGACCTGCGGGCGCTCTCCGACGTGACGGATTTCTTCGTCATCTGCACAGCCGGCAGCACCCCGCAGCTCACCGCGCTCAAAGAACACATTGAAACCGTCCTCTCTCGACAGGGGTGTGCCGTCTGGCACACCGAAGGGTTCCCATCGGACGTCGCCGGCCCCGGCGGATTTACCCCCGCCCCCCAATGGCTGCTCATGGACTGTGGAGACGTGGTGGTGCACCTCCTCAATCCCCAGGCGCGGGCGTTCTACCGCTTGGAAGAGCTGTGGGCGGATGCGCCCCGCCTCTCGATTCCTCCGGAGCCGGCATCCCTTCCTGCGCATGGTGAGCCCCGGCCTTCGTGATTGGCGGGCCGGGGTGTGACCACACGCCGTCGCCTCAACCGTGTACTCTCCATGACCACATGACCGTCTTCTCCATTGAAGACGAGCTCAGCCGGGTCCTCGGCCAGAGCGTTCAGGCACAAGGCCTCGAAGCGCCTGAGACGGCGCTTCGCTGGGAGATGCCGAAGGATGCGTCCTTCGGCGACCTCTCAAACGCGGTCTCCTTCAAGCTATCGGCCCAGCGCAAGCGGGCGCCTCAACAGATCGCGGAAGCACTCTCAGCGGCTTTTCTTGCGGGTTGTCGGCAAGCCGGCTTGGGTGAGCTCATCGAGCGGGTCGAGGCGAAGGCCGGCTTCCTCAACATGTTTTTCTCACACAAGGCGCTGGTTCGCATCCTGCGCGATGTGCTCACGCGCGGTTCGCGGTTTGGCGCGCGGCATCGTCGGCCGGCGCCCTCCATCCACATCGAGTTCGTCAGCGCCAACCCCACCGGACCGCTCAGCGTCGCGCACGGACGGCAGGCTGCGGTGGGCGATGTGCTGGCGAGGCTCCTGCGCTCCCAGGGTGCTCGGGTCACGACGGAGTACTACCTCAACGATGAGGGGCGACAGATCGAGCTGTTGGGCCGTTCGCTGCGCGCCCGCTACGCGGAGCTGGTGGGCCGACCGGAGCCGTTTCCCGAAGACGGCTACCATGGCGCCTACCTGATTGAGAGCGCCAACGCGCTGCGGGCGCGTCGCGGGGACCAGTGGCTCAACGAGCCGCTGGACACCTTCATGCAGATCGGCATGGAGGAGCAGCTTCAGGACATCAAGAAGGACCTCGCGCGGTTTGGGCTGACGTTTGACCGATGGATGAGCCAGCGGTGGTTGCGCACCTCGGGACGCATCGAGGCGGCGCTGGAGGCTCTCAACGCCAAGGGGGCGCTGTACGATTCTGATGAGGCGACCTGGTTTGCCTCCACCAAGTACGGCGATGACAAGGACCGCGTGGTGCGCAAGCGGGACGGCGAGCTGACCTACTTGGCGCCGGACATCGCCTACCACCAGTGGAAATTCCAGCAAGGCTACGATCAGGTGGTGAACCTCTGGGGCCCTGATCATCACGGCTACATTCCGCGGATCAAAGCCGCCGTGGCGGCTCTCGGCCTCTCAGCCGATCGGTTGTCGGTCCGGATCGTCCAGCTGGTGACCCTCTCCCGCAAGGGCAAGCCCGTGCCGATGTCCAAGCGGCAGGGGGAGT
>CAYJWN010000079.1:0-4151 GCA_964373835.1 uncultured Planctomycetales bacterium
CAGTGCAAGCACGGCGCGTCGATCGGGCCGATCGATGACGAGCAGGCGTTTTATCTCATGTCGCGCGGCGTGGCGCGCGAGGCGGCCGAGCGGCTCATCGTGATGGGCTTCGTGGAGTCCATCATCCAGCAGGTGCCGTTTGAGCCGCTGCAGGAGCGGCTGCGGCAGGAGATCGAAGGCGGCATCCGCAGCGAATGATGTAAAACCGGTACCTAAAACCGGTACCAGGTACCGAGACGGTAGGCTGGTACCTGGTACCGGTTTTAGGTACCGGTGGGATGGAGTGATGATTGGTGAGTGGGTGACGATAGCTCGCGCGCGCGAGATTCCGGTCGGCGAATTCAAGCCGGTTGAAGTGGACGGCAAACGGCTGCTCATCTGCCATACCGAAGGCGGCTTCTACGCCGTCGACGACACCTGCACCCACGACGATGGGCCATTGGCGGATGGGTGGCTCGAGGGTAATGCCCTTGAGTGCCCGCGGCACGGCGCGAAGTTCGATGTGACGACCGGCAAAGTCTTGTGCCTGCCCGCCGCTGTCGGCATCGCCTCGTATCCGGTCAAAGTCGAGGGCGATCAGGTGAAGGTCAACGTGGACGAACACGTGCCGAAGTGATCCCATGCTCGATGTGAAGCGCATTCGACAGGATTTTCCCATCCTGAACCGCACGGTTCACGGCAAGCCCCTCGTCTACCTTGACAACGCGGCCACCACTCAGAAGCCGCGCCAGGTCATCGAGGCGCTCACGCGCTTTTACACCACCTCCAACGCGAACATTCACCGCGGCATCCACACGCTCGCCGAGGAAGCCACCGCCGCGTATGAGGCGGTCAGGGAGCAGGCCGCCCGGTTCATCAATGCCCCAGCAGCGCGCAGCATCATCTTCACCCGCAATGCCACCGAAGCGATTAACCTCTTCGCCAACAGCTGGGGCCGCAAGTTCTTGAAGCCCGGCGATCAGATCCTGCTTTCCGAGATGGAGCACCACTCCAACCTCGTGCCCTGGCAGCTCATCGCCACGGCGACCGGCGCTGCGCTCTCGTTCATCAAGGTGACCGACGACGGCCGGCTGCAACTCGACGCGCTTGAGACGTTGCTGACGCCCCGCACGAAACTGGTGGCGGTCACGCAGATGTCGAACGTGCTGGGCACCATCAATCCGATTGAGCGGATCGTCGAGCGCGCCCATGCGCGCGGCGCGCTCGTCCTGGTCGACGCGGCCCAGAGCGTGCCGCATCTGCCGGTGGATGTCCAACGCCTGGGGTGTGACGCGCTCGCGTTTTCGTCGCACAAGATGCTGGGGCCGACCGGCGTGGGGGTGCTGTATGCCCGCGAGGCGCTCTTGGAGGAGATGGATCCGTTCTTGGGCGGAGGAGAAATGATCTCAGACGTCCAACTCACCTCCGCGACGTGGAATGAGGTGCCCTGGAAGTTCGAGGCGGGTACCCCCAACATCGCCGATGTCATCGCGTTTGGTGAAGCGCTGCGCTATCTGGAGCGGCTGGGGTTGGATGAGGTGCACGCCCATGAAGTGGAGCTGACGGCCTATGCGCTGAAGCACCTCCGTCAGGTGGAGGGTATCACGCTTTACGGCCCGGCGGGGGCGGACGTGCCGCGGGGCGGGGTTGTGTCGTTCAATCTCGAGGGGTTGCACCCGCACGATGTCGGCACGGTGCTGGATGCCGAGGGCGTGGCCATCCGAGCTGGGCACCACTGCGCCAAGCCGCTCATGCGCCGGCTGGGGGTGGCGGCCACCGCCCGCGCGAGCTTCTACCTCTATAATACGACGGAGGAGGTGGACCGGTTGGCCGAGGCGATCCGGGCGGCCCAGGCATTTTTCAACCGGCCGTCTCGCGCGCAAGCTCAATATCAGATATCGAATTGAGCTTGATATCTGATATCAAGCGTGAAGGGGAAGATGATGGAGCAGCTTGATGAGCTCTATCGGGAAGTGATCCTGGACCACTTCAAGAGCTCGTCGCACAGCGGCGAGATTCCGGATGCCGAGATCAAGGCCGATGGGGCCAACCCGCTGTGCGGTGATGAGGTGACCTTCTATCTGAAGATGAGCAATGGCCGGATTGGGCAAGCCCGCTTTCGCGGCAAGGGCTGCGCTATCAGCCAGGCGGCCTGCTCAATGCTCGCCGGAGGACTCGAGGGAAAGACGCTCAGCGAGAGCACCCGGCTGATTGAAGCGATGAAGGGGTTGATGCAGGGCCAGGAGCCCGAGGCGTCAGTGGATCTGGGGGATCTTGAAGCGCTGGCCGGCGTGCGCAAGTTTCCGGTCCGCGTGAAGTGCGCGGCCCTGTCGTGGAACGTCGTCGAGAGCGGTCTACAAGACTATTCGGCCAGAAGTCAGAGGTCAGATGTCAGAGGTCAGAACGTCTGACTTCTGATTTCTGACGCCTGACCTCTGAATGCATCGCGGAGGTTCGAATGTCTATAACGGAAGAGCAAGTTCGCGAGGCACTCAAGTCCATCGAGGATCCTGAGCTGCATCTGGGGATTGTCGATCTCGGACTAATCTATGGGGTCGACGTCAGCCCGCAGCCCGACGGGGACGACGTGAAACTGACGATGACGTTCACCTCGCCATTCTGTCCGTACGGGCCGCAGCTCAAAGCCTCCGTGCACCGGACGGTGGCGACGCTGCCGGGCGTGAAAAACGCGGTCGTGAACATCGTGTTTACGCCGCCGTGGGACCCGCGCGAGATGGCCTCCGAAGACTGCAAGATCGCCCTGGGCCTTGGATGGGATGAGGAGGAGCCCGAAGGCGGACCAGGCGTTGAGAACCAACGTTAACGTTGCGCGGCCCCTCCCTGTCCTCAGAAGTTTTTGATGGACACGCTCGGCCTTTGGGTGTAGAGTCACATTTGTATGACCTGAAGTTCCCCCGTACGACGCCGGAGTTGAGTGGAATGTCAGGTGGCACGCTCCGGAACTTCTTGCTCCGCGCTACACTTGCCCCCCAGGACGAGCGGTTGCCAAAGTCATATCAGGCTCCTTCCATCATTTACTACCTGAGCCGAACCTGGCTCAGCAGACCCCACATTGCGCACCACCTCTGCAGATATAAGGTGAAGCACAAGCGTCCCTGAGTGGAGATGCGGCATCCAGACGTGATTGATCTACGGCCGGGAGCGTCGTTAACCCGGAGGCACGTGATGAAAATGAGATGGCATGTACACGAGGACTATCAACTCCTGCGCGAGATGAACCGGCTGCTGCACATCGGCCGAGCCGCGAAACCTCTCGCCAAGAATCGTCTGCCACGCCTCATGGCAGACGCAAGCCAAGACGGCGGGGCGGCAATCGCCCAGCACCCAGTTGCCATCATCGCTCCGTTGAAACAAGCGAATCGGCATGCGGGCATCGCGATGCTGTGTTTCGCCCTGGCAGGGGCCGCTCTTCTTGGGGGCTATGTGGTCGCGCAAGGCAAGCGGTTCATGATGTCAGGACGGTCCGGGCCACCCGCCGGCACGATGGTCTCGCCGGAGGCCCTGTGGCCCCCCCAGTCGATTGAGGCCTTGCGGCATCTGACGATTCAGTACAACGGCCGCCTCAGCACGGTGGATCAGTTTGCGCGAGCACTCTTGACGTTTGTCACTGGCAGCGACCACGTGGACCGTCAAGATCCGGTCCAGACCGTGTTTTCCCTGCTGGCGTACCCGGAGCGATGGCGAACGGTTCCGCTGATCCTCGTGGAGGCCGTTCCGGCTCGCGAGGTGCTTGGAATGGATCCTCGCGCGGGGCATGCCTCGTTTAACCGGTTGATGGGCGGCCATGGGCTGCCGCACGTCATGCTGACGATTGCGCGGAAGCAGAACCGAGGACAGCCGCTGGCGCCGTTTGAGCTGGAGCTCATCGCCGTCGCTGCCCGGTGCGCGATGCTCGAGGGCCTGTTTGAGCAGCATCTGTATTTGGTCTCGCCGCCAAGCGGGACCAAGCCGGCAGAGGCGTGGATTCCCATCCTCACGCCGGATGGCTATCCCGCGGAGCAACAAATTGGGCTCAAGCGGTCATGGGGAGCCTTCATCGCTGCTTTACGCGACGGCTACCCACCAAGCATCAGGCGCGCCACAGGGCAGTTGGCGCTGGTCTTGGATAACGTCAACCGGGAGAAGCTTCAGGCTGTCGGCGTACCGGCCCG
>CAYJWN010000079.1:4251-7787 GCA_964373835.1 uncultured Planctomycetales bacterium
AGCTGCAAGCGCTCCCGAAGGGGAGCGCTTGTTTTGTTGCGGCCTCCCGTTGTCAGCCGCCGCTCGTCACGGTTCTCGTCGCCCCCTAAACTGTGCTATCATAACGGCTCTTCCATGGCGCGCCGAATCCTCGACTCCATAGGGTCTCTAGCCGTCGCCGTTCCGCTCCTGCTGGCCATTGCGGGTGTCTTGGGATGGGGCACGATCTATGAAAGCCGATTCGGCACGGCGGCCGTCCAGCGCGCGATGTACCAATCCTGGTGGTTCCAGGCGCTCTTGGCGTTTCTCGCGGTGAACCTGGCTGTGGCCGCTCTCCGACGCTACCCTTGGCAGCGCCGGCATGCGCCGTTCGTGTTAGCCCACATCGGCATCATCCTCATTCTCTTCGGCGGCGTCATCGGCGGCCGATTTGGAATCGAAGGCCAGCTCGTGATCCCTGAAGGCACTACAGAGCGGGTCTTGCGTCTTCCCGCCAACGGGTTGGCGGTGCGTCAGCGCAACCCGGGGGTGGACCACTTCATTCCCACCCGCTTTGAAGCGTCGGCGTGGATCCACGAGCCGAACGCCGCGTTCCAGGTGCCGCTGGAGGATCGGCCGATTCAGCTGATCGTCGATCGCTACTATCCGAACGCCGCGGTTGAAGAGGAGATCGCCGACGGCGGCGACACGGAGAATCCCGCCGTCAGGCTCGTGATGCGCCGCGGGGAGCATGAGGAGGGCGTGTGGTTGTTCGCCAGGGATCCGCAGCGGTTTGCGGCCGCATCCCAAGAGGCGCACGCGCTCTTTTTGGATCTCCCGACGGATGCCCAGCGACAACGCCTGCTGCAGGCTACGCCCGCGGCTCCCTCTGAGCGCGGCTCCATCCTGCTCGAGTTTCCAGCGCGCGGCCTGGCGCGGGAGATTCCAGTCTCGGCGAAGTTCGGCCGGCCGATCGCCGTCAAGGGGACACCCTACCGCATCACCTTCAAAGACTATTTCCCCGATTTTGCCATTACCGAGCAAGGGCCGGTGAGCCGGTCCAATCAGCCCAACAACCCCGCTGTCTCGTTCACCGTGAGCGGTCCGGAAGGCGCCGACGCCCACCTGCTCTTTGCGTTCCACCCGGATTTCCCCGCCTTGCACGGGCGGACGCAGATGATTCCGGTGCGGCTGCGGTATGCGCATCCGGCCCAAGCCGTCCTGCCGCCGCAGGCCATCGCCATCATCCGCGACGGCTCCGTCGGCCTGGCCGCGGTCCTGACGGGCTCACGGGGTGAACGGGAAGTGATTGACCCGCTTGCGGTGGGCCGGTCCTACGCGCACCCCTGGCTCGGTCAGCCCTTCGAGGTGGCGGACTACTTCACGCACGCGACCGTGCTCCGGCGGTTCATCAACCGGAGCAACGACGTGAAGGCCGAAGCGCTGCACATCACCGTGCGCGACGGCGAGCGGACCGGAGAGGCCTGGCTGGCGCTCGAGCAGCCGGTGGAGCTCCTCATGGGGAAGGATGCCGTGGTGGTGGAATACCGGCCGGCGCGGCGGGAGCTGCCGTTTGCCATCAAGCTGCTGGATTTTCGCAAGATCGACTATCCGGGGACCCAGATGGCGGCGGCTTTCGAGAGCGATGTCGAATTGACGGACCCGCAACGCGGGATCATCCTGATGCGCAAGATCAGCATGAACAACCCGCTGCGGTATCGCGGGTTCAGCTTCTTTCAATCGAGCTACATCCCCGGGCCACCGGAAACAACCGTGCTCTCCGTGCGCAGCGATCCAGGCACGCCGTTTGTCTACGCGGGTTTTGCGATCGTGATCGCCGGCATCATCAGCCTGTTCGTCCTCCGAGACCCGAGCGAACGGCAATGACACGTCTGAAGGCCCTGCTCGTGATCCTGCCGGCCGTGCTCTCTGGCGGCTCTGTGAGCGCACGCGAGCCGGCACTGCCACCGCAGGCCCTTGAAACGATCCGCCACATCGCCATCCAGCACAACGGCCGTCAGAAGCCGTTCGACAGCTTTGCCCGCGAGACGCTGAAGCTCATCACCGGCAGCCCGCGTCGCGGTGGGGAAGATCCGGTCGCCACCCTGCTCTCCGTCATGGCCGAGCCGGAGCGCTGGCAGGATGAACCGCTCGTGGCCGTGCCGTTTGCGCCGCTGCGGAATGCGCTGGGCCTTGACCGGACGACCGCACACGTGTCCTACAACGAGCTGGTTGCCACCCGCAAGCTCATGCGCATGCTGCCCGCGATCGTCGCCAAGCAGGAGCGCGATGAGAAGCTCACCATCCTCGAGAACGAGACGATGGATGTGTTCCAGCGTTTTGTCTCGCTGAGCGGGCTCCTTGAGCAGCAGCTCGATCTCGTCCCGCCGCCGACGGGAAAGGGAAGCTGGCTGCCGATCTTCCAACCGGAGGGCTATCCCCCCCAACGACAGGACGCCTTGCGTGAGGGGTGGGTCTCGCTCATGAGCGGCGTGCGTCGTCATGATGCGCAGGCCATCGAGACAACCGGCCGTGAGCTGGCCGCGTTGCTCGAGCGCGCCAACCCATCCGCCTATCCCCCTCGGTGGCGGCGGGAACTCGAGGTGTTCTACAACAGGTGCCAGCCATTTCACATCGTCCGCGCCCTCTACGGGCTCGCCTTCCTCGCGATGCTCTGGGGTGTGACCAGACCGCGACGCCGCGTGAGCCAAGCCGGGCTGCTCGCTTTTGGGGCGGGTGCCGCGCTGCATGCGGGTGGGATTCTGATGCGGGTGATCCTCGGCGGCCGACCTCCCGTGTCGAATTTCTTCGAGACGATGTTATGGCTGCCCTTCGTCGCCGTCGTCTTATCCCTGGTCTTCGAGTGGATCTATCGAGCCGGCTATTTCGGGGTGGCCGCTTCCTTGTTGGGTGCGATTACGCTGACGCTGGCCGATTACGTGCCACTGGATTCGAGCATCTCGCCGGTCGTCGCCGTCCTGCGCAGCAACCTCTGGCTGACCGTGCATGTGTTGACGATCGTGGCCAGCTACGGCGCCATCGCGCTGGCCATGGGGTTGGCGCACATCTACGGCTGGCTGTACCTGGCGCGCCGAGGGGATCACCCGGCGCTGGAGGCGCTCAGCACCTTCCTTTATAGAGCGCTGCAGGTGGGCGTCGTCCTGCTGGCGGGCGGCATCATGCTGGGGGCGGTGTGGGCCAACGCTTCGTGGGGCCGCTACTGGGGTTGGGATCCCAAGGAAACCTGGGCGCTGATCACGCTGTTATGGTATCTGGCCCTGCTGCACGGGCGGTTTGCCGGCTGGATTCACGGGGTGGGTATCGCCCTGGGCACGATCAGCGGATTTTTCCTCCTCCTGATGACCTATTACGGCGTGAGCTTCTACTTAGTCGGGCTCCACAGCTATGCCGGCGGGCACGCCAAGCCGCTGCCGATCCTCCTTGTCGCCTACCTGATCGCCGAGTCAGCCTTCCTCTTATTAGTAGGCCTCGCCGCCCTGCGGCAGCGCCGCCACATCTAATCACTATAGTTTTGCAAAATGGCCGCGATGACAAGCACCAAGCACCAAATCCCAAGC
>CAYJWN010000080.1:0-7740 GCA_964373835.1 uncultured Planctomycetales bacterium
GAGGGGCTTCAGGCGCCCCGTGTCGTGGGGTTCCTCGACGATGATCTCAGGAAGGCGGGCGATCGAATTCACGGCGCGCCGGTCTTGGGAACGCGGACGGCCCTCCCACGGCTGATTGAACAGCACCAGATTCGCGACGTGCTCATTGCGATCACCGACCCGCCCGGGGATTTGCTGCGGTACGTGCAGGAGTGTTGTATCGCTCGCGGTGTCGCGTGGAGGAGTGTGACGGCAGGCGTGACTGCCGCAGTATGAGTCGTGTGAGGAGCGTGGTCTCGAGCGTCCAGGACGGCAGCCTCTATGTGCTGCTTTTTTTGTTGCCATTTTCCAAGGCGGCGATCGAAATCATGTTTGGGGTCCTGTTGGTGGGCTGGCTCGCGGCGCAGCTTGCCCCCACCTCAAGGGCCAATACCATCTGGGCCTCCCGCCCCCTGCGTCCTGTGGCGCTGGCGGTTGGCGCGTACCTAGGCGTTTGCGCACTGTCGATTCTGGTGAGCAGCCATCCATGGTTAAGCGTGAAAGGTTTGGTCAATAAGTGGCTCGAATACCTGTTGTTCTTTGTCATCGTAGCTGACTTGGCCTCGACACCGAACGTCGTCACGAGAAGCCTGACGGTCATGACCTGGTCATCAGTCTTTGTGGTGATTGAGGCTGTAACTCAGGAAGTGTTCAGAAAGGGGATCTTTCGCGGGCTTCCATTTAATGCCTTCGGTCGCATCACCGGCCCGTACGAAAATCCCATTGATCTGGCGACGTACCTCATCGTTATCATCCCTATCTTGTTGACCTATGGACTGAGCCGTCACGGAAGGAGACGCGCGGGCCTCTGGGCTTTGTTGACGTTCTTGGCCCTTGGACTGGTGAAAACCGAGGCCGCCGGGGCTTGGCTTGGACTCGGCGCCGGACTCATCGCTGTCCTTGGTTGGCAGAAGACGGTCCGACGGTACGGAGCTGTCCTTCTGTTGACCCTCGTGATCGTGGTGAGCATCCACCTTCAGCACCGGGGTAACCTACAGGACGTTTTTTCACTCACGGAGACTGGGAAGGTCGACCGGTGGGTGATGTGGCAGGCGGCCATGGGCATGATCCAGGATCGCCCCATTTTGGGCCATGGCCTCAATACCTTCATGGCGAATTATCTCACCTACTGGGTGGGAGGAGAGCAAGCGCCGCGGTATGCCCACAACTGCTACCTTCAGGTGGCCGCAGAAACCGGCCTGATCGGGCTTGGGGCGTTCCTCGTGCTGTTGTGGCAGATCTTCGCGTACCTGCTGCGCGGGTTGACGAAACTCCCGTCTCAGGATCGCCTCATCCTGCTGGGGATGATTGCCGGTCTCTTCGCGTTTGCCCTGCAAGCCGGGGTTGATACGAATTTCTACTCGCTGCGGCAGGCCGCGCTCTTCTGGACGCTGGCGGGATTGGCGGTAGGGTTGGCATGCCGCCCCACCTGAGCATCGTCATCCCCGTGTACAACGAAGCGGGCCTCATTGAAACGGTACTCCAGAGAGTACTGACCTCTCCTGTAGAGGGCAAGGAAGTGATCGTGGTGAACGATGGCTCTCAAGATGACACCGGTAAGGTGCTGGCGAAGCTGCAACAGCAGCTGCCGATCCGTGTGATCACGCATCCGGCAAACCGCGGCAAGGGGGCGGCGGTGCGCAGTGGGTTTGAGGCTGCGACGGGTGACATCGTGATCATTCAAGATGCGGACCTTGAGTACGATCCCGGCGACTACCCCACGCTGATGCGGCCGATCCTCGAAGGACGAGCGGAGGCGATCTTGGGCTCGCGCTTTGCACTCCACAAACCAAAGTTCTTCACGCCGCAAGGTGAGCCGTTCTTCACCCACTATCTCGGCAATCGGTTCATCATCTGGCTGACGAACACCCTGTACGGGTTTCATGCGACGGATTATGAGGGCTGTTACAAAGCATTCACGAGGCGGGTCGTTCAGGAAACACCCGTTCAGGCCGACGGATTTGAGTTCGATAATGAACTCATCTGCAAGCTCCTGCGGCGGCGTCGAAAGATCGTCGAGGTGCCGATCCATTACGCTCCCCGCTCTTATAAAGAAGGGAAGAAGATCCGGTGGCAGGATGGCGCCCGCATGGTGTGGGCGATCCTCAAGTGGCGCGTGAAGCGCTTCTGACATGCTGCGACGCATCCAGGAGTGGGCGGTCCTTGTGTTCGTCGTGACGCTGCCGATGGGACAGTCCCCGGCCGACATCGCGCTCGTGGTGGGACTGCTGGCCTGGGTGGCGCGCCTCGCCATCGAGCGCCATCGGCCGGTCCTTCCGTCGAGGGTTGTGATGACCGTGTTGATCGCGTGGTTCCTGATTGCGGTCGGGTCGATGGTGAACACGGTGGACGTCGGCGCCAGCCTGGACGGCTTGCGGAAGTTGTTGAAAAACTTCGCATGGTTCTTGGTGGTCATCGACACCGTCAACTCCCCAGCCATGTTGCAGCGCGTCCTGAAGGCGTGCGTGATCGGCCTGGCCATCCCGGTGGTGGATGGGTTATGGCAAGGCGCCTTTGACAGGGACCTCTTGCGCGGATTTTCGCCAAGCTACGCGCTCAATGGCGCCGTCGAGCGCATCCAGGCGTCGTTTCACCATCCCGGCAGCCTGGGCAGCCACCTGGCCACATTCGCGCCGCTGGCGGTCGTCGCGGCGCTCCGAGGTCCTGCTCGCTGGCGCAGGCCCCTGTGGCTGCTGTTTGCCTTGACCGCGGTCGCGGTGGTCCTCACGCGCTCGCGTGGCAGCGTGCTGGCGCTCCTTGGCGGGCTGCTGATCTTGGGGTATTGGCTTCGACACTGGGCCCCGGCGGCGCTGGGGGCTGTCACCGCTCTCGCGGAGGCTGCGACGGCTCCCCCGGCCGTAAAAGCCTGGGCTGCAACGATGCCGACGATCTTTCACCAGTTGGCGGAACCCGATCGATTCTCCTATTGGCAGGCGGCGCTCAATATGATCACAGCCCACCCGGTCATCGGGGTCGGCGCCAACACGTTTGTCAAGGCCTATCCCGCCTATCGAGTTGCCGGCGACCCCTTTACGGAGATCGGGCCGTACGCCCATAATCTGTACCTGCATCAAGCCGCCGAGCTTGGACTCTTGGGCCTCGCGGTCTTAGGACTTTTCCTCGGCGCGGTGTGGATGGCCATCACAAAGCGCGTGGCAGCGAAACGGCAGGCGCCCACCGAAGCCCTGGTCAACGCCGGGCTGGGTGCTGGAATGGTGGGGTATCTCATCGCCGGTCTGTTTGAGTCCTCGCTGTTTCATGCCAGGGGCTCGGTCAGGTTCTGGTTCCTTGCCGCGCTGATTCTCGCCGTGGACCGGATCGGCACCCTGACCGCAGCCACGCCACGCTCCGATTACACCACTCCCGTCGCTTGACGAACACCCGGAGACTCCTGGTGTCTATGATTCCTGAGGCGCGGCGTCTCCTCTTCATCCGGACTGACCGGTTGGGGGAAACGCTCCTAAACCTGCCTGCCGTCGCGGCCCTGAGGGCCGCCCTGCCGCGTGCGTCGCTGACGCTCCTCGTCAATCCCGATTTGCAAGAGCTGCTCTCCGGGGTTCCTGGAGTTAGCCAGGTGATCGCGTATCAGCCGGGCTCGCCCAGATGGTGGACGAGCGCGCGCCGCCTTGGGCAGTCGTTGCGGGCTGGGCGATTCGAGATCGCGATCGTCTCGAACCCGATGAAAGAGCTCCACGTGGCGGTGTGGCTTGCCGGCATCCCCTGCCGGGTCGGCTACGCCCGCAAATGGGGACGATGGCTGCTGACGCACCGGCTCGATGACCGCAAAGCGCTTGGCGAGCGCCATGAGGTCGAGTATAATCTTGACCTCATACGGGTACTTGGCTTGCCGACGTCGAAACCGGAGTGGCGTCTGCCCCGGTTCGAGCGCGAGCAGGCCGAGGCGCTGCAGCTCCTTCAGCATCAGGGCCTTAAACCCTCCGAGCCGTTCATCACGGTCCATCCGTGGACGTCGAATCCGCTCAAACAGTGGCCGGTGGAGCGGTTCCGGGCGCTGCTGGAACACCTGAGCGCGCAGGGGTCGGTGATTGTCGTGGTGATCGGAGGAGCGCAGGAACAAGAGCACGCCAAGGCGTTGCTGAGGCCTGAGATTCCCAGGGTGGTCAATCTGGTAGGCCGACTCTCGCTGACGCAACTGGCAGGCCTGTTTCAACGCGCGCGCCTGTTGGTGTCCAATGACAGCGGCCCGGTCCATCTGGCGGCCGCCGTGGGGACCCCTGTCGTTGCCCTGTTTGGAACGGAGGAGCCGGGATCGCATCCGAGACGATGGGGGCCATTGGGCACGGCTCATACGATTCTCCATACAGGCTTAACGGAGCTTCCGGTCGATGAGGTGTTCGCAGCCGTGAAGGCCTATTTGACATGAGGCTACTTTCATGGCATAATGTAGCTACAATCGGAGCAACCGCCTATGCGCACCATTGGGATTCGTGAGCTCAAGAATCGGCTGAGTTACTATCTGGGGCAGGTCAAGCAGGGCCGGGCCCTTCATGTCAGTGAGCGAGGCCACGAGATTGCGTTGATTATCCCCACGCCGACCGATTCAGAGGAAGAAGCGCTCTGGCGGCTTGTGCGGACCGGGCGCGCCTCATGGGCTGGCGGCAAGCCCCGAGGGGCCACGCGCAGCGTGGTGCTGAAGGGTCCATCAGTAGCGCGAGCCGTCATTGAAGATCGACGATGATCCCTCCATCTGTCTGGCCCAGATGAACCTCTATCTTGATACGAGTGCCCTGGTGAAGCTGTACGTGCCAGAACGCGGATCAGGTGATGCCCGGCGAATCGTCGGCCAGGCAACACGCGTCGGGACATCACGCATCAGCTATGTCGAGGCTCGCGCGGCGTTTGCCCGCAGGTACCGCGAGGGGGCACTCTCGAGGCGGGACTACGGTGAGGTTCTCCGGAGCCTCGAGCATGAGTGGGAGAACTATGTGCTCCTTGAAGTGACGGCAGCCATCATCAGGGCTGCGGGGGATCTGACGGAGAAGCACGTATTGAGAGCGTACGACGCGATCCATCTTGCCACAGCATTGAGCGTCCGTCCTGCACTCACCATGGAATTCCTTGCGTCCGATGAGCGACTCATCGAGGCAGCGGCGAAGGAAGGCTTCGCCATCCAACGGGTGCCGGTGTGAACGACCGGACACCGTCACACCCTGCTCGGATCCTCATTGTCAATCCCTTTGGGATCGGTGACGTCCTGTTTAGCACGCCGCTGATCCGAGCGGTGCGTCACGCCTTCCCGGCAAGCCGCATCGGTTATCTGTGCAACCGCCGGACGGAGCGCATCCTGCGTGAGAACCCCTTCTTGGATGACGTGTTCGTCTATGAGAAAGACGAAGTGGTCACGCTCTGGCGAACGTCTTGGTGGAAGGGGCTGCGCCATCTCGGGGGGTTGGTTCGGCAGATCCGACACGCCCGGTTCAATCTCGTCATCGACCTGTCGCTCGGTGAACGGTATAGCTTCATTCTCCGGGTCGTAGGGGTGCGCCGTCTCTTCGGCTTTAACTACCGAGGGAGGGGAACGTTCCTGACGGACTCCTTACCCATCGATGGCTACCACGAGGACCATGTTGTGGAGCATTACAGAAGGTTGCTCCGTTTCCTTGGGATTCGGCTCATCGAGGCCTCACTAGAGCTGCGCGTGTCTGGCGCCGATGAGCGGTGGACCGACGAACGCCTTGCTGCGCTTGGTCCAGCAAACGATCAGTTGCTGGTCGGTATCGTGCCGGCGGGCGGAGTCAGCTGGGGTGTGGATGCGCCATTCAGGCGGTGGAGCTTCGAAGGATTTGCGGCGGTCGGGGATGCGTTGGTTGAGCGCTACGGCGCGCGGGTCCTGCTCTTCGGTGAAGCCTCAGACAAACCCAGTTGCGTCACGGTGGCACGCTTCATGAAGCATCCTATCATCGACCTCAGCGGGCAGACCACCCTGGGACAGTTCGTGAGCCTGTTGGGGCGCATGGGCCTGGTGATCTGTAACGACGGCGGCCCGCTGCATCTTGCGGTCAGCCAGGGGGTGAAGACGGTGTCCATTTTCGGTCCGGTCGATCCGCACGTCTATGGCCCCTATGAAACGTCCAACGATCGCCATCGCGTGGTCTTTCGCGAGGGCCTGCCGTGCCGCCCCTGCTACCACCAGTTCAAACTGCCCCCGTGTCCCTATGAACGAGCGTGCTTGACGACGATCACACCGGAAGAGGTGTTGGAAGCCTGCGAGGCGGCATTGGGGCAGCGAGGGATCCGCGTCACCGCTGAGCGGACGGATGCGTGAACGACACCCACTGGTCCTTTCGCTCGTTGAGCGCGGATGGCGGGCTGCGCGTGAATGTTCACTGGACATCCAGCGAAACGGCGTGGACGTTGTTCATCTCGTCAAAGGACGTGTGGACCCTGAGGTGCGTACCCTCATTACCACGACGCCCAACGTCCGTCTCGTCAGCGTCGTGCGCCGATGGTTTTGGCTCGTGGCGTGGCTGGTGTTTCTCTGGTGCTTCGGCTCCGGACGGTTGCGCTCGGTTCTCGTGGATAACGAGCGCTCGCTTCGCCGCCTGCAGGGCTGGGCCCGGTGGGCACGGATTCCCCTCGCGATGGTGCAGGAGGGATCGGAGGGGTATCAGCTGCGGATCAATCGCCATCGCGTACCACGCGCCGCCTGGTTGAAGATGCTGGGGCTGCATGCGAATTGCGCTCATCTTCGATAAGACGCGGGCGGACACCACGGGCATGTACTTCGAGCGGGCCTGCCGGTCGTTGGGACTGGCGTGCGACCATTGGTGGCTGCGGGATGCGGCGCGCATCCCGGCGGCGTATGATCTCTACCTTCGGATCGATCACGGCGATGATTACACCACGGATCTCCCGGATCGGCTGCGGCCGGCAATCTTCTACGCCATCGACACGCACCTGCCGCATAGCTGGAAGAAGATCCGACGGACGGCGAGCCGTTTTGACGCGGTGTTCTGCTGTCATGCCGACGCCGCACGTCAGCTTCCAGGGGCCGAATGGCTGCCGCTCGCCTGCGATCCCGCAATCCATGGCGCGGTGCCATCAGAGCCCGTGTGGGATGTCGCCTTTGTGGGAACCGAGGGGGGGATGCCTCGGAAATTCTACCTCCAGGCACTGCGGGAACGATATCCAAACAGTTGCATCGGCGGGTTCGACTACACGGAGATGGCTTCCATCTACAGCCGCGCCCGGATCGGGTTCAACTACTCCATTGCGAACGACGTGAACATGCGGCTCTTCGAAGTGCTGGCCGCCAAGACGCTCCTCGTCACCAACGCTCTGAAAGGCGACGACCTCAGTCAGCTGGGGCTGCACGATCGAGAGCAACTTGTGCTGTATCGAAACCCCCGGGACTTGTTCGAGTGCATTGACTACTTCTTGAACCATGCAGATGAGCGCGAGCGGATTGCTCAAGCCGGCTACGCGGCGGTCATGGAGCGACACACCTACGTCCATCGCATGCAACAGTTGCTCACGAGTGTGTCCCGGCGGCTCGGCGTGCAGGTGCCGCCACGTGCGGTTGCCCCGAGCCCCGAGCCCCGAGCCCCGAGCAACGTATGATGGAAGCGGCGGTTTGCGACTTGGTATTATTGAGCTGGAACCATCTGGAAGAGACCCAGCCGTGCCTGGAGAGCCTGCTGGACACGACCCGCGTCCCCTGCCGGCTCTTCATCGTCGATAACGGCAGCGAGCAGGAGGTGC
>CAYJWN010000081.1:0-4630 GCA_964373835.1 uncultured Planctomycetales bacterium
GTCGTCAGCATGCTGACGGTGATCGGCATCATGGGCGCGGCGTTCCTGTTCTCGATGCATCTTGAGACCAAAGAGACGCTCCAGTTTGTCTCGACCAGCCGGGCGCGCTACGTGGCGGAAGCCGGCATCGCCTATGCCAGGGCGCTGCTGGATGAGGACGCCCTGGCGTCGCGTCAGGATGATCTCACCGAAGGGTGGGCCACCCATGTGCAGGGGCAGGACGCGGATCCTGACGGCGATCAGATCGCCGATGCGCGGTGGTGGGTGCTGACAGATGCCGGCCAGGAGGCGGTCGGGCGCTATGCGCTCACCATCACCGATGAGGCCGGCAAGGCCAACCTGAATGCGGCCCATGCCGATCCCTCCGCGGTGTCACCCGGAGCGATCAGCCTCGTCAGTCTCCTTGAGCGATCGGGCTTGAGTCCGTCGCGCGCCCAGCAAGCGGCGGATGCCATTGCGCGCTACCGCTACGGTCCCGATGAGCGGCCCGGCGCGGCAGGTCTCGATGATGACGGCGACGGGGCGATTGATGAAACGGATGAGTACCAACCCTTGGCGCTGCGAGGGGATGACCGCCGGCTTGAGGCGGTGGAGGAGCTGGCCGGCATCGCGGGGTTGGATGCCCGGAGCCTCCGCCGGCTTTCCACACTGGCCACCGTTCACAGTTGGGACCTCAATGTGAGCGTGGACGGCACGGCGCGCGTCAACGTCAACACGGCGACGGCCGAAGAACTGCTCTCGGTGCTCTTGGAGGCCGGCGTCGCCGATCCCTGGCAGACGGCGGCGAACATGGCCGACTATGTGGACGCGGATGTCGAGATGTCGCGCGTCCTGAAGGCCTCGCAGGTGGTGTCGATCAGCGACCAGGGACCGCTGGGCGGGTGGACGTGGCGGCAGGATCCGACCGGACGCTATACCAGCGATATCGCGGGGGCAAGCCCGCTCGTGTGGAGCGTCGCGGTGCCCACCGGGTCGTTTCAGGTGCTCGTGCGGGGTCTTGACGGCGTGAAGGTGGGAGACGTCACGATCGCGGGCAGGCTTTCGCCGTCGATAAACAGCGACGAATCGCTGGGGACGTTTGAGCTGGACGGGACGCTGGAGATTCGGGTGGCCAATCGGGAGCCGGCGGGCACGGTCTGCGCGTTTCGAGGCATTGAGTTGGTTGCCGAAGAAGCTAAGACCGGTGTCATGGTCCGCGGTATTGAGGCGATCCGGTTCAATGAGCTGATGGTGGAGCCGGTGATGAATGTCGAGGTCACGGAGGCGACGTTTGACTCCCAGGGATCGGACTGGGGCTGTCCCCCCGGCTCCTCCGTCTGCACCAACAGCGGCGTCGGGCAGGGCCGTTGGTCATGGACCAGCTCCGTGCTGCCGGCCGGCCGGTATTATGTGCGGGTGTTCGGCGCCGCCTCGGGGCAGACGGTCGGGGAGGTGCGCATCGACGGGAACACCCAGCGGCTCGTCCATGGACAGGCTCATCCTTCCACGATCCTGGTCGGCTCGGACCGAAAAATCACCCTGCCTATTGGCAAAACCGCTTCGGAGGGGACATACTATTTGAAGGGCGTCGCCTTGTCGCTCCAGCCGGATGGGGAATACGTCGAGCTGATCAACCTGAGCGACGCCGACATCGATGTCAGCGGCTGGACGATTGAGGGGGAGCTGACCGGCGGGCGCCCGGCGAAGCTGCCAGGCGGCTCTGTGGTGAAGGCGCATGGGTTGTTGGCGGCGGCGGTCGATCTCGATGATGCGCAAACGGCCCTTGCCGGCAACGGGATCAGCGCGCGCTCGGCGTGGGAGATGGCAGAAGACGCTCCGGCGGTGCAGCTGGAATTTCCCGGCGGCGTGCCGTCCCGCGACGACGACTGGCTGAAGGTGACGCTGCCAAGCGGCAGCGCGCGCCGCTTGATGCTGCGCCGCGGAGGCGTCAGCGTGGATGAAATCGAGTACCCGCTGCCGACGACGGCCGGCTTCCAGAGCCTTGAGAAGGGAGATCCGAGCGTGGTGCTCGATCGCGATGGCAACGGGCTGGACGAAGGGTGGTATCCCTCGCTGCGTCTCTACACGCCCGCCATGGCTAACGACAATGACGGCCTCAAAGAGGTTGTGGGTCTCAAGAGGATCGTCCACGATCCACTGACAGAGGTGAGCGTGTTGAACCGCCCGCTGGGGGGCGTGGGAGAGCTGGCCGGTCTGCCGAGCGGGGAAGCGTGGGAGCCGTTTGCTAGCGAGGATCTGGCGAAGATCGTGGATCGTCTGACGGTTGAAGGCTATCGGCTTGAGGCGGAGGGACGGTTACTGGAGGAGCTGGGTGGGGAGAACGCCTGGCAGGAGAAAGCCGGCGGGTATTACGAGCACACCGATCCGGCGAAAGCCGATGTGATCGGACGGTGGCGGTGGATGGGTCTCATTGATGGGCCTTATCGTGCGAGCCTCTACGGATGGCCCGGCGAACAGATGTCGGTCCGGTGGGAGCGCGCGGACGGATCGTTCGCGAGCTGGTCGCCGGCATTGTCCACGGACGCGCAGGGGCGGGTGGTGATCGGGCACATCGCCGTCGGCATGCAGGAGACGCCGTCCACCCGGCTTACCCTGGAGGTGGCCTGCGCTTCTTCCAGCGGGGTGTGCCACGTGGATGACCTGCGGCTCGATCCCCAACTGATTCGCGTGGGCCCGGTCAATGTCAATACCGCGCCGCGTGAGGTGCTGCTGGCGCTGCCGGGGATGACGGACGCCCGTGCCTCCCGCCTCATCACGGGCCGTCCGTATGGCGATCAAGACGGCAAGGGCCGCGGGATTGGGGATCTGTTGATCGGCGACGTGCTGGCCGCTGACGAAGAGGAGACGCTGTCGGTGTTCCGCCGCATGGCGCATCTCGTGACGACACGCTCAAGCGTCTTCCAAATCCTCAGTCTGGGGCAAGCGCTTGAAGGGGACCGCGCGCTTGCGTCGCAGCGCATTCAGACGATTGTGGAACGATGAGCAGTGGCAAAGTGGCTAGGTGGCTGGGTGGCAAAGCGGCTGGGTGGCGCCGTGTTATTCAGCCACTGAGCCGCTTCGCCATGTGGTCACTGCTTTTTAGCCACTTAGCCACTGGGCCACTAAGCCACTCGGTGGCGGAGGCCGCGGTGAGCCGCAGCGCCGATAAACAGTTAGAGACCGCCAATACCAACCAGGGCGGAGGCACGCTCACCTCATCCCGCTTTAAGCAGCAAGCGACCGTTGGGGAGGCGGTTGCCGGCCACCGGATGAGCTCCTCGCGGTTTCGCGTGATCCCCGGCCTGATCGGCGCCGCGTTTTCAACGCCACAGGCCGCGCCGGTCAGCGAGTTGACGCTTGACGTGCTCTACGCGAAGACCGATCCGCTTGGCGTCATCATCCTCGCCAAGACCTGGCAACGCGACCGCGATCCCATCTTCTACTGGGAGCCACCGACCACCGGCCCGGATGTGGCGGGCTACAGCTATGCCATCGACAGCGCCCCGGATGAGACGATCGACACGACCCTCACCTCGTTCAATGTCGCGGCCAGTTCGCTGAAGACGCTGTCCGACGGCACGCATACGTTTTCCGTGAACGCGGTCAATACCGCGGGCACGAGCGGCAAGCCCATCTCATTTGACATCTGGGTGGACACGACAGCACCCCAGATCACCGCCTACACGCCCTCGGCCGGCGCGCTCCTGAACACGGCCAGCCCGCCGATCAGCGCCACCGTCTCGGATGCGGGAAGCGGGGTGCATGCCTCGACGGCGCAGCTCCTCGTCAACGGCCAGACGGCTCCGGTTGGGTTCAACACCGCGACCAACACCGTCACCTCCACGGGCGGCGCATGGAACGAGGGGGCGAACAGCGTGGAGTTGCGCGTGGCGGATGCGGTCGGCAACGCCCAGACCCCCTTGCTCTGGAGCGTGACGCTCGACACGATTGCGCCGGCAGGCAGCGTGACGATCAACGCCGGCGCCGCGATGACGACGAGCGTCTACGTCACCTTGAATCTGAGCGCCACCGACGCCACGTCAGGCCTCACCGGCGTGCGGATCAGCAACGACGCGCTCACAGGCTATGTGGAGGAGCCCTACGCCGCCCTCCGGAAGCTGTGGCGGCTCAACCCCGTGCGGGGCGAGCAGTCGGTGTATGTCAAGTTCGTGGATGCCGCCGGCAACGTCTCGGCGCCGGCCGCGGATGCGATCGATCTGGGGCTCCTGGCGCCGGACACGATCATCACCAGCGGCCCGGCGGGCTTTGCGCCGGAACCGCGTGCCGAGTTCTCCTTCCTGTGTCCGGAGGGCGGCTGCGTCTTTGCGGTGGCCGTTGATGGGGACGCGTGGTCGGAGTGGAGCGCGGCCACGTCCGTGGCGAGAGACAATCTCGCCTTCGGCAACCACTATTTCCGCGTCAAGGCCGCGCAGGAAGCGAACGGCATTCCCGGCATCCAACCCGATGAAGAAGATCCCTCGCCGGCGGAGCGCACCTGGATTGTGGGTGTGGAGCCGTCGATCATGGCCATCCCCAGAGGCCCCCCCATCAAACTGTGGCGCCTCGAATAATCAGCTATGAGCCATCCACGTCGCTCCAGGCTCGAGGCTGTAGGCTGGAGGCAACGGCCTTTGCCTAGAGCCTAGAGCCT
>CAYJWN010000081.1:4730-7545 GCA_964373835.1 uncultured Planctomycetales bacterium
GAGCCTTGAGCCTTGAGCCTTGAGCAATTCTTATGGCAGTTGGAATTGGCATTGAGCTTGGGCCCTCCGTCATCCGGGCGGCGCGCCTGGAACGCTCCGGGGGCGCCATCACCCTCCTCGCGGCGGAAGAGGTCGCCTGCGATCCGTCCCACCCGGAAACCCTGAGACGCGCCCTCATCCACCTGCGCCAGACCTTGCGGATTACGCAGCCGGTGGTGTTGGGCGTGCCGGGCACGTCAGCCATCCTCACGACCGTGAATCCGCTGGTGGTGAATCCCAAGCGAGCGATCCTGGCGGTGCAGTTTGAGCTGCAGCAGCAGCTGCCGTTTGAATTGAAGGAGGCGGTCTGGCATTACCACTGGCTCTCGACCAATGGACAGACCGTTGGCTCTAGGCTCAAGGCTCTAGGCTCAAGGCAAGTGCCTTCAACCTTCAGCCTTCAGCCTCGAGCTGCGATTGTGGCGGCGATAAAACGCTCCCTCCTGGATGAGCGTCTGACGGCATGCCGACGCGCAGGGCTGGGCGTGCGGGCCGTCGCCATCAACGCCGTGGCGATGCTCAACGCATGCCACCTGCAACAGTCGTCCCTCGGGTCGCCGGTTCGTTCCAAGACGATGATGCTCCTGCATCTCGTCAGCGATCAGGCGGGTGAGTGGCTGCTCTGGACGCCGGACCGGTTGGAGGTGATGTCGGTCTCAAGCCCGTCCCCGGAGGCGTTCCGTCAAGAGCTCACCGCCTCCTGGCAGGCCATGCAGGCGGAGCAGCCCGAGCTGCCGGCATCGGTGTCGGTGCTCGGCTCATCGGCGGCCCGAGCCGGCATCCAGGAAGTGCTGGCCACGACCTTGAGGTTGCGGGTGGAGCCGTTTGATCCGTCGCGTGTCGTGACAACAGGCGCCGTCAGCCGTGAGCTCGCGGAGCGCGCAGTCGCGGCGTTGGGTCTTGCCCTGCAGGGGCTGGGTCTTGCGCGCGTCCCGCTCAACCTGCTGGCCGGCGCCCAACGCGAAGAGACCTCGACGCAGATCCGCCGTGCCGCCGCCGTCACCGCAGGGCTGTGCGCGCTGGCCGCCCTCGGCTTGGGCTCAAGCGGGATGTGGGACATCCGCCAGCGGCGCCTGCGCGTGTTGGACGCCCTGACGACGCGGGAGCGGCTCTATCAAACGCTGCGGCCGGATGTCCGGGCCCTGTTGCAGCGCCAGCAGCGCCTCGACCGGCTCAGCAGGCAGCTTGAGCGGCTCATCGGCGAGACCCCGCTGTTGACACAGGTGTTCGCCCAGGTGGCTGACGCGCTGCCGGATCAGGTGTGGCTGACCAAGACGGAGTACTCGAAGACCGACTCCTCGGTCGACGGCGTCATCGAGGGGCGCGCGCCCTCATTCCAAGACGTGACGCAGTTGCTTGAGCGGCTCAAGAGCCTCGCCGGCATGACGAACGTCAAGCCGCTGTCCACCAGCATCATCGCGGATTCGCTGAGCGGCAAAGAACTGGTTGCGTTCGCCGTCCAAGTCGAGCAGAAGGCCAAGCCCTAATGGCTGAGCGCCGTTCGATTGCGCTGGCTCCGCTGGTCGCTGCAGCAGGGATCATCGCCGCCGTGGGCGGCGTCGCGGCGTGGTGGTTCAGCCTCCAAGCCATTGAGGCCCGGATTCAAGACCACCGCGGAGCCGTCAAGCGGTTGTCTGTGAGCGGGGGGATTCCGCCGAACAAAGAAGTGATGGAGTATCTCACCGCTCGGCAGGCCTCCCTCGAGCAGCGCTACCGGCATTGGCTGGCTCTCATCGCCGCGCCCCCCTTGGCCGAGGCCGCCACCGCCGACCCGCAGCTCTATTTTCAGGAGCAGCTCCATGACGTGCAGCGGACGCTTGAGCGCTTGGCCACGGCGCGCGGGGTGGCGGTTCCGGAGCAGCTCGGCTTTCCGAAGGAGCTGCCCCCCTCGGAGACGGTGCCGCGCCTGTTGGTGCAGTTGTCGCTGATCCAGGAGCTCGCGGCGTTGATCTTGGACCGTGGCGTGGTCGCCCTGTCGTCGTTTAAGGTGGAGGATCCTGAGCCGGTGGCCGCGGGTGAGTCCGGGCCCACGCTGTTGACACGCCTGCCGGTTCGGGTGCGACTCACAGGCACGCTGCCGCAGCTCATGAGCATCCTCCAGGCCATGGAGCGGTCCCGTCCGCGCCTTGATCTGCGGGCGCTGCGCGTCGTGCCTGACGCCGCCGGCCGGCCTGCCGCGCTGGGCGTGGCGCAGGCAGGCTCCCAGCCTCTTGAGATCGAGATGGTGCTGGCGCGGTATCTCGTGGCCGCCCACGCCCAGGACCTCTCCATCACAGAAGACATGGGCCGTCAGGAGACGACCAAGCCCGTGAATCGTCGATGAGAAGGGCTGGCGGAGCGAATCCCGGCGTGATGGTCGTGACCGCGGCGTGTCTTCTTCTCGTGGCTGCCGGCAGCTGGTGGTGGCAGGCCTCGGTCCGCCGCGCGCCGCCTCGTGAGGTTGCGGGCGAGTCGTGGGAGCGCGTGAAAGACGAGTACCCGCTTGCCGCAGCGCCCGCTGAACCCACGGGTCTCGTTGAGCAAGCCGCGGAAACGGCCCTTCACGCCAATCCGTTTTCTCCGGAACGGCGGCGGGTCGTGGTTCCTCAAGAGGGTGGAGGACAAGGGGAGGGGGGCGGTGCGGGGTCAATCCCAGAGCCGCCAACGCCGCAATTTGCCTATAAGGGCCGCGTGGTCCTAGGCACGCGCCAGCGCGCTGTGGTCGAAGAAACAGGAACGCATAAAACCTATTTTCTCGAAGTGGGACAAGAGGTTGCGGGGTTCAAAGTGCTTGACA
>CAYJWN010000082.1:0-7537 GCA_964373835.1 uncultured Planctomycetales bacterium
AAGGAATTGTTGTTGACATTCCAATGGCCTGTTATATGATGAGGCATTAGAGATTGAGGTGCATCGAAGTCTACATGGGAGAAAGCAGGACCGATCAGGTTGATCAGTCCGTCAGTGTGCCCCGACGGTTGACCGTCGGGGTGTCTCTTTTTAAGGAGGCTCTGCATGCCGCAAGTGTGTGAGGCGCCCGCTGCCATTGAATCGAGCAAAGCGAAGCGGCGGGTTGCGCCGTTTGGGTTTCAGTTGCTACTCGATCTCTACGACTGCAAGAAAGGCGCCTGCGACGACCTAAGCTTGTGCTATGAGTTTCTTGAGGAGATTGTCCGCGTGTTAAAGGTTGAGCCGCAGTCGCCGCCCTTCATCTTCCGCACCGATGGCAAGCGGTTTCCTGACAAGGCTGGCCTCAGCGGATGGATCCCTCTGGTGGAGAGTGGCATCCAGCTTCACACGCTCACCCCCAAGGACTTCATCTCGATCGATATCTACAGTTGTCGCCAGTTTGACGTCGAACCGCTCAAGGCGTTCGTCCGCAGCTACTTTACCCCCAAGCGCATGGACGAACAGTTCCTTGAGCGGGGGCTTGACTACAACAAATAACTCCCGCCCCCCTCCTTTCCGCAACAGATAGACGGCACCCAGAGAAAGGTGCTATAGTAGTTTGTGAAAAAAATCACAAACTCGCTCCGCCGACAAGCCCAACATGGCGGGGCGTCCTGAGCGACCCCCGTGGCTTCGCGTGGCGAAGCCAAGCGACGGGGGGGAGTCGAAGGATTACCTCAATGCTCGAATACGTCAGCATGCTCATCTTATCGGCCCTCACGTTGGCGGTAGGACTGTTCCTGCTCTTTGCCAACGCGCTATTCGGTCCCAAAAAGCCGAACCCGGTCAAATCCCAGCCGTTTGAGTGCGGCGTGGATCCGATTGCACTGCCGGCGGGACGTCTGCCGATCCATTTCTATGTGATCGCGATGCTGTTTGTCGTGTTCGATGTGGAGTTGGCCTTCCTCTTTCCCTGGGCGGTCTTGGCGAAAGAACTGGGATGGTTTGGGCTGTTGGAGATGGGGTTCTTCCTCCTCATCGTCGTCGCCGGGTTTGCCTATGCCTGGAAGCAAGGCGCGCTGGAGTTTAAGTAACGACGCACAGAGGTCAGACATCAGAAGTCAGGTCTGAATTCTGACATCTGACTTCTGACCTCTGATTTCTGAACGAGTCATGACTGCATCTGTTGACGTGTCAAAACTGAACTGGGTCACGACGCGGCTCGACGCGGCGCTGGGGTGGGCCAGGAAGTTTTCGATTTTTCAGTACCCGTTCGTCACGGCCTGCTGCGGGATGGAGTACATGGCGACCGCCACCTCGCACTACGACATGGACCGGTTCGGCGCGGGCTTTCCTCGCTTCTCGCCGCGCCAGGCGGATGTCCTGTTCGTGGTCGGCACCGTCAGCCACAAGATCGCCCCGGTGCTCAAACGGGTCTATGACCAGATGACCGAGCCGAAATGGGTCGTGGCGTTCGGCGTGTGCACCTGCACGGGCGGCTTCTACGACAACTACGCCACGGTCCGGGGTATTGACACCATCATCCCCGTCGATCTGTATATCCCAGGCTGTCCCCCGCGTCCCGAGAATGTCCTCGACGGCCTGATCAAGCTGCAGGAGAAAATTGCGCAGGGAGCCTCGGCCACGCTCCCGGGCGGCCCGTCAAGCCGCCCCGCAGAACTGCAGGTCTCGCACCGTCCTGAGGCCCACCTTTAAGATCAGTGATCAGTGACTAGTGATCAGTGAATAGTGGCACGCATAGATGCAGCAAGGACTAGCCGGAACAATTCAGAAGCGGTTCCCGGAGCATGTGCTGGCAACGCACCATTACCGGGGGCAGGAAACTGTTTTGATCAAGCGCGAGGGGCTCCTGGATATTGCGCGTGTTCTGAAAGACGATTCGGCAATGGGTTTTGACTTCCTGATGGATCTGACCTGCCTTGATTACCTGAAATTTGGCAGGTCACTGGGCAGCGCGCCCACACTTGCGACTCCTTCGCCGCTGCCGTATTTTATGAAGCCGAAGCCGGTTGCCGAAACCTGGGACCGGGGAGTGTCGAACGATGCGCATCGGTTCGAGGTGGTCTACCATTTCTATTCCAGCGCACACAACCACCGGCTGCGCGTCAAGGTGCCCCTCACCGCTGCCGATCCCGTCGTGGATTCGCTGACCGGTCTGTGGGCTGCGGCCAACTGGTTTGAGCGGGAGGTGTGGGATATGTTCGGCATCAGATTCACCGGACATCCCAACCTTACGCGCATCCTCATGTACGAAGAGTTTGTGGGCCATCCACTGCGCAAGGATTACCCCGTCAGCAAGCGCCAACCCCTCATCGGTCCCCTCAACTGATGAACAGCGCTCTGGGCTGTGGGTTCAGGGCTCCGGGCAGTTGCCCAGATCCCCGAGCCCCGACCCCCGAGCCAACTGCATAAACATAAATGGCAACGGCGTCACGCGACACCGAAACGCGGCATATGTTTCTCAACATCGGGCCGTCGCACCCGGCGATGCATGGGATTGTCCAGATCATCGCGGAGCTCGATGGGGAGCGGATCGTCGGGGCCGACGTCGAAATCGGCTACCTGCATCGCGCCTTTGAGAAGGAGAGTGAGCGCGGCCCGTATAACAACGTCATCCCATACACCGACCGGCTCAACTACGTCTCACCGCTCATCAACAACTTCGGCTACTGCCTGGCGGTCGAGCGGTTGCTCGGTATTGAGGTGACGGAGCGCTGCGACTACATCCGCACCATCATGAGCGAGATCTCCCGGATCAGCGATCACCTCACCTGTATCGGCGCCTCGGCGATGGAGCTGGGGGCGTTCACGGTATTCCTGTACATGATCAAGGCGCGCGAGTGGCTCTGGGAGCTCATCGAGGCCGTCACCGGCGCCCGGTTGACGATTTCGTACGGCCGTGTCGGCGGGGTCAAAGCCGACCTGCCTGAAGGGTTTGCTGACCGGACCCGCAAGGCGCTGGAGGACGTGCGCAAGGTTTTGCTTGAGTGCGACCGCCTGCTGACCCGCAACCGCATCTTCGTGGACCGGATGCAGGGCACCGGCGTGATTTCAAAGGACAAGGCGATCAACTACGGCATTACCGGGCCGTTTCTCCGTGGCTGCGGCGTGGCGCTCGATGTCCGCAAGGCCAACCCCTACTTTGCCTATGATAAGGTGTCCTTTGATGTGCCGACGGGCGAGCACGGCGACAATTACGACCGCTACCTCGTGCGCATGGAGGAAATGGAACAGAGCATGCGCATCAGTGAGCAGGCGCTGGCCCAGATCCCCCAGGGGCCGCTCAACGTGGATTTGGAAGGGAACGTCCTGCCCGCTGACGTCATGGTGGATGAGGCCAAGATGGGCCGCGTCGCGGGATTCAAGCAGGCGCATGTGAAGCCCGACCCGACCCTCTGGGGCTCAACGCGCGGGTATCACGACGCCGTCAATGCCCCTGAGAAGCGCGCCGTGCTGCCCGCCAAAGAGGACACCTACGGGAACATCGAGGGCCTGATGCATCACTTCAAGCTCATCATGGTCGGCCACGGCATCCGGCCGCCGAAAGGGGAGTACTACAGCGCGGTCGAGGGGGCCAACGGCGAGCTGGGCTTCTACGTGGTGAGCGATGGGTCGGATAGGCCCTACCGCGTGCGGGTGCGGCCGCCGTGCTTTACCATCATGGGTGCGTTGCATGAGATGATCGTGGGGGACCTGCTGGCGGATCTGGTACCCACGTTCGGCTCCGTCAACATGATCGGTGGCGAGCTCGACCGATGAACTGCTCAAGGCTCAAGGCTCAAAGCTCAAGGCAATGGTCTTGGCCTTCAGCCTTCAGCCTTCAGCCTTCAGCCTGCTCGAGTTTCTGATGGCTCAACGCAGCGATCTCGAATCATTACGGTCAGCAGCCGAAGCCATCGTTGCGAGATACGAGCAGAGGCAGGCGGCGATGCTGCCCATCCTGCGCCTGATCCAGGAACGCATGGGATTCATCACGACAGACGCGGAGGAATGGGTGGGCAAGCTCTTGGATGTGGCACCTGCTCACGTCCATGAGGTCGTGACATTCTATACGTTGTACCATCAGCAGCCAGTCGGGAAGTATCATGTGCAGGTCTGCCAGAATATCGCCTGCGCCCTACGTGGAGCCGAAGGCTGCATCGCCTCTGTCTCGGAACGCCTCGGAATTAAGCCGGGCGAGACCACCGCCGACGGGCAATACACCCTCTCGACCGTTGAGTGTCTGTGCGCGTGCGAAACCGGTCCCATGATGCAGGTGAATGATCAGTACGTCGGGCCGATCAACGCCCAGGTGATCGACGCGCTGGTCAACCATCCGGACCGGCTGCCAGCCCTGCCGCTTCTATTTCAGGGGACGGTGGGGCTTGCAGAACCGGTCCTTGCCACGCGCTTTGCGGTGAAAGATGCGGAGCAGATTGAGACCGCCATCCGCGATGACGGCTACCAGAGCGCCCGCAAGGCGCTCACCCAGATGAAGCCTGAGCAGGTCATCGAGGAGGTGACGCAGTCCAACCTCCGCGGCCTGGGTGGCGCGGGTTTTCCCACGGGGAAGAAATGGAGCTTCATTCCCAAGGAGTCGGCCAAGCCGAAATTCCTGGTGGTCAACGCGGATGAAGGGGAGCCGGGCACCATCAAGGACCGCTACATCATCGCGAAGGACCCGCACCGGCTCCTCGAGGGGATCATCATCGCCGCCTATGCGACGGGGTGCCGGAAATCCTACATCTACATCCGCGGCGAATACGCCGAGCCTGCGCGCATCCTCCAAAAGGCGATCGATGATGCGTATCAGTACGGCTTCCTGGGCCAACGCATCTTCAACACGGCCATGTCGCTGGACGTGATCGTCCATCGCGGGGCGGGCGCCTACATCTGCGGTGAGGAAACCGCGCTGCTCGAATCGCTCGAAGGGAAGAAGGGGTTCCCGAGGCTGAAGCCGCCGTTTCCCGCCATTTCCGGGTTGTTCGCAAGCCCCACGGTGATCAATAACGTTGAGACGCTCGCCTGCGTGCCTCCCATTATCAAAAGGGGCGGGGAGTGGTTCGCCAAGCTGGGCTATGGCAAGAGCGGCGGCACGCGACTCTACTCGTTGAGCGGCCATGTGCGCAAGCCCGGCCTCTATGAAGCCTCGCAGGGCGTGAAGCTGCGACAGCTCATCGAGGCGGCCGGCGGCGTGCCCGAGGGCCGCACATTGAAAGCGGTCATCCCCGGCGGCATTTCCGCCAAGATCTTGCGCGCCGATGAGGTGGACGTGCGCATGGATTTTGACTCGCTGCTGGCCGCAGGCACGATGGCCGGTTCGGCGGGGATCATCGTCATGGACGACTCCACCTGCATGCTCCAGGCGCTGTGGTACGCGGCGAAATTTTTCGCGCACGAGTCCTGCGGTCAGTGCTCGCCCTGCCGCGAAGGCACCGGCTGGATCTTCAAGATCATTAATCGCATCGTGCAGGGGCAGGGCCGCCCGCAGGACCTGGACAATCTGCTGAACATCGGCACCGGCATGGAAGGGCGCACGATCTGCGTCTTCGCCGATGCGGCCGCCTGGCCGGTGCAGAGCTACATCCGGAAGTTCCGCGACGAGTTCGAGTTCCACATTCGTGAAAAGCGGTGCGATCTGGTTTCAGAGATCAGAAGTCAGATGTCAGAGGTCAGCATTTAGTGTGTGGTCTGACGTCTGAGTTCTGACTTCTGATTTCTGAGTCCGACGAGCAACTGTAGGATATGGTAGATACCAAAACGATTACACTCACGATTGACGGCAAGCAGGTGACTGTACCGGAGGGCACCACAGTCCTGCAAGCCTGTGAGCAGGCGGGCAGCCCGGTGCCGTTTTACTGCTACCATCCCGGGCTGTCCATCGCCGGCAACTGCCGGATCTGCCTGGTGGAGATCGCCGGCACGCCGAAGCTGCAGATCGCCTGCTACACCCGCGCGACAGAGGGCATGGTCGTCAACACCACAAGCGATGAGGCGCTGATCGGTCGCAGGGATGTCCTCGAGTTTCTCTTGATCAACCATCCGCTGGACTGCCCGGTGTGCGATCAGGCCGGGGAGTGCTGGCTCCAGGACTACTATATGGAACACGGACTCTATGATCCCAAGTTCAATGAAACCAAAGTGAAGAAGCCCAAAGCGGTGCCTGTGGGCCCAACGGTCATGCTTGACGCCGAACGGTGCATCCTCTGCTCCCGGTGCGTGCGGTTCACCGATGAGATCACCAAGACGGCCGAGTTCGGCATCTTCAACCGCGGCGACCATTCGGAGATCGGCCTGCACCCAGGCAAGCAGCTCACCAACAAATATTCCGGCAACGTGGTGGACATCTGCCCGGTCGGCGCGCTCACAGACCGCGATTTCCGTTTCAAGTGCCGCGTCTGGTATCTGGGCTCGACCAATTCGGTCTGCCCCGGCTGCTCCCGCGGCTGCAACATTCAGATCCACTATAATCGCGAGCGCGAATGGCGCCCGCATATCGCCAATGGGGAACGGGTGATGCGGCTCAAGCCCCGCTACAACCCGGCCGTGAACCAGTGGTGGATGTGCGACGAGGGCCGCTATGGCTACAAGTTTATCGACCAGCACCGATTCGATGCGGTGCAGGTCAGGCAGAACGGCAGCGTGCGCAAGGGAACGTGGCACGAAGCGCTGGAGTTGATCAGCCGCACCCTCGCGCGTGTACAGGATGCCAAACAGCTCGATCAGGTAGGCGTCATCCTCTCGAGCCACCTCACGAACGAGGACCTGTACGCAGCCAAACGCTTCTTCAATGAGCTGGGTGTTGCGCAGGTCGTCTTCCAGCGGCCGAAGCCGGGGGAGAGCGATCAGCTGTTGATTCAGGCGGATAAATCCCCGAATGCGAAAGGCGCTCAAGCGCTGGGCATCAGCGAGGGCGCTGAAGGGCTGCTCGATCGGGCGGCGAAGAAACAGCTGCGGGTGCTGTTTGTGTTCACGCAGGACCTCGTCCCGCTGTTCGGAGAGCCGCGCGTGCTCGATGCGGCCAAGGCGCTTGAGCTGTTTGTCTTTATCGGCACCAACGCGAATCGAACCGCTGAGCTGGCGCACCTGGTGCTGCCCAGCGCCGTCTATGCGGAGAAGGATGGCACCTTCACGAATTTTCAGGGACGCGTACAGCGCATCCATCCGGCGGTCGGCCCGTGGGGCGAATCAAAACCCGATTGGCAGATCGTGTCAGAGCTGGCCGGGAAAATGGGACAGACGATGTCGTTTGTTGACGCCTGCTCGATCTTCGTGGAGCTGGGGCAGAAGGAAGCGGCGTTTCACGAGCTGATGTACGAGACGATCGGCGAGCAAGGCGCCCTGTTAGCGAACGGAAAATGAAGATTCAGTGGCTAAGTGGCAAAGTGACTCAGTGGCTGAGCCACCTTGCCACCCAGCCACCTTGCCACTAACCCATGTTGGTTGATCTGGCGATTAAATTAGGGGTCAGCGCGCTCGTGCTGGGCGGGGTGCTGAA
>CAYJWN010000083.1:0-7029 GCA_964373835.1 uncultured Planctomycetales bacterium
GGCCTGGCATCTCGGCCCAGCGCGGCCGCGGGGTATTTTGATAGGAGCTCTAAGTCTCCTCCTGCTTCATCCACCTGTGAGGATCATGGGATGCTGCATGTGGTGATGGCAACGGCGAACCGCCACAAATATCGCGAGCTCAAAGCGCTGCTTGCCACGGCCGGCATTCGGTGGCATTCGCTGGCCGAGTTTCCCGACATCCCGCCGCTCCATGAACACGGAGTGACCTTCGACGCCAATGCCGCACAGAAAGCCGTGCAGGCGGCGCGGGCGACGGGCCTGTTCGCCCTGGCGGACGATTCCGGATTGGAAGTGGACGCCCTTGGGGGCGCACCCGGGGTGCGCTCCGCCCGTTTTGCCGGCTCGCATGGGGACGATCGGGCGAATAACGAGAAACTCCTGCGGTTGCTGGAAGGGGTGCCTGCGGCAAAACGACGGGCGCGCTATCGCTGTTCCTTGGTGTTAGCGAGTCGGTCAGGGGTGGTGGCGATCACTCGCGGCACATGGGCGGGACGCATCACGACGGCGCCGAAAGGGCGCGGCGGGTTCGGCTACGATCCGATTGTGTTGATTCCGCGATGGCGCAAAACGGTGGCGCAGGTTCCTCCGTCATGGAAGGCGCGCTGGAGTCATCGCGCCGCGGCCGCAAAACGGATGCGTGTGGTGCTGAAGCGACTCGTAGGCCGCACGGTTAGCGCACGGCGTCGAACAAGTTCTCCAGCAAGTCGCCCGGGACGGGCGCCAGTTGCTTGAAGATCTCCTGTGTGCCGAGCTCGAAGCGATACGCGGGTTGCTTGATCGTGCCGGTGAGCCGGTGGCGTCCGATGAGCCGGCGCAACCGTTCCAGCTGACCGGCCGCCTTGAGCACGGTACGGGCCAGCGCCGAGGTCGTCGGCGCCTGGAGCACCATGCCCTCTGAGAGCTCCGGCTCGATCACGAAGTCAAGCGTCTGATCCAGCCCCACGCTTCCCTTGGCGTAGACGGCGACCGGCTCAGTGCCGGCCAACCCTCCCAAGCGCAGATCATCCGTCCTGAAGCGTTCATTGCCGAGCCGCCATTGCACCGACGCCTGCGTGATCTCCGCGCGCCGCAGCATCTCCAATCCGAGGCGGTCGCCCAGGACTCCGAAGAGCCCCCGGAACAGTTTATCAAGCAGGGGAACATCGCCGAGCCGCTCACCCGCCGCATTCAGCCAGCCGTTTCCACTCCAGGTGGCGCGGTCTTCCCACGTCCCGGAAAGAGTGAGATGGCCTGAAGCTTGTCCCGTGACCGAGCGCGCGCGCCACGCCGGAATGACGTGCGTGAGATGCTCAAGCTGGACCCCTGTCAGATCGGCCTGGATGAGGTAGCCCCGGCTTCGCTTGCGGTGGTCGACACTGAGCTCTCCAGAGAATCTGCCCCCCGCGGCCGTCGCCGAAGGAATGCGCAGGCGCAACACGCGATCTTCCTGCTCGAGACTGCCCACCACCTGTTCCAGCGGCACGTCGCGGATGCGCACGGCCTCCGCTCGGATCCGTCCTTGGATGTCGGCGTCAGTCCAGTGCGATAACCGCCCCTGGAACGTCCCCTCAACGGCGGCCTGACCCTGCAGGCGCCACGGCTCAAGCGCGGGGAGCGGAGCAAAAGGAAGCGCGTGGAGCTCGCCCAATTCGACGAGCCCTTCGATGCGCACGGCGCTTGAGTGCTCACGCGTTCGGCTGATGCGCCCCCTAAGACGAACCTGGCTGTGGCGAACCCGGAGCTCTCCTTCATCAATCAATAGGTCCTCCGGGCTGATGCGGCTCATCACGCGGCACCAGCCTTCCGGAAACTGCACCGTGGCCGTCACGGAGGGCACGGCGCCCGGCGCGACCGAGCCGGTGAGTGTCAGGGGCTGATCGCCGACGCGCAGCGTCATCCCGCGCGTGGCGATCTCCTGCTCAGTCAGGAGGATCTGCCCGGTGACTCCCTCAAGGCGTTTGGCAAGGGGCGCGATGTCGGCGCGGGCGTCGTGCAGCTCAACGCGGCCAAGGTAACGCGGCGCATCGCCTCGACCCTCGATGTGAAGATCAAGTACCGCGGTCCCATCCAACTGGGTGAGCGCGCTGTTGGGAGGAAGCCACCCCGCCAACACCGTGAGCGGCAGGATGCCCTTGACGTCAAGCGAGAGGATCGGCGGAGACGACCACGTGACGTCGCCATTGAGTGAAAGCGCTTCGTCAAGCACGCTTCCCTCGAGCCGTATGATCGAAAGCTGTCGAGCGAGGAGGTCATGCTCAACGGTTCCAGCGATGCGTGTGATCGGTTGCGTCAGGCGTGATCCTGTGAGCGTGACCTCCCGGAACTCGGCGTGAGCCAAGCAATCGACAACAGGCTGAGGCGTGAGCGGGCCGCGGCAGACCGCGCGCACATCCGCCGCTCCAGCCGGCTGCCAGGAGGACGCGAGCGTCGGAAACGCGGCGGCCAGCGGGCCCAGCGCGGCGCGTGACGTGATGAGCGCTTCAAACGAGGGACGCGCTCCCATCGCGACCGTCCCTTCAAGCGTCCAGGGCGAGCCAAGCGCTGTGCCGGTGAGCTGGTGGATGTCGAGCTGTTCCTGGCTGATGCGTATCGCGCCGTGGATCTCGCTGATCGGTCCAACAGTGGACAGGCCCTCGAGCAGCGCCCGGCTGAGACGGGCCTCAGCCTCAATCAGCCACCGATCCCGGCCTGTCCGCGGAGGCTGCGCCCTGCCTTCCACGGTCGCATCCCCTGTCAGGCGCCAGGAGGGACCGACCCAGACCAGTTGAGCGCCTGTCACGCGACCGCTGATCTCCCACGGGAGATCAGGCGCCTGCCTCAGGTGAAGCTGGAACTGGAGGGTGCCGTCCTGCAAAGAGCTCGGAACATACCGGGTCAGCGGAGCCGTGAGCGAGGAGAGAGGAATATTGACGCTCTTAATCTCGAGTGTCAGGGACGGCTGTCGAAGACGATAGCGGCCTGAGAGCGCGAGTGTGGTCGTGCAGGGAGCGGTGATGGGCGCGCTGGCATGGAACACCACATGTTTTTGGAGCAGCAGCGGCAGCCAGCCGACGCGGATGCGCATGCTGGGGGCAGCCAGCCAGGTGTCGCCCGAAAGAGGGTCGACCGCGTGGACATCGTCCAGCGCGAAGCCGCGGAACAGCTCGTAGCGCATCGCGCCGATCGACACGACGACCGGCACATGGCGTTCCACGGTTTCGATCACCAGGGCTTTGCCCTTCGTCGGGACCCAGCGGGAAAGGACGACCCACAGCGCCAGGCTGCCGATGAGGCTGAGGGACACTACAGCCATGACGATGGTCACGACGATACGCTTGAGCATATGGCCATTATAGGAGCTCACCCGGCATGCCGCAATGCATTGACCCCGTTTGTGATACACTGCTAAAATACGTTTACGTCGTCGGGGCGTAGCTCAGCTTGCGACCGAGGCCGGCACCCCCGCGAAGCGGGGGTGGCCGACGGGAGTCCTGAGGACGTAGTCCGAGGGAGTAGAGCGCCTCGTCGATGGAACGTTGTGCCGGGGAGTGGCTCAGCTTGCGACCGAGGCCGGCACCCCCGCGGCTTCGTTTGGCGAAGCCAAACGTGCGGGGGTCGCCGAGGGAGTCCCGTAGCGCGGCAGCGCGGAGGGAGTAGAGCGTTGATCAGGGGATCAGCGGGGCGTAGCTCAGCTTGGCTAGAGCGCCACGTTTGGGACGTGGAAGTCGCAGGTTCAAATCCTGCCGCCCCGATATTTCTTCTCAATAGTAGCGGCAGGATTTGAAGGGAGGCCCGACTTTCTTGGATGGACGTTGCCGCGACGAACAGGAGCGGCAACTTTCCACGGGAGGGCCGGGTGGCCGACCGGAGCGACCCCCGATGCTTCGCTTTGCGAAGCAAAGCGCCGGGGGGAGCGAAGGCGCCGAATCCTGCCGCCCCGACCATTTCTCTGATAAGGTGAGTCTGTAGCGCATGGAAAAGTCTTGGGTATTGACGGAGCATGCACGGTTTCGTATGCATCTCCGTCAGATTCCAAGGGAGGCAATTGTACAGGTGCTGGCGCATTCGATCGTGCGAGCTACCGATACGTTGACTGGCTATTCAGTGGCAATAGGCAAAGGTCCTTATGGCAGAGCGGATCGATTGCTGGCGGTGATCTACGAGGAAACGCCACAGCAGATCGAGATTGTCAGCGTGCATCCAATTCGCGCCAGCCAGTACCGGATGCGGTTGCAACGAGGGAGGTGGAGGGCAAAATGAAACCATCGTCACGGTTCGTGCGTTACGACCAAGGGAGTGACACCGTGTACATCGTAGCGGGGCGTGGCAAAGAAGAGGAGTTTGTTGAGGTGGCTCCTGGCGTCCACGTTGAGTTAAACGCCAAGGGGGATGTGATCGGGATTGAAATCCTGAGAGCGTCGAAGTTCTTTCGGCCCATCGCCAAACCCCTCTATCGTCAAATGCAGTTGGCTTCCTGACCACTTCCGATCGGGGCGGGCCCGTCTAATGATAATCTAATGGAAGCACCTCAAATTAGACGGAAATCCATGAACATGGATGCACGACAGTTCGATTTAGCCTCATCTGAGGACAACAGATACGAAACTGGATAAAACGGGGTGAACATCCCGGGACGGTTTTGGGACCAGAAGGTCGTGGGTTCGAATCCCACCTCCCCGATATTATCTTCGAAGACTGTCCGTAGGCCCATTGGATTTGTATAGGCCCGAGCGCCCGTAGCTCAACAGGAAGAGCAGCAGCCTTCTAAGCTGTTGGTTGGCCGTTCGACTCGGCCCGGGCGCGCATTTCTTCTGGTGCGGAGGGCCGATACCGCAGGTTCGACGACCGAGGCCGGCACCCCCGCGGCTTCGTTTGGCGAAGCCAAACGTGCGGGGGTGGCCGAGGAAGTCCCGTAGCCGCAGGCGGAGGGACTCGGCCCGGGCGCACTTTTTATAGGATGCCATGAAGCGACCCAAGTTCTGGCTTCGTTGGTTCTTCCTCGCGTGTCTGCTGCTCGTCGTCGCTGAATACGCCGTCCTCAAGTGGGTGGCGCCGACCCTCGTCATCCGCAAGCTCGAGGAGGCCACCGGCGGTCAAGTCGCCGTCGACAGCACCCGCCTCGCCTTTCCGATGACCGCGCTGTTTACCGGACTCCGTTTCACCCACAACACACCCGAATCGGGGCTCAGCATTCAACAGGCGACGATTCGGCCGCGGTGGCTCTCGGTGTCGACGAGGACGCTTGAGGTCGACACCATTGAGATGGAGCGGCCGTTCATCCGAGTGACGCGGTTAAAGACGGGGACGATGCGCTGGCCGACCGCGTCCCTTTCCTCACCGAGAGGTTCAACGTCTGATGGCGTGACCGCGGCCGCGGTGTGGCCGCCTTCCTGGAGGATGCGTGTGCAGTCGATCAAGGTCATCGACGGCGCAATCGAGTTGATCGATCACACGCCGCCGACGCCCTTCCATGCCCTCCTGAATCATCTCTCGTTCGTGGTGGGGCCGGTGACCGTGCCGTTCGATGGCGACCAGATCAGCGTTGCGCTGCGCGGAGCGTTCATGGGGCGCAACGGCGAGCTGGCGCCGCTGTACTGCTCCGGATGGTGGCAGGCTGCAGCCGGCGATCTCCAGGCCTCCTGCCAGCTTGAGCCGCTGGCCCTTGTCGTCTTTGAGCCGTATTTCCAGCAGTCTCCGGCCATCAGGGTCTATGGGGCGACAGTCAGCTCTACCAGCCAGTGGTCGGCGAAGGCCAACGCGCTTGAGGCCCGCGTCCAGCTTGAGCTGGGCAACCTCAACGAAGGCGATCTCTCGGTGCATGGCCGGACTATTGTCGACATCAAACAGTTGGCTCACACGCAGGAGTCTCGCCTGACAGGCGCGGTGAGCCTCGCCGGGCCGCTGAACGAGCCCAGTCAATGGCACGGAGAGTTTGTGGCGGGCGATGAGGGGGCGCAGCGGCTCGTTGAAGAATTGCTTGAACGGAACGTCAAGATTGTGAAGGTCGCGCTGGGCCGTCAGCAGATCGGGATCCGGATCGGCCCGGCGGGTGGAACGCCCCAGGACATTGAAGCGGTCAGCAAGGAGATCCGGGAAGCCTTGGAGATTCTCGCGACACCCGAGGTGCCTCAGGTTTCCTCTGAGGCGGCGCCTCAGGCCATCGAGCCACTGCCTCCTGAGCCGTTCACGCCGGATCCCCCCCGCCACTAAAGCCGAGGCCCTTGACCTGTGCCTTCAGCAGGCAGGGATCCAGTTGAGGCCTTCCGAACCGCAGACCCTTTGGCGCGCTGAATACCTCGTGATTCTTTCTTGAGAGGGCCACGACCTGAGGGAATCATGAAGACGCACGGCATGCGGAGACTGGACGGGGCGCTCAGCGTCACAGCGGCTGGCGTCAGCAGACAGGGTCGCCGCTGTGAGGCGCAGGTGGTGGGATGAAGAAGTTCGAGCAGCGCCCTTGGTCTATTGGTCAAAGACGTTTTCGAGCGTAGCGGCTCCGCCGTTAGGTTGGCACCGTCTCGCCTAAAAGCAGCTGGATCGTCTGGAGCAGCTCGACCGGATCGTAGGGTTTCGTCAGATAGGCATCCGCGCCGCGCGCAAAGCCGCGCAATTGATCCACCGGTTGATCCAGGCCGGTCAGCATCAGAATCGGCACATCCCAGCGGTGATAGAGCTTCCGTAGCTCTCGGCACACCTCGTAGCCGCTGATGTCCGGCAGCTTCAGATCGAGGATGATCACATCCGGCCGGTGCTGCATGGCTGCGGTGAGGCCAGCCGTTCCACGCATCTCAGCACGGACATCAAACCCGGCCTGCGATAAGCGCCTCGTCAAGACCTCAGTCACTCCAGGATCGTCTTCGATGAGCAAGAGCTGCCTTCGGTGCGTCTGCGCCATCCGCGGGCCTCCTCTGGGTTACCTGCCTCCTGCCGCTCAGAGCCAGGGGACTCCAAACACAAAACGCCCCCAGATCGCTCTGAGGGCGCGCACAGGTTGTGAAACAAGTATGGCTGACGCGCACCGGACACGTCAAGCCCCCCAAAAGGATTTCT
>CAYJWN010000084.1:0-6778 GCA_964373835.1 uncultured Planctomycetales bacterium
TCCTGCGCGAGGTGGTGCACCGCTTGCGGGTCGAGCCTCCGACACGCCGGGGCCGACCACTCGTCTACGCCTGGTCGACGATCCTGGCCTGCTTCGTGGTCATGGTGACCTACCGGCTGACGGGTTTCCGCAGCCTGCACCGCTTCTTGCAGACGAACCCCTCGCTGGCCCAGGCCTGCGGGCTGCCGGCGGGACAGGTCCCCAGCGACTGCACCTTCGGCCGGCGCTTCAAGCGGCTGGATGGGGTCGTGTTGGCAGCGACGGCGCCACTGCTGCGGCGCTTGACCTCGCGGCGCTTGCTGCGCTGGGCCTTGACGGTCATCGACGCGACGCCCTTGCGCGCCAAGGGGTGGCGCCCCCAGGGCCGCCGGCCCGATCGACGGACCACCGACCCCGACGCGCGGTGGGGCTTCTCGACGATGAAGGGATGGGTCTGGGGGTACAAGCTCCATGTCTTGGTCGCGGTTCGGCCGGTCCTCCTGCCGGTGGCGTGGACCGTGACGCCGGCGCACCGCCACGATGTGACCCAGCTGCTGCCAGTCGTCCGGCAGGCCCGGGCGCTCCGACCGCGGGGGCGCACCCCCATGTGGGACGTGGTGGGCGACAAAGCCTACGATTCGCCCACCCGAGTCCGTCGCTTGGCCCAGTGGCACCTCCGCTTGACCACCCCGCTGATCCGGCACCGGCCGAGGTCTCGCGCCCGCTTCGACCGGCAGCGCCGCCGCTATCTCCGCAGTCCCCGAGGCCGTTGGCTGCTGAAGCGCCGGGCCGATGTGGAGAAGTCCTTCAGCCAGGACAAAGGGATCTTCCTGCTGGATCCGCTCCCGGTCATCGGCCGACGCACGGTGCGCACCTACGTCAGTCTGGTGCTGGTCAGCTATCTGGCGGGCGTGGCGTACAACGGCGCTGCGCGCCGTCCTCCACGCGCCTTGAAGTCGCTGGTCGCGTGACACGTTTGCGAGTCGCTGAGGCGCCATCGTCGCCGAATTATGCCGCAGCCTACTGTATTGTGTCACCGGAATTACAGCCTTCGGCATCTTCTCCTGCTGAAGCATCGACGGGCGTTATTGTAACAGAGTGGGCGCGAAGAGGCGATCAAGATGCGGCGGGCGGTGAGGCGGGCGCTGCGGGTGCGGAAGCGGCGGCCTGAATCGTCTGCAGATGCGCGACGAGGTCGTCGAGCGATCCGGTATCCTTCTGGAAGGAGCTGCCGGCGCCCCAGAGCAGGCACTGATCAAGGACGTCGCGCGCCAAGGTCCGTTCGATGAGCAGCACGACGTGCACGGTGACAAGCCACGGCACATCGCGCAGCCACTTCAGCACATCAAGGCCGTGCATCCCCGGCAGGGTGACATCGAGGAGGATGAGATCCGGCATCCACCGACGAGCCTTGGCCAGCCCCTCGTAGCCGGTCCGGCCCCACTCCACCTCAAACCCGGCACGGGTGAGGCGCGCGCGATAGGCTTTGGCCAACAGGCCGTCATGCGTGATGAGGAGGACCTTGGCCATCCGTCAGGTCCCCACGGCGGCCTGGGCCGGCGCGCCTGAGGAGGCCGTTTCTTGGCCGGCTGGAAAGGTCACGGCAAAGGTGCTTCCCTCCTCCAATTCGCTTGAGACCAGCGCGACGTCCCCCCCGATCGCCTTGGCCAGCCTGCGAATGAGGTAGAGGCTTAACCCCCTCGCATGAACGAGGCTCCCCACCGCCGGTTTGGCGAAGAGCTGGTCCCACTGCCCTGGCTGAATGCCGACGCCGGTATCGGTCATGGTCACGACCACACGGCCCCGCTGAGCCGCGCAGGCGATCGTAATGCCGCCCTGCGTCGTGTACTCCACGGCATTGTGCAGCAGGGCGCTGAGTATCCTGCGGGCGATCTGAGGGTCGGCGGAGATCGCGAGTGCGCGATCGCCTTGATGGGTGAGGCTGAGCCCCTTGGCGTCAAGCGGTCCTTTGATCTCCTCTTCCACCTGGCCTAACACCTCGCGCAGCGCGACCCGCTGAATCGAGGTGGGCAGCTGTCCCCGCTCGATACGCATGACGTCCACGGCGTCGGTTACGACGCGGCGCAGCCGGCCGTTCGTCTGCATGAGATCCTGCAGCGATTCCAGAATCGGCGGCGGCAGCTCGCCGTGGTCGCCTTCAAGGAGTGTGGTGAGCAGCGCCTCGACGCTGGCCAGCGGGGTGTTGAATTCATTGGCGAGAAGGGTCAGTGCTTCGGAAGAAGACGGGTCGGGCCCACGGGCGATGGATGCGTCGGTGAGCAAGCGGCGCGTTTCTTCGAGCTGCTGCTGGGCCTGGAGGATCTGCTGCCGCTCGGCGGTCAGCTGTTCCTGTTGGCGCACCAGGTCGCGGCGCTCCTCCTCCAGCTGATGCTGGAGGGCGTGCAGCTGTTCCAAGCGGAGCGCAAGCTCCTGCTCGCGGTGGGAGACGTCCTGCGCCATCTGGTGCCGCTCCTGATCGAGCTGGCGGCGCTGGTCCTCAAGCTGCTGCGACAGGCGGCTGAGTGCCTGCTGGCGTTCCTCAAGCTGCTGCGCCTGCTCTGAGAGCTTTTTCTCCTGCCGGGTGATGCGCTCGTCGGTGCGGCCGTGCGTTCGCTCCCACTCCTGGCGGGCGTGCGCCAGCGTGCGCTGCTCTTCTTCAAGCGCGCGCTGCTGCGTGGCCAGCGCCTGCTCCCGCGCGGCCATCGAGGTCTCAGCGGCCCGCTTCGACTGCTCCCACTGGCGGGACTGCGTCTCGGCGGCCTTCTGCCAGTCGGCGAGCGCGCGCTGCGCGGTCTCAAGCTCCTGGCGGGCCTTGTGAAGCCGCTGGGTTTCCGTGCGCAGACGCTGTTGCTCCGCTGACTCGTGGGTGCGCGCAGCCTCTTCGGTGTGTCGGCGGGCCTGCTCGAGCCCGGCCCGATCCACGTTCAGGCGCTGCGTCGCTTCCCCCACCTGGTGCAACCGTTCAGCCAGCTCCACTTCGCGTTGGCGCAGCCGCTGCAGCAGCTGTTCCCGCTCGGCCTCAAACTGATGGCGCGCCAGTTCGAAGGCGTGCTCGCGGCGTTTGGAGTCAATCTGCTGCTGCTCCAGCTCCCGCTCGCGGGTGGCCAGGTCGCGCTGCTGCTGGGTGATCTGCCGACCCTGCCCACGCAGTCGACGGGCCTGCTCCTGCAGGGCCCGGCGGGCGTGCTGGACAAACAGTCCGCGAGGCGACGTGACCGCCTTGGCCGTTTCATGGCGCGCCCGCTCCCACGCGGTCCGCTCCTCTACTAGCGCCTGCCGCTCGGCGGCCACTTGTTTGGCTTGGCTCTCCAACTGATCGTGGAACGCCTGCAGCTCCTGCCGCTGAGCCTCCAGCTGCTCCAGTTGCGCTTGGAGCGACCGCTCCCGCTGGCTCGTTTCGCGCATGAGCCGTTGCCGTTCCTGCTCAAGCAGGTGGCGTTCTTGCTCGAGCCGATGCGTCTCCTGGCTCAACGACAACAGCTTTGTCTCGGTTCCGCCGTGCATGCTCTCAAGCTGCTTGCGTGTCTGTTCAAGGGCGGCGGTCTCGTGGGCGAGATGACGTTCGCGCTCTTCAAGCTCTGCAGCCCGCTGCCCGAGCCGGGCCTCGTGCTCGGTGAAGCGCGCCTGCATCTGGACCTGCAGCTTCTCAAGGGTCTGTTGCTGCCCGACCGCTTGGCGCTGGGAAGCCTCAAGATGCTTAAGGCGCTGCTGCGAGTCCTGTGCGCGTTGCGTGAGTTCTCGCTCGACGCGCTCCCGCTCCTTGGTCAAGGCCGCCTCGGCTTCTTGGATCTGCTGCTGGCGTCGCTGAGACTCCTGGGTTTGCGCGTCGAGTCTTTCGGCCCTGGCCGCGACGGCTTCGGCGGCGCGCGCCTGTTCGGCCGCCCACGCCTCTTGCGCGGCGGTGAGCTCACGCTGCGCGTCCTGCGCCGCCTTGCGCGTCGCCTCGACTTGGCTGATCTCTTCACCCACCCGCTTGAGATTGTTGAGGAGCGTTTTCTCAAGCTGCATCAGCGACTGGGTGGTCTCCGTCCGCTGCAGCTCAAAGCTCTTCTTGCCATCTTCCAGCTCGCGCGTGCGCTCAATGAGGCCGGCTTCACGGTCATCGAGCATCTTGATCATGCGAATCCGTCGCTGCTCCCCTGCCGTGCGCTCCGCGTCCATGTCAGATCTAAGCTGCTGGAGCTGCACGCGGTGTTGCTCGGTCTGGCGCTGCCGCTCGGCGAGGTCGGCTTCTTGCTTCGCCAGGTCTTGGATGGTCTGGGCGCGCTGCTGGTTCCATTGCTGCCGTTCATGCTCCAGCCGCTGCTCCCGCGTCTCGAGCTGCCGTTTGGCCTGATCAAGCTGAAACTGCCGCTGCCCCAGCTCCTGGCGTTCGAGCTGAATCTTCCCGCGTTCCGCGGCGAGCGCCTCTTCCTGCTGGCCGACCGCCTCCTGCTGGCGCTGCAGCGCGTGTTCGTGCCGAAGGAGCCACCGGGAAACGACGGACACGCCGACCGCCATCATGAAATACCACGCGGCCACGCCGAGGGCGTGCAAGGGCCATGGGGCTCCGCGCGGCTGCGTGTCCAACGAGATCCCGGTGTGGGCGTCAGTCAGCCACTGCTGGTGCTGGGCCATGAACAGCATGCAGAAGAGCGCCCAGGAGGACCATGCGACGATGATGCCCCGACGCCGGTCCTGCAGGGTGTCCACGATGACCAACACGAGATAGAGCCAGAAGAGCGGGCTCAGCGAGGCGCCGGTCATGGCGATGGCGGCGCTCATCACGACAAGAAGAACGGCGCTGTTCCCCACGAGGATCCGGGGCACATGCCGGAGGAGCCGTGCGCGCACGGAGACGCGGAGGAGCAGGTACGCCCAGAGAAACGCGACCACGCCCAGAAGGGCGATCCACTTGCATGCGGCCGTATCTCCCCACCCGCGGATCATGAGGGTGGCCACGACCACGAGGGGGGTCCCAATGGTCACGCCGCAGGACCACCGCTGGAGGAGTGTGGCGGACTGCTCCTGCGGCCCTTGAAGGGTGGAGGGCGGCCACTGCTTGATGAGTCGAATCGGACGGTACAGACGATCTGCGTTGACCTTCGGTGTTCGTCGCCCAATCATCAGGCCTCCTGCAGCGCCACCCGCTTGTCACGGACAGCAAAAAATCCCATAGCGCATGAGCTATGGGATCGCAAACGGCACGGCATGTGCCGCGAGATGCTGGCAACCTGGCTGTCCTTCAGGTGCCAGGCACTTCGCTTCGCGAAGAGCCAGGCACCTGCGAGGATCCATGGCTTTGCGTCCCACCCTCACGAGTGGTTTGCCCCCCACACCCAGAAAATCTGCGACCAGCTTGGCCGCAACCGGCTGCGTTGCTGCGTCCGGTTCGCGCTACATCAGCACCCTGTACTCCTGGGTGTGGGGCCCCGCTTGTGCGGGGTTTTTCAGTTCTGGACTAAGTATACCTGATTCTAAGGAGAATTAAGTGTTTCTAGTGCTTCGACTCGATTGAAATGACCAATGAGGATGGGACGCCACGAGGTCATTTCAATCTCGCTCAGCACTAGTGCTGAGCGGACCAATCGATCAAGTCAAAATAGTCGAGGCACTAGCTTGTGTTACAATACCCAAACGCAAACAGCCATGCCTCCAAAGCGGTCACGCGGCTCCCGACAGCGGTCTTCCTGGTGGCGGTTCATTGACCAGGACGCCCACAGCCCAGCAGGCGGCACGTTCCACGCCGTGCACACGGATCACCTCAACCGCCTCTACTTCCCTCTGGCCAACGAGGGGGGCCTCTTGTCCTGGACCTCCCCTCGCCTTCACGGCAGCCCCGCCGCGAGCCACAACGAGTATCTCTCCTTGCCGTTGACCGCTGAGGATCTGCCCCACACGTTGGTCCATCGGGATTTCTGGCTCGTGGAAGAAGGCCGCGAACCGTTTTCGCTCTCCGGCCTGTCCCCGAACGGCCTTGCGGACCACCTGACCAGCACGTGGAGCGTTCGTTCGTCGTGGATTGACGCCGGTCCGGGCTGGTTTCGCCTGACGAGGCGTGATGCCGCGGAGCGCTTCACGGTGTGTGCCACGCTGTGGTGCCCGGCCGACCTGAATGCCAAGATGGAATTGATGCGGGTTGGGATCGAGAATACCTCGTCAACAACCCTGAGACTCAGCCCCTATGCCGCGATCCCGGTGTTCGCCCGTTCGGCGGACAACGTCCGCGACCACCGCCACGTCACTGCGCTGTTGCACCGGGTGAGCGCGCTGCGCTACGGGGTGATGGTCTGCCCGACGATGTCCTTTGACGAACGCGGCCATACGATCAATAGGACGCGCTACACCGTCTTGGGCTTTGGGCCTCGCGGCCTGCCGCCCCGGGGCGTGTGGGCGGCTCAAGAACAGTTTCTCGGCGAAGGCGGCAGCTTTGCGGCGCCGGCCGCGGTGTGGGGGCGCAAGGACGCTCCTCCCTCGCATCACGCAGCGGTAGCCGGACGGGAGGCCATTGGCGGCTTCCGGTTTGCGGACTGCGTCCTGGCGCCGGGCGCACGCGCGGACTACCTGCTGGCGTACGGCATGACCGCTGAGCCGCGCGACGTCGATCGATGGGTGCGGTGGGCGAAACGCTCCCGCGCGGGCGAGCGGTCGCTTGCCAACACGCGGGAGGCGTGGCAGCGCAAGATCCACCGCGTCTCCTTTTTCACCGCGGACCGCAGCCTCGATCACTGGCTGACATGGGTCAACATGCAGCCGCTGCTGCGACGGTCGTACGGCAACTCCTACCTGCCGCAGTTCGACTACGGGCGCGGCGGGCGCG
>CAYJWN010000085.1:0-6723 GCA_964373835.1 uncultured Planctomycetales bacterium
CGACCGTCACCTGGCCGATGGCCAACCTGGCGGCCAGCCTGGTCATGAAGAGCCTCGCCCTCGGCGGCCGCTACAAGGAGAAGGACGCCTACGACCTCTTCTACCTCGTGCGCCATTATCAGCAGGGGCCTGTCTCGGCGGCGACAGCGCTGCGTCCCCTCCTCCATCTGCCGGTCGCCCAGCAGGCGCGCCACAATCTGCGGGAGGCGTTCGGGAGCCTTCGCGCCACCGGCCCCGCTTGGGTCGCCAACTTCAACGACTTGCACGAGCCCCGCGCCCGCGATATCCTGATCGCCGACGTCTACAAGACCTTCGAGCGCTTCTTCCAGCTCTTGTCGTAAGTTCCGGAGATCGTGACCCGAACGGTAAAGGTTAGGCTCTGAGCCAGCTTCAGGGCCGAGGGGCTCAGCCGGGGTAGTTCGTAGACTGGCACATCCGGGGAGCCGAGCAGGATTCGAACCAGCGTGTAACCGAGATTAGGTGAAGGTTTTTACCGAGGCGCGAGTTTTTGACATCCAGCGACGGATTTGGTATTGTGAATTCACCTCAATGAGACGATCTCGTGCAGCGATCACCGTCAGCGTCTTTCTCATCTGTCTCGGGACTGCCCCCGCCGCGTTTGCCGCGTGGGTGTGGTCGCCGCAGACGGGGTGGATCGGGCCGACCGGGGCGGTGAAGGACAGCCCCGAGGAGCAGCTGGCGTTTGCGGTCGCCTTCTTTGAGCGCGGCGACTACGACCGCGCCCAGAAGGAGTTCAAGAAACTCCTGAGGGCGTACAAGGACTCACGGGAAGCCGCTGAGGCCCAGTACTACGTGGGCCGCTGCCACGAACAAGAGCGCGATTACTACAAGGCTTTCCTCGAGTACCGCAAGACCCTCCAGACCTACCCGTCGACCAAGCGGTTTGATGAGATCCTCGAGCGGGAGTCTCAGTTGGGGAATCACTTCCTGGCCGGGAACAAGCGCAAGCTCTTCGGCATCGCGGCGATCCTGCCGGCGCGCGACAAGGCGGTGGAAATTTTTCAAGCCATTGTGGATGACGGCCCCTTCAGCGAGTACGGCCAGCTGGCGCAGTACAAGCTGGGGCTGGCGCACATGGCGCTGGGCGACTATGAGGCGGCGGTGACGGCGTTTGAGGGCGTCATGTCCCGGTATCCGGATTCCCCCCTGGTGGATGACGCGCGCTTCCAGATCGCCCAGGCGAGCTTGAAGGGGACGTTCAAGGCTGGCTACGACCAGTCGCCGACGGATCTGGCGATTCGCGAGCTGGACGCCTTCGTGAAGGAGTATCCCGACAGCGAGCTCAAGCCGGAGGCGGAGACCCGCCTCGCCAACCTCAAGGAGCGGCGCGCACAGCACGAATACCAGGTCGCACAGTTCTATGAGCAGCGGCACCACGCCGCCTCGGCCGCGGTCTATTACGAGACGATCGCCGAACAGTTTTCCCAGACGGCGTGGGGCCCCAAGGCGGCCGCGCGTTTGCAAGTGCTCTCTCCCGCCAGTAGTAAATGACTCTCCGCAAGTTTAGCAGTAAGCAAACAGCAGTAAGCAGTAAGGAAAGGCGACACAACACGCGGAATTGGCCTTTGCTTACTGCTTACTGCTTACTGCTTACTGCTACGGTCGGATGCGGCTACACGACGCGGCCGGGACTGGCCTCTCATCTCAAGACCGTCTACGTGAAGCCGCTCGTCAATAAGATCGACGTCACCCAGTTGACCACCTCCGACGGGCGCTTTCCCATCTATCGCCACCGCATGGAAGTGGACCTGACGAATGCGATCATCAGCCGCTACCAGTTCACGGGCCTCCTGCGGCCCGCCACCGCCGAGCGGGCCGACTGCCGGTTGGACGGGGAGCTCGTGGAGTTCCGGCGCGACGCCCTGCGCTATAACGCCTCCCAGCAGGTGGAGGAGTGGCGGTTGAACGTGGTGGTGAATCTTCGATTTGTCGATCAGACCACCCAGACGGTGTTGTGGGAAGAAAGCCGGTTCACGGGTGATACGACCTACTTCGCCTTAGGCGCCAAGGCCGAGTCGGAATCTGCGGCGCTTGATCGCGCCATCACCGACCTGGCACGGCGCATCGTGGAACGATCCGTAGAAAACTGGTAAGCAGCCTGACCTCTTCGCGTCATGTCCCCCCGCGGCGGCCTGCACCTTTTCCTGGGACCTGACCGCCCCCGGAAGCTGCAACGCCTCCAGGTTCTTGAGCGGTCGCTGGGCGTCTCGCCGCTTGATCGCCACCAACTGGATGCGTCCACTACGACCGCCGCGCAGTTGCTGGGGTTCTGCCGTCAACACCCCGCCGCCAGCCCGGTGCGTTTGGTGGTCGTGGATCAGGCCCATCGGCTGGACAGCGCGTGCGTCAAAGCGCTCCTCGAGCAGGCGGAGGTGATCGCCGGCGCCACGTGTCTGGTCCTGCTGGTGGACATCGAGCTGAGCGTGCGCCATGCCCTGGCTCAGGCGCAGGCGAGGCTGACCGTTGAGCGATTTCCCGGACGGGATGTGCCGGCCGCCAAGCCTTTTGCGTTGACGGACGCACTGGGCAGCCGCGATGTCGGGGCGGCGCTCCTCGCCGTGCATGATCAGCTCATGGCCGGGAAGGAGCCGCTGGAGCTGCTCGGGCTTGTGGCTTGGCAAGTGCAGCGGTGGGTGACGGTCAAGCGGCTGCTGGACAGCGGCTGCGGCGTGGAACGGATCGTGTCGCTGACCGGCTTGCGCCAGTGGCAGGTTCAGCGGATACAGTCAGAACTGGCGCAGCGGCCGCTGGCGTCGCTCCAGCAGGCGCTCAGCCGGTGTTGGCAGCTTGATGTCGATGCGAAGAGCGGGCGGGCGATCCCCGAGCTGGCGATCGAGCAGTTGGTGGTTGAAGTGTGCCTTGCGTCAAGCGGTGGAGCGGTTGAGCTGGCGCATCAGGCGGGACTTGTAACGCGCCGCGGTATTCCGGTGGACGACACCCTTTGAGGCGGCATGGTCGTACTTGCTCGCCACCACCTGAATGAGCGTCTTGGCCTCATCCAGCTTCCGCGCCGCCAACAGGGCGAGGAGCCGCTTGGTGAGCGTTTTCAGTTCTGAGCGAACCGCCTGATTGCGCTGCCTCCGCGTGCGATCCTTCCGCATCTGCTTCAAGGCAGCGTGTTTGATCGGCATGTGCCCCCCTCCTTAAGAATGGCCCCCATTCTATCACGGAACACAATGTTTGCAAGTTCATGGACGTTCAACAAAGGCCACGAGCTGCTTCAGGAGCGCTTCAAGGCAAAAGGAAAAACGCAAACGGTAAAAAATTTGCCAGTGGTGGGATGAGTGCCTCCGCCTCAGGTCGCATCGCGCGTTCAACGGGCCTCCTCGCCGGCGCAACAGGCCTCAGCCGCGTGTTGGGATTCGTGCGGGACATCCTGATGGCCCGGTTGTTTGGAACCTCCCCGCAGGCCCAGGCGTTTGTCGTGGCCTTCCGGCTGCCGAACATGCTGCGGGATCTGGTGGCCGAGGGCGCGGTCGCCAGCGCCATCGTGCCCGGGTTAAGCCGCTACCGCATGACCGGGGATGCCGCTTCCTTTCGAGAAGTCAGCCAGGCGCTCTTCACAAAGTTGTGCGTGCTGGTGTGCGCCATCGGCGCGCTCGGGGTCCTTGCGGCGCCGCAGATCGTGCGGCTCGTGGCGCCGGGCTTCCTCGCTGATCCGGACAAGTTCGTACTGACCGTTCGGCTGACGCGCCTGTTGTTTCCGTTCATCACCCTCGTCGGGCTGTGGGCGTATTTCATGGGCCTGCTGAATACGCTGGGCCACTTTGCGCTGCCGGCGCTGGGCCCGGCGATCTTGAACCTCTCGATGATCGGCGCCTGCCTGTGGGTGGTGCCGCACAGCTCAGCCGGCGTCGTGGCGCTGGCCGTCAGCGTCCTCATCGGCGGCGTGGTGCAGCTGGCCATCCAGATCCCCCTCGCGATGCGGCTGGGGTTTCGGTGGCGCTGGCGGTGGACGCAGCCGGCGGCCGACGGGATCCTCCGGCGGCTCGGCCCGCGCATCGTCGGCTCGGCGGTCTATCAGGCGAACGTGCTGATCGACACGGTGCTGGCCTCACTCGGCCATATCGTGGGCGAGGGTGCTGTGGCCTCGCTGTACTTCGCCAACCGTCTGGTCCAACTGCCGCTGGCGCTGTTTGGCACCGCCTCCGCCCAGGCGAGCCTTCCCTCCTTGGCGGAACAGGCCGCAGCAAATGATCTGCGGGGCATGGCGAGCACCCTCGTGTCCGTCTTGCGCATGGTCGGTTTTACGATCCTGCCGGCGGCGGTCGGGCTGATCGTGCTCGCCGCGCCGATTGTCACCGGGCTCTTCGAGCGCGGCGCGTTTGATCATCGGGCGAGTGAGATGACCGCGCAGGCGCTGGGCTACTATTCGTTGGGGTTGCTGGCCTACGCCGTCAATAAAGTGCTGACCGGCGCCTTCTATGCGCTGCAGGATACGCGGACGCCCGTCAGGCTGGCGGTCGAAGTGGTGGTCATGAACCTCTTCCTCAGTCTCGCGCTGATGTGGCCGATGAAAATCGGCGGGCTGGCCCTGGCCGCGTCGGTCACCAGCACGATCAACGCGTATCGCTTGATCCGACGCATGGAGCGCCGCCTCTCAAGCCCGCTGCTTGCGCCGCTGTCGGGTCCCTGGTGCCGCATGGCCGCGGCCTCCGCGCTCATGGGGCTGGGATGCTGGATGATCTGGCATGCCGGCTCCTTTGAGACGCGGCCGGTGGTTGGGCTGCCGTTGGTGATTGCGGCGGGAGTGGGGGGGTATGTCGCATCGTGTTGGTTCCTGCGGGTTCAGGAGCTGTCAGCCGCCTGGCGATGGGTCAGAAAACTTCCGCTCATTCAGTCGCTCGTGAGCGACTAAGCGCGCTCCCAGACCAGCCCGGGGTCTATCTCTTCCGCGACGCCCACGGACACCTGCTCTACGTCGGCAAGGCGGTGAGCCTGCGCAAGCGCGTGGGCTCCTACTTCCGGCGGGCGGCGCTGTTGGGTCCCCGCGTCGCCAACATGGTGAGCGCCGTCCGGGACATCGAAGTGCGCCCCACCACGTCGGAAGCCGAGGCGCTGCTGCTTGAAGCCCACCTCATCAAGGAGCACCAGCCCCGCTACAACGTGCTCTTTCGCGATGATAAGACTTACCCGATGCTGAAGGTGACCCACGAGCCGTTTCCCCGGCTCATGGTGACCCGGCGCAAGCTGGATGATGGGGCGATCTATTTTGGACCGTATACGGACCCCTCCCGGATGCATGAAGCGGTCCGCTTTCTGCGGCGGGTGTTTCCCCTGCGCACGTGCAAGACGTTTCCCGCCTCGCCGTGTCTGGAGTACCACCTCGGCCAGTGCCTGGCCCCCTGCGCCAAGTACATCACCGCCGAGGCCTACCAGCGGATCGTGGATGATCTCGTGGCGTTTCTTCAGGGCAAGCGCGACCGATTGCTGCAGGACCTCTCGCGCCGGATGAGCCAGGCCTCGCGCGATCGGCGCTACGAAGAGGCCGCGCGGCTGCGCGATCAGATGCAGGCGCTGACGTCGGTGATCGTCGCGAAGGAAAAATCGCTTGCCGCAGGGCCGCTCGAGCAGCTGCAGGCGGCGCTCAAGCTGCCCAGCCTGCCGCAGCGCATCGAAGCGTTTGACATCTCCAATCTCTTCGGCCAGGCCGCGGTCGGCTCGATGGTCGTGTTTACAGAGGGCAAGCCGCAGAAGGCGCACTACCGGCACTTCCGGATCGAGACGGTGCAGGGCATCTCCGCCCACTCGCCCAAGGCGGAGGGCGGATCCGCCCCGCGCACTGAACGCTGGGGCGGAGACGATTACCGGATGATGCGCGAGGTCGTCAGGCGCCGTTACAGCGGCACGCTCGCCACCACGCTGCCGTTGCCCGATTTGGTGTTAGTGGACGGGGGCAAGGGCCAGCTCGCCGCCGCGTGCGATGAACTGCGCGCCCTGGCGTTGATGATCCCGGCGATGGGGCTGGCGAAACGGCTTGAGCAGATCTTCCTGCCCGGGAGCCCCGAGCCGATCGTCCTGTTGCCGACCTCGCCCGTTCTCCACCTGGTCCAACACCTCCGGGATGAAGCGCACCGTTTTGCGATCACCCACCACCGGACGATCCGCCGGCGCACGATCACGGCATCGGTGTTGGATGAGATTCCGGGTATCGGCCCTACGCGGAAGCGGCTCCTCCTGCGGCGGTTCGGGTCGGTCGCCGCATTAGCCGACGCGCCGCCGGAGGCCATCGCCCGGGCGGCTCGACTGCCGCAGGCGCTTGCGCAGACGATTGCGGAGCGTCTCAAGCACCGCGGGAGCGCCGCACCGTCATGACACCCATTCCTGCGCCGCGCGGCGTGCCAGCCGATGCCTGGCGTCGTCTGTCTCGATTTGCCCAGGAGGTCTATCGGGCGACGTGTCGCATCCCCAGAGGACAAACCCGGTCCTACCAGTGGGTCGCGGTCCGCATCGGCCGCCTACTGGCGGCGCGCGCCGTCGGGAATGCGTTGCATCGTAATCCGTTCGCTCCCCTCGTGCCCTGCCACCGGGTGGTGAAGTCGGACGGGTCGCTGGGAGGCTACGCCCGCGGCCCCGCCCGCAAGCGCGCCCTCCTTCGCCGGGAAAACGCCCAGGTTCTGGGTTGATGGTTGGGGGGTTCTGGGCCATCCTGCCCACAACCCCGAACCCTGAACCCCGAACAGAGCGCATCGTATTAGAGAG
>CAYJWN010000086.1:0-6710 GCA_964373835.1 uncultured Planctomycetales bacterium
CATCACGTTATTGTAACACGGTCGTCCATTGTGGATTGCGGATTTCGGATTGCGGATTGGGCTGAGAGGGGCTGATGGAGGGTGGTTACTTGATGTCCTGGCGCATGAGCAGGCCAGGCTTGAACACCACAACCCGCTTGGGCGGCACGGGCACTTCCTGACCGGTCTTGGGATTGCGGCCACGGCGCGGCGCGCGCTGCCGGACCTTGAAGACGCCGAAATTGCGCAGCTCCACCGTCTTGCCTTCTTTCAAATTGGCAATGAGATGGTCGAGCGTCCGTTGGATCACTCGCTTCACATCCACCTGGGTGATGCCGGTCTCTTTGGAGACAGCTAGCACTAAGTCCTTCTTAGTCAGGGTCATAGGAGGAACCACCGTAGCATAGACCGATATGCCTGTCAAGTCTTACTGAAGTCGGCGTAACGGGGCTGGAAGGAGGGTGCGGGCTTCGGCGGTTGTCGATGGATGACCACCGCTTCCTCCCCCAACAGTCGGCCCAACGTGTCAAGCAGCTCCTGGTTCGGGTCGACCTTGAACTGCTCCGCCAGCTTCAGCCGCATCGAGGGCTGTTCTGCCAGCTCCAGCTTGAGGTACACCGGCACGGTCCCCGGGAAACGCGACAACAGCTCTTTGAGCTGCTCCAGGAGCTCCTTCTCCATGCCGACGCTGCGCAGGATGAGCTCGATCGATCGCGCCAGCTTGCTGGGTCCCTGCTCAATCGGCACGATCTGCTGGGCGATCAGCCGCGGCCGGTCTTCCCGGATGGCGATGCGGCCTTCCACAAACACCACGGCGTTGGGTTTCAGCTGCGGTGCCAGCTGCGAGAAACTGTTGGGAAAGACCAGCACTTCGACGTCGCCCTCCAAATCTTCCAGCAGGCAGACCGCCATCTGCTCGTTGGTCTTTTTCGTGGTGGTGCGCTTGATCTTGGTGAGCATGCCGCCGACCGTGACGAGGCCGCCCTCTTCTGCGTTCAGGAGCTGTTGCGAGGTGGTCGTGGCGAACACCTTCATCGATTTTTCATACCGGGCGAGCGGGTGTCCGGAGACATAGAATCCGAGCAGCGCTTTCTCGAACGCCAGTTTCTGGCTCTCGGGCCAATCGCGCAGGCGGTTTACCCCGGCACTCGCGGTCGGCGGGCCGGGGTTGGCGCCCACCTCCGGTGGCGTCGCGGTGAGCGCATCGAAAAACGTCAGCTGGCCGCGCACGCGGTCCTTTTGGACGCTGGTCGCTTCCTCCATCGCTTGATCCAAGTTGGCCAGGAGCGCCGCGCGCGAAAGCCCCATGCTGTCGCAGGCTCCGGCCTTGATGAGGCTTTCAAGGACCTTGCGGTTCACCAGGCGCAGGTCCGCGCCCCGACACAGCTCCTGAATCGTTCGAACCCTGTCGCGCTCGCTGCGCGCCCGAATGAGCGAGGCAACCGCCGCCAGGCCCACGTTCTTGATGACCCCCAAGCCGCATCGAATCGTGGCGTCATCGACAGCTGCGAAAAACGACTGGCTCTCGTTGACATCCGGCGGCAGGATGGTCAGGCCCATCCGCTTCGCCTCATCCAGATAGACGACCAGCTTGTCGGTGTTGCCCATTTCGCTGCTCAAGAGCGCGGTCATGAACTCCACGGGATAGCGCGCCTTCAGGTAGGCGGTGCGGTAGGAGATCAACGCGTACGCACTCGCGTGTGATTTATTGAAGCCATAACCCGAAAAATGCTCCATGAGATCGAAGATGCGGCTGGCGTGCCGTTCGCTAATGCCCTGCTGCTTGCAACCATCCACAAACGCTTTGCGCTGGGCCTCCATCACCTCGGCGTTCTTCTTGCCCATGGCGCGGCGTAACAGGTCGGCCTGCGCGAGCGTAAAGCCCGCGAGGTCGCTGGCGATGCGCATCACTTGTTCCTGGAACACAATCACACCGTACGTCGATTTCAAGATCGGCTCAAGGCGGGGATGCTCATACTTGATGGGGATGTGGCCGTGCTTGCGCTTCATGAACTCATCCAGCATTCCGGAGCCGATGGGGCCGGGCCGGAAGAGCGCGATCACCGAGATGATGTCCTCAAACTGCGTCGGCTTGATCTTCTTCAACAGATCGCGCATCCCGGAGCTTTCCAGCTGGAACACGCCCATGGTCTCCGCGCGGGCCAACAGCTGGAAGGTCTCAGGGTCATCGAGCGGCAGCGCCGCCACGTCGATGACCAGCCCCCGCCGGCGCTCGGTGAGCTTGACCGCCTCATCGATCACCGTGAGGGTGCGCAGCCCGAGCATGTCGATCTTCAAGATGCCGATATGCTCAAGCGCCTTCATGTCAAAGCCGGTCGTGATCTGGCCGTCGCTGCTCTTAAAGAGCGGCGCGTATTCGCTGAGCGGCTTATCGGCGATGGCGATGCCGGCGGCATGGGTGGAGGCATGGCGCGTGAGCCCCTCCAGGATGAGCGCCGTGTCCATCAACTGCTTCACCTGCTCGTTGGTGCGATAGAGGTGGGTCAGTTCCGGCACGTCGGCCAGCGCGCGCGAGAGGGTGATGTCCAGCTCGTTGGGGATCAGCTTGGCCAGCCGGTCCGCCTCGGTGTAGGACAGCTTCATGACGCGCGCGACATCCCGCACCACCGCTTTCGCCTGCATGGTCCCGAAGGTGATGATCTGGGCCACGTTGGTCTTGCCGTATTTTTGAATCACATAGTCGATCACTTCGTTGCGCCGCTCGTAGCAGAAGTCGATGTCGATGTCCGGCTGCGTGACCCGCTGCGGGTTGAGGAACCGCTCAAAGAGGAGGTCGTATTTGATTGGATCGATGTCGGTAATGCCGAGGCAGTAGCTGACCAGGCTCCCCGCCGCCGAGCCGCGGCCGGGCCCCACCGGGATGGCCCGCTCTTTTGCAAACCGGACGAAGTCCCAGACGATGAGGAAGTAACTGGTGTAGCCGGCTTGGGAAATGACGCCGAGCTCGTGCTCCAACCGCTCCACGAGGGCAGGGCTTCCGGTCCCATAGCGGCCGTTCAGTCCCTGGTCACAGAGTTCTTTGAGGTAGTCCGCCTGCGTTTTGCCGGCCGGCGGCTCATAATACGGCAGGTGAATCTTGCCGAACTCCAGCTCGACGTTGCACCGCTCGGCGATTTCCAGTGTCGTGGCGACGGCATCGAGGTCGTCGGCGAACGCCTGCTTCATCTGTTCGGCCGACTTTAGGAAAAACTCCGGCTGTTCATAGCGAAGCCGGTGGGGGTCATCAATCGTCGTCTGGGTCTGAATCGCCATCAAGGCGTCGTGCGCCTCGGCGTGCGCCTGCTCGATGTAGTGGACGTCGTTGGTCGCGACGCACTTCACGCCGGCATCGTCCGCCAGACGGCGCAGCAGCGGGCGGACTTTGTGCTCCAGCGGCAGGTTGTGGCTCTGCAATTCGACGTAGACGTTCTCCTTTCCCAGGATCTGGATGAGATCATCCAGCTCCTTCCGGGCCAGATCCATCTGGTCTTGGGTCAGGTAGACGTTCAGGATGCCCTTCAGGCAGCTCGTCAGGACGATGAGGCCCCGCTTATGCTGCGCCAGGACCTCCTTATCGATACGGGGCCGGTAGTAGAACCCTTCCAGATAGCTGATGCTGACCAGCCGCATCAGGTTGGCATAGCCGTCCTCATCTTTGGCGAGGATCACCAGGTGGGCGTTGGAGTCGCGGATGCCGGTGGCGGATTTGTCGAAGCGGCTCTTGGGCGCAAGATACGCCTCGACGCCGATGATGGGCTTGATCCCCTCCTTCATGCAGGTTTCGTAAAACTCGATCGCCCCGAAGAGGTTGCCATGGTCGGTCATGGCCAGCGCCGGGAATTTCAGGTCTATGGCTCGTTTCACGAGCGGTCCGATGCGGCAGGCGCCGTCCAGGAGGGAATAGTTCGTGTGAAGGTGGAGGTGGGCGAAGTCAGCGTGTAACATTGACTACAGTGTAAAGTGTTAAGTGGAAAGTGGAAAGTGGAAAGTCAGTACCCGGAGCCCATCACCTTTTGGTGCCACCAAGTTCATTAATACGATGGATCAGCTCGACCAGTCGCCCGTAATCCTTGCGATTGAACCGAAAGATGAGCCGCGGCAGTTGAAGGAGCTGTGGCTCATCGGCCTCTTCAGGCAGCGCCTTCCCCTGCTGGATGGACCCGCTGGTCAGCACATCGCTGAACTCTTTCGTCAACTGTGCCACGGCCTGGTCTGACAGCGGCCGATGGAGGCGTAACACGAGCCGTTCCCCCACATACCGAAGCGAATGGTACACGGCATAAAAGTCCACAATCTGCTGAGCGGCTTCCTCGGCGGAGTCGGCCACTTGGTAGAGGGACCGGTCACCAGGCGAGATCATCCCGCCCTGTTGCAGCTGCCGATCGAAGAACTTCAAGAGCGGCGCCCAAAACGTGCCCCGAGGGGTGTCGACGAAGACGATGGGGCGCGGGTCGGATTTGCCGGTCTGCACCAGCGTGAGCGACTCAAAGCCTTCATCCAGCGTCCCGAAGCCGCCGGGAAACAGGGCGGTGGCGTGCGACTCCTTGATGAAGAGCAGCTTCCGGGTGAAAAAGTATTTGCAGTTGATGAGCTTCGTGTCTTTCGCGATGACGGGGTTCGCTTCCTGCTCGAACGGCAGGCGGATGTTCAAGCCGAAGCTCTGCGTGCGGCCGGCCCCTTCGTGCCCCGCGCGCATGATCCCGCTGGCAGCGCCCGTGATGACCGTCCAGCCTGCGCGCGCCATGAGGCGCCCGAACTCCTGCGCCATGGGGTAGGCCGAATGCTGGCGCGGCATCCGCGAGGACCCGAACATCGCCACCTTGCGGATCTTCCGGTACGGGCGGAAGATCTTGAATGCGTACCGCAATTCCTTGAGCGCGGCATTCAAGATCTTGAGATCGCCTGTCGTCGAACGATCCTCCGCGAGGCGATAGACAGAAACCATCATCTCCGCGAGGAGCCTGCGGTCGAGCTCATCTCCGAACGGGCTCAAGAGCCGCGCGATCTCCGCATCGACGGTGGCGCTGTGCGTCGTATAGCGACGCGGCGTGCGAGGCTGGGTCATCGCGTTCTTCTCACTCCTCGGTAGGGCACGTAGCGTTCGATGTGCTCGATGATCGTCCGCATCATGGCGACGCTCTCAACCGGGTAGCGCCCGGTGGCGGTCTCTCCTGAGAGCATCACATAATCGGACCCGTCGATGACGGCGTTGGCGACGTCGCTCACTTCCGCCCGGGTCGGCTGGCGGTGGTCGATCATGTGCTCCAGCATCTGCGTCGCGGTGATGACGGGCTTATGAAAGTGGTTGCAGGCGGCGATCATCCATTTCTGCAGGAGCGGCACTTCATAGATCGGCAAGGAGATGCCCAGGTCGCCCCGCGCGACCATGATGCCATCCGCGGCCCGGAGGATCGCCGCAACGTTCTGGACCCCGTCGCGGTTCTCAATCTTCGCAATGATTGTACACTGCGGAAGCGTGAGGTGCAGGCGCCGTTTGACGGCGGCGATATCGCCCGCGTTTCTCACAAACGATTGGGCCACATAATCGACCCGGTGGCGGATGGCGAATTCAAGATCGGTGATGTCTTTCGTGCTGATCGGCGGAAAATGCAGCGGGGCGCCTGGAATGTTGACCCCCTTGCGCTCTCCCAGGCGGCCTTCTTGGACGACGAGCGTCTCAATCCGATCCGCGCTGCTGCGGACGACCTTGAGGTGGATGTTGCCGTCCTCCACGTAGATCATCTGGCCGGGATGGATCACGCCGAACGACCCGGAGTAATCCAGCGACACGCCGCGTTGATCGCCCGCCCTCAGCAACCGGTACAGGCTAAAGTGCTGGCCGGCGTTCAGGAGAACGGGACGGCCGCCCCGGAGGCGGCCGGTCCGGATGCGGTGGCCCGCCAGATCCTGGAGGATGCCGATATGGCGGCCCAGCTGGTGCTGGACCCTCCGGATGCGCTCCAGCAGCCGTTCGTGATCCTCGAGCGTGCCGTGCGAGAAGTTCAACCGGAAGACGCTCACCCCCTCGAGCACCATCGCCTTCAAGGTCCCGATGGCGGCGCACGCCGGCCCGGCCGTGGCGATGATGCGCGTCCTCATTGATCGCAATCACCAAGCACCAATGTGGAGCTTGGGATTTGGTCATTGGTTATTTCGCTAGGTTGTCTGCTCGAATAATGGGGCATGCGTGGAGAAGGCGGGGGCGGCCTGCATGACGGGCAGTGACAACTGAAGTTCCGCGGAACCAGGGATGCAAATCTCCTTGCAGGCCAACCACTCGACATGCGCTTGGAGCTTGAGCAGGCGATCGGGAATCGCCTGAGAGCTGAGTCGGAGCTTGTTGTAAAGCACCGTGCTACCGGAGTAGCCGCGTGTCCGGATATCGCCGGGGTCGATGAAGCGTTGCGGCGTGGGCCACTGTAGTGGACCAAGCTCAATCCCTGATGAGTGAAGCCACTTCACCTGTGTCGGCAGTCCGGCATCGCCGGGATCCTCTGCGTAGATGTGCCAGCCCGGCTCGAGGTCAAAATGGACGCCAACCCGCGTCTCCCCGCCCGGCTGAACCGAGGTGTGCTCGGTGATCAACTCGGCCTTCACCGGCTGCTCTTTCGGCGCGGCAAAGACTGCTCTCGGCTCTGTTGTGTGGCTTGGCTGCTCGGCTTGGCCCGAGCGCGCACCACACCCCAACAGGACCCCGACGACGGCAATAGTCCAGATTTTACTTAGAGCTC
>CAYJWN010000087.1:0-6636 GCA_964373835.1 uncultured Planctomycetales bacterium
CGCTCAGGTAGGGGTGAGCATTTTCAAAATCCAGAAGTGGATGGGACACTCAGACCCACGAATTACTCAGGAACACTACGCGCATCTGTGGAGCCTCGCTTTCGGCGGGGCGGAATCCTGAGCGATGGTGAGCGAGCGCAGCGAGTCGAACCAGAGTCGAAGGATCGCCTGAATGCGATGAGGATATTAACCGATTGGCTTGGGGTGTTGGGTGTGGTGGAATGGGTTTAGGGCGCGGTTCCAGCTAGGGTGATTGTGGGGGTCTATAAGCTATTGCATGGTTTCTAAAAGCTTCGCCATGTCACGAGGGTGACAATATCTCAGCGTGACGAGGTACGCTGCTACCACCTGTATACCCACAACAGTCCAGACAAGTGGCACGGCTGGCCAGTGAAACTTGAATCCCACAACTCCTAAAATGACAGACGGAACACTGCCAACTACTAATCCCGGTAAGGCTTTTGCCATGACTCTAACCGACAACTTCATTCGCTTTCTCAGAGGAAGTGCCATTACTCTTATACGGAATTCTTTGTCTGCTCGCCTATATTCTGACAACCATTCCTTCAGAGCAACTCGTTTGTCCATTTTTCTCTATACAATCTCTATGCAACCACAGCCATAGCCTTCTCCGGTCTGCTTGGCTCGGCGCCTTCCGCTCGCCTTCGGCTCGCTCCAGGTCGGCCACCCGGCCCTCCCGAGGAAGGTTGCAGCTCCTATTCGTCGCGGCAACGTGAATCTGAGTCGGGCCTCCCCTTGAATCCTCCACGAGAAACATCTTCTGGGAGGATTCAAGCCCGCAACCTACGGCTCGAGCCGCGCCCGCGTCGCGTGGTCAGCCGACGCGTGCGCGGCACTCCGCTCCCCCCGTAGCTTTGCTTCGCAAAGCGAAGCATCGGGGGTCGCTGCGCAGGCGGAAATTGAGCTACGCCCCCAAATGGCGATTACCTAAGTATGACTTGTGCGGTTCGAAAATTGATCGAGAGGAGTTTGTTCTTAAAGAGTTTGGTCCCAATGAGGATGTCTTGGGCCTGCGTGGCCACGACATAGGCGGGACTCCGCTGCCCATCGAAGACAATCTCACCAAGGAAAATGTCCTGTTCGACGATGGCGCCGGTGGCGATTTCAAACTTTTCCGTCCCGATCGCCTGCCAACGGCTATGGCTTAGCAGCCGTTTTGGGACGCTCAGGTAGCCGTTGAAGCCTGTGTCGATCACGGCAGGAAAGGTGCCGGGCCTCGTGCGAAGGATCAGCTGGATCGCCACGATCGGCTCTCCGTGCCGGTTTACTCGACCTTCAAGCATACACGGAGCCGGAGCTTATGCACCGCGGGGTAGCCGATACGGATAAAACTGAATTTCTTGCCAGGGAATTTCTTCACGGCTCGCAGAGCTACTTGGAGCTCGTCCGTTCCAATCACATACTGCCCAGAGTCCACCTCAATGGCCATAATCCGTCCCTTATAGCGGGATTCGAGTCTTGCCCGAAGGCGTTGATACACCCGTTCCCCTTTGCTCTGGAGTCTATGGATATGATTTCGGGATGACATTGCACTCACTGTCCGTAGTCTAGCACGCCCGTCAGATTGCCGCAAGCTCGTCGACAGCTCGTCACACGTTTCGGAGCGCTCGCTTGATCTCTTCGCGATTGCCGGCTAGAAGAAACTCCACGGCATCACGATGTCGAAAGAAGAGAATCCGATCTAACAACCCGGCTCGGCACTCCCATAACCCTGATCGAAGGTGCTTCAGCCCAAGCCCTACTGGCACCTGTCCGGTTTCAAATGCGGCCACCAGCTGCTCGATAGCTTCCTGGACGACTCGCTCTCGTGCTGGATCAAGACGCCTGATGCTGCGGTCAAAGCGCGGGCTGCTTTGGTACCGCATCCACTAGAGCGATCGCACGTGCTTCAAGAACGCCTCAGCAGATGCGAATGTCTTCTTTCCCGGCGCTTTGGCCAGCTTCAGCAGCTTGCGAAGTTCCTCGTTGGTATAGGGCTCTTCTGTGGGCACGAGGGTGATCTTCGTCATCACAATGCGGCGTGTTTTCTCATCCACCACAAAACCCACCTGATCCCCCTTTTCTCGAACCCCCAACAGCTCACGAATGCGCTTCGGGAGTGTCAGTTGTGCCTTGCTACTGAGCGTGGCCGTCATCAACATCGTCATGGCTCCTCCCTCCCTGGATGCGGATAAGAACAATTTCCTTACTAGTAAGAATACCATACTTTTCGACGTCTGGCAAGCCGCGGCGGCAGTCCAAGAGGATAATCAGGGAGAGAGAGAGATTTGCCCTGACGGGCAAATCAAATCCGCTGGGGCTTCGTCTAACCCCCGCCACATCGTCAGACTGATGGGCGGGTCCGTCCGCCAACGAACTGTGGCGGACGGAAATTGCCCGCCCCGGTGATCACCAGAGGCGGGCCGGGGAGCTACGCCCCAGGAAATGCTGTAACGGGATGAGTACTCTAACTTACCGTCGACAATTCGTCAACCTGAGAGTCGTTGCGTATGGTGGGCGAAACAGGGCTCGAACCTGTGACCTCTCGGATGTAAACCGAGTGCTCTACCGACTGAGCTATTCGCCCCGCTGCTCCAATCCAAGATGCTAACCCTTCAATCCATCCATCGATCCTTGACTTCAAGCGGACATCCGCCACGACGACCCGGAACGTCCCGAGCGGAAGCGTGTCTTTTTTGCCCTGGCTGGCGCGGCTTACGGCAATTTGTGTCTTGTGAAATCGGCTCAGGGGGATTCCGCTGACGTGCGACCAAAAGTCCTTGGCCCGGCCTGCGTCCAAATGGGGGTGAATGTTGACCACTCCGCGAAACTTTCGTTCCGGTACGTGACAGACGCCACGGAAGAACCGCATCATCAACGCGACCATCGCTGGATCTGAGTTGCTAAAGTTCGCGACACTTCGCGTCCGTTTAAAGCCCTCAGCCCAATACAGAGCTGTCCCGACCGCCCGCAAGACGTCGAGAGAACAGGTGGTTGGAATCTCGGCTTTTGCAGCTGCGATCAGTTCACTTCGGACTCTACTCCATACAGCTTTCGGCCCATTGGGGTGATTTGCCGCCATCGCGCGTCCCCGGCTTGATTTGATTCAAGCCGGTTGATTTGCTCGGGCGTCAGTGGAATGTCCTGAACCCAATGACTGATCGAGCTCTTTGAGCAGCCAAGCCGTTTCGCGATCTCTCTGACGGACCAACCGTCTCGTCGCAGAGCTCTGGCTAATGCTCTTTCTCTGGCCTTCATCCTGAACAACAGTCTATATGACTGGTGCGTGAAAGAACAGTGGTTCGATTATAACAATACGAGAATTACGTCTCGCGGCCGAAGGTGGTTGTGAACTCTAGTGGCCGACGGCGCCCCCCACCGCGTGGGGCATGAGGGAGAGCTGGGCGAGCAAGAGGAGGTTGGCGATGACCGTCGTCAGAATCGCCACGGTCAGGCCGGGCTTGAGCCAGCGCGCAAAGGTAATGTGGCCAAGGCCGCGCCGCTCAAGCAGGCCTGCGGCGACGATGTTGGCGGTTGAGCCGATGAGCGTGGCGTTGCCCATGAGCGTGCCGCCGAAGAGCATCGCCCACCAGAGCGGGAATGTCGAGAGTCCGGCCGCCTGCACGTCGCTGACAATGGGCACGAACGTGGCCACCGCCAGGACATTGTCCATGATCGAGGTGAGCAGGCCCGACGTCCACACGAACAGCGAGGTCAGAATCGGAATGTTGCCGCCAGACAGCGCGATGATGTGCTGGGCGAGCACCGCCGTAACGCCCTGCTGCTTGAGCGTGCCGACGGAGGCGAAGAGCATCAAAAAGAACGCGAGCGTCCACCAGTCGACCCGCTTCTCGACCAGCGTCCGCGCGTGCTCCCCGCTGAGCCCCAAGGCGATCCCCGCGCCCAGCAGCGCCACACCGAGGAGCATCGTGTTGGCCGGCAGGCGCAGCAGGTGCTCAATCGGGTGATGGAGCACCAGCCCGACGATGACGCTGCCGAACAGCCACCCGCTCTGCCGCATGCCGCGGCGGGCCGTGCGGTCATCGGCCACAATATGCTCGATCTTCTCCTCGCCCCGCTTGCCGGCGAGCACGCCCTTGAGCCCGTCGAGGTCCTCCCGGAACAGCCAGAGGCACACCGGAATCGTCACCGCCAGGCACACGACGGAGATGGGCGTCGCCCAGCGGATAAAGTCGAGGAACGTCAGCCCGCTGCGCAGCGCGATGATGACGCCCACGGGGTTGCCGACGACGGTGGCGCTGGAGCCGATGTTCGTGGTGAAGACGAGCATGAGGATGAAGGGGACGGGGTTGACCTTCGAGCGGCCGATGAGGTTGAGCATGGCCGCGGTGATGAACAGGATGGAGGTTACTTCATCCACCAGGGCCGCCGAGACGCAGGCCAGGAGCATCATCACGACCATGATGCGGCGCGGATGCGGTCCGACGATTTTGAGCATCCGCTCGATGAGGTACTCGAAGAAGAGCTTCTCTTCGAGGAACCCCACGATCGTCATCATGGCGATGAGAAAGAGGATGATGTCGAGCCCCGCGAACTCGATGAGGTGCGGGACATCGAGCAGCCCGGAGGCCAGCAGGAAGGCGATGCCGACACAGGCGAAGGCGAGCCGCTGGCGCCAGAAAAAGATCGCGCCGTAGAGCACAACGCAGAAGCCGCCCACGGCAAAGGTCTGCGTGGCGCTCAGGCCCAGCGTGGCAAGCAAGAGCGGCGTGCCGATGACGCCCAGCAGGTACCAGAACCGGTCCCGCCGCGAGCCGGATGCGCCGGTGCTCATCAGGCGTGCATCTCCCGGGCGGCGCCCTCCGCCGCCTCCATGGCGTCCGTGAGAATGGTGACGCGATTGCGCGCCACTTCAAGCAAACCGGCCCCGATGCGCGCCGACTGCCGACGCCCGTCCGGTGTGCGCCAAATGAGCTTGCCGGACCGCAGCACGCTCACGAGCGGCGCGTGGTTGTAGAGAATCCCAAGATCGCCGCGCTCACCCGGCGCTCTCACGGAGACCGCTTCGTCGATGAGCGTCTGCCCACCCGTGGTGACGACCTTGACCTGCAGCGCTTGTGCCATCAGGCCTGCTTGATCCCCTGCCGGTCGGCCTCGGCGATGACCTCATCGACCGTGCCCTGCAGGTAGAAGGCCTGCTCGGGGATGTGGTCGAGCTGGCCTTCGACGATCATCTTGAAGCCCCTCACCGTGTCCTGCCGTTTGACGAACTTGCCGGCGCGTCCGGTAAAGGCCTCCGCGACGAAAAACGGCTGCGAGAGGAAGCGCTGGATCTTGCGCGCGCGGTTGACGGCCACCTTGTCCTCATCGGAGAGCTCATCCATCCCCAGAATGGCGATGATGTCGCGCAGGTCCTTGTACCGCTGCAGCGTAAGCTGCACCTGGCGCGCGACCTGGTAGTGCTCCTCGCCGACGATATTGGGATCAAGGATCCGCGACGTCGAGTCGAGCGGATCAACCGCCGGGTAGATGCCCAGCTCCGCGATCTGGCGGGAGAGTACTGTCGTGGCATCGAGGTGCGAGAAGGTGGTGGCGGGCGCCGGGTCGGTGAGATCATCGGCGGGCACATAGATCGCCTGCACGGATGTGATCGAGCCGCGCTTCGTAGAGGTGATCCGCTCCTGCAATTGCGCCAGCTCCGTGCTCAGGTTCGGCTGGTAGCCCACGGCGGAAGGCATGCGGCCCAGCAGCGTGGAGACCTCGGAGCCGGCCTGCACGTAGCGGAAGATGTTGTCGACGAACAGGAGCACGTCCTGCCCTTCCTCATCGCGGAAGTACTCGGCCATCGTCAAGGCCGAGAGGGCCACCCGAAGACGGGCGCCGGGCGGCTCGTTCATCTGTCCGAAGACAAGCGCCGTCTTATTGACAACGCCTGATTCGTTGAGCTCAAGCCAGAGGTCGTTGCCCTCGCGCGTGCGCTCACCCACCCCGGCGAAGATGGACACGCCCCCATGTTCGGTGGCGATGTTGCGGATGAGCTCCATGAGCACGACGGTCTTGCCCACGCCCGCGCCGCCGAACAAGCCCACCTTGCCGCCTTTCGGGTACGGGGCCAACAGGTCGACGACCTTGATGCCAGTTTCAAAAATGGTGCGCACGGGCAGCTGGTCCTCAAACGATGGCGGCGCGCGGTGGATCGGCAGGCGCTTCTTGAGCTCGGGCAGGTCGCCCTTCTCATCCAGCGGCTCGCCGAGCAAGTTGAAGATGCGCCCGAGCGTCTGCTTGCCGACGGGCACGGTGATGGGCGAGCCTGTGTCCAGCGCCTTCATGCCGCGCGCGAGGCCATCGGTGGAATCAAGTGCTATGCAGCGGACGGTGTTGTTGCCGACGTGCTGGGCGACTTCCAGCGTGAGGTGGATGCGGCGATCCTCATCGGTGATCGTGATCGCATGAAGGATCTGCGGCAGCCGGTCCGCCGGGAAGCGGATGTCGACGCTGGGGCCGATGACCTGCACCACTTCACCGTAATTATCTGCCATGTGAAAACCCTGTGTTTTGATTACGCAGATTCGCAAGTTAGCCGACCGTCGAAGAGCTGATGACACAGATAAAACCGGTTCTATCTGCGTAACCTGCTTTTTGACTCTCAGATAGGCAGCGAATCTGTGTAATCAT
>CAYJWN010000088.1:0-6333 GCA_964373835.1 uncultured Planctomycetales bacterium
TTTTCTCCGTGCTGGTGGTGACGCTCTTTTGGTTGGTCGCCAACGACCTCTACCGTCCACGCGACGCCAAACGGCTGTTTGGCTTCATCGGTTCAGGAGGCATCCTGGGGGGCGTCGTCGGCTCATCGATTGCGGCGGTCGGGGCGCAGCTGGTCGGCACCGAACACCTCCCCGCGCTCTCCGCAGGTGTCCTCTTCCTCTCCTGGCTGGTGGTGCAGCGCCTGTGGAAGACGGTCCCCGAACGGGAGACACCCCAGCAGGTCAGCGCGGCCGGGGCGCGCCCAGATACGTTCCTGTCGCATCCGCGCGGATTTTTCCGTCTCTTGTTCCAATCCCGCTACCTCGTGCTGCTGGTCGCGCTGGTCGGCCTGACGAAAATTGTCGCGACGCTGGTCTACTACCAGTTCAACCCCTTCATCGAACAGACGTTTCCTGACGTGAACGCCCGGACCGCCTTTACGAGCCTGTTTTTCGGCGGGATGAACGTCGCCTCCTTTCTCATCCAGTTTTTCTTCACGAGCTGGATCCTGCGCCGATGGGGACTGCGGGTTGCGCTGCTGCTGTTGCCGGCGGGGTTGGTGGTCGGCGTCACCGGCTTTTTCTTCCTGCCGGTGTTCTGGCTGGCGGCTGCGACGGAACTCTATGACGGCTCGATGAACTACTCGCTCCAGCAAACCACCAAAGAGGTGCTGTACCTGCCGATCGACCGCTCCATTCGCTACAAGGTCAAACCATTTATCGACATGGTGGTGTTCCGGTTCGGGAAGGGGATTGCGGCTCTTGCCGGAATCCTCCTGCTCGATGTCTGGGGAGTCAGTCCTCGGTTCATCAGCTGCCTGCTGGTTCCGCTGGTGATCGTCTGGCTCGTGGTGGCGGTGAAGCTGTCCAAGCATTACGTGGTGACGATCCGCACGACGCTGCAGGCGCGTGCAGCGGCACGCCGCTCGCCGGCGCGCACCGATGGGACAGACCTGTTTGGCCCCCTGACAGACCTCCAGCCCGCGGCGCGGAAGCTCGAGTTGGTGGACCGGCTCGTCACGACGAACGACGCGAGGCCTCTTCATACCAAGGATCTCTTGGCAGGGCTGAGGGCGTATGAAGCGTTTCCGGATGAGCCCTCCCCTGTTGGGATGGAGGCCGCACGGTTGAAGGCCGTGGTCAGCGATCAGCAGCTGTCGGTCTCCGCGCGCCGCCATGCCACGCGACTGCTGGCGCGACGGGCTGAGCAGGCGACGGTGGATTATCTCTTCGCGCTCGCGCTGGTTGAAGAGGATACCTTGCTGCGGCGGGAGGCCGTGTTGGGGCTGGCCAGGCTGCGGCTGCACGGTGGGCGATTAGAGTTTCCGGTGCGGCCGATCCGGCGTCAAGTCGCCGGTGAGGTGGAACACTACCAGCGCATCGTCGCGGTGGCCTCCATCTACCGGACACACCACCACGGGCCGCTGGCGCCCGATGATCCGGTGATGGCGCTCCTGCGGACGCTGATGGAAGAGTCGGTCGAGCACATCTTCCGCCTCCTGATGCTGCTGTATCGGCCGGAGGACATCCATCTGATCTACGAGCAGATGCGTGTTGCCGATAGCTACATTCGCTCCGACGCCATCGAGCTGCTGGACAATCTGGTGGATGCGGCGATGCGCGCAGTACTCGTGCCGATTCTCGATGAGGACCGGTTCCTGGCGTTAGCTGAAGACACCTCCGGGTTCGTCGATGAGCCGACGGCGGCCTACCGCGTCTTGCAGGAAGCCATCTGGGACCATCACTGCTGGTTGAGCGTCACGACGCTCTGCGCGGTGGGGCGGCTCAGGCTCACGACGATGCGGCAGGAGCTTGAGCGGGCCTCCCGCGATGGCGCGCCGCTTATTGCTACCGCAGCCAAAGTCGCGCTCTATTTGGCCACGCACCCTTAACCCGCATGTCCTCTGGCTCTAGGCTCAAGGCTCTAGGCTCTAGGCAAGGGCCGTTGCCTACAGCCTCGAGCCTACAGCCTCGAGCAATCCTTCTGATTTCGTTGTTGCTGATGTCCGGGTGCGCCGCATGGCCGCGCCGCTGGGGCGCGCGGCCCTGCTGCATTGAAACGAGGCCGGTTGTCAGGCGTCAATCAATTGGCTGGCATCTGTTTGACGTGACCGTCGTCTCCCAGGTCAAGCAGGCGTTTCATCTGATCCGCATTGGAAGAAAGCTCACGGGCGTGCCGGTCCGATCCCTGAACCTCAGGGACGGCGAGGTGGCCGATAGCGCCTTTTTTACCGGCCGCGATCCGGCCCAATTGTCACCGGAAGCGGTCCGGTGGGGCCCGACGCGGCCGGCGGATCGCATGGCCGCTCCTTTCGTGATCACCACATCGAAGATGGAGGGGAAGACCGCCGGGTTTTTCGTGACGGACAACCGGGGCGCGCGGTACCTGTTCAAGCTGGATCCGGTCGATGCGCCGGAGCTGCTCTCAGGCGCCGAGGTCGTGACCAGCAAGCTGCTGTACGCGCTGGGCTATCATGTGCCCAGCTACGAGGTGGCGTTCATCCGTCCTGAGGAGCTCCAGCTCGACCCGGAGGCCGTCATCAAAACCGCCGGTCAGCGCGCGCGCCCCTTCACGGACGCGGACCTGGCGGCGTTCCTTGAGGGCCGCATCCAACACGGGACCGTCCGGGTCGCGGCGAGCAAGATCCTTGCAGGGGAGATCCTTGGTCCGGCGAGCTTCAAACGGTTTCGCGACTGCGCGGACATCCGCGCGCTGAAAGTGGCCTACATGTGGGTGCATAACATCGACACCAAGGATCACAATTCGCTGCTGGTCTGGAACGGGACGCGCACCGAGGGCTACCTCATTGATTTCGGGACATCCCTGGGCGCCGACGCAGGCCTGGGCGGGCCCAAAGCGCCCTGCGCCGGCTGGACGAATATCGTGGATCTGAAGGAAGCCGCGCTTGAGCTCGTGACGCTGGGCTTCCACCGCTCCGGCTGCGATTCCCACGTGCAACCACGCGACGCCAGCGTGGGGTTATTCTCACCGCGCGTCGACCCGAACCACTGGAAGCCCTACGCCCCGAATCTGGCGTTTGAAGAGATGAACGCCGACGACGCCCGCTGGATGGCCGGGCGCTTGGCCCGCCTGTCGCGGGCGCAGATTGACGCCGCGGTCTTGGCCGGGCAGTACGGCAACCCGGCGGACACCGCGTACCTGGTCGACGTGTTGGAGGCGCGCCGCCAGGCGATCATCACACACTACCTCGATCAAGGTAAAAGTCAAAAGGCGTTTTGACTTTTGAATTTCGGAGGGTGAGTACCATGGTTCTGTCCTATCGGGGCGTCCGTCCGGTGATCCATCCGAGCGCGTTTGTCGCACCGGGGGCGGATGTGATCGGGCGGGTGCGTCTGGCGAAAGACGCCAGCGTGTGGTTTGGGTGCGTCCTGCGCGGGGACGTCAACCGCATCGAGATCGGGGAAGCGACAAACATCCAGGACGGCTCCATCCTCCATGTTGACGACGACTGTCCCTGCCTGATCGCCCACCATGTGCACGTCGGCCACCATGCCAACCTGCATGGCTGCCGCGTTGAGCGCGGCGCTATGATCGGTATCGGGGCCATCGTGCTGAGCGGCTCACGCATCGGCACGGAGGCGATTGTGGGGGCGGGCAGCGTGGTGCTGGAGGGAACGCGCATCCCTCCGCGGACCCTGGCGGTTGGGGCGCCGGCCCGTGTAGTGCGAAAGCTCACCGCGCGCGATATCGGCTATATTCGAGGCTGGGTGGCCAAGTACGTGCGGCTCGCACAGACTTACCGCAGCGGACGCTAGGAAAAGTCAAAACTCAGGTTTTGACTTTTAACTTCTCACTCACCGATCAGTTGGACGACGTAAGATCGGCTGCGCGGCCTGACGTCGAAATCGATGAGGACGATCTGCTGCCACGTGCCAAGCTGAAGCCGGCCGTTCGCAATGGGCACAGTGAGTGACGGCCCAATGAAGGATGCCCGCAGATGCGAAAACCCGTTGTCATCCCCCGCCGCTTCATGGTGCGCATAGCGGAGGTTCTCCGGAAAGAGCCGCCGGACCGCGTCTTTAAGGTCGCGCACCAGCCCCGGCTCATACTCGATCGTCGTGACACCCGCCGTTGAGCCCGTCACAAACACCGTCGCCAGTCCCTGCCCGATCTTCGCTTTGGATACCTCCGCTTGAACGCGGCCCGTGATGTCGATGACATCATCGCGCCCTTTGGTGCGGAGCTCTTCGGTGTAGACTGCAATAGTCATAACGTCTAGGATTATACCATGGTGACGGCCTTGCAGCAGATGAGGGTGCTGGCTATACTGTTGACCTTCCTGCGGAGGTGGCGGAACTGGCAGACGCGCGGGTCTCAGAAGCCCGTGGGGCAACCCGTGGGGGTTCAACTCCCCCCCTCCGCACCATTCTCGCCGTCGAGCAACTTGTCCATACAATGAACATCGGACTGACGTACGATCTCCAGACGGACCCGGGCGACGAGCGGCAGGCGGAGTTTGACCCGCCGGCGACCATTGCGGCGTTGGAAAACGCGCTGCACACGCTGGGGCATCGCGTGCTCCGGCTCGGCGGAGCGCAGGATCTCCTCGCCGACCCGGCGCGTCTGCACGGGGTGGAGCTCGTGTTCAACATCGCCGAAGGACGCCACGGGCGCTGCCGGGAAGCCTGGGTGCCCATGCTGCTCGAACAATGGGGGATCCCATGTGTGGGCTCGGGCCCATCGACGCAGGCGCTCGCCCTCGACAAGGTGATGAGCAAACGACTTGCGCAGGCGTCCGGCGTGGCCACCCCGGCCTTCTGCATGATCGACCGCCTCTCGATGTGTGCACGTGCGAGGGAGCTGGGCTTTCCGCTCATCATCAAGCCTCGCTATGAGGGCTCCGGCGTGGGGATCGACCCTGGGGCGATTGTGCATGATATGACCGCGCTTGAGCGGCGGGTCGGGTGGGTCCTTGAGCGGCTGCGCCAACCGTGTCTGGCGGAGCAGTTCATTCCATACGGCGAGTTGACGGTGCTGCTCATCGGCAACCAGGCGCCGCAGGCGCTGCCGGCGATTCAGCGGGCGTTAGATCCGGTGAGCCGGCTGTCGTGCCATGTGGTCGGGGCCTCATCCGCCGCCGAGTGGCTGTGTCCGGTCGCGCTGACCGCCGAGCTGGACGCTGCGGCGGCTCGGATGGCGGTCACGATGTTTCACGCGCTTCGTTGCCGCGACATGGCCCGGGTGGATCTGCGCGTCGATGAGCAAGGCAGGCTCTATTTCCTTGAAATCAACCCGCTTCCCTCATGTGACCCCACGGGCAGCCTGGGGCTTCTCGCCGAGTATCTTGGGGTGACCTATGCCCAGCTGGTCGGCCAGGTCCTCAACGCCGCTCTGCTGCGTCTTGAGCTGCCGACGACGTCAACGAGCCTTTCATCCATGCCCTGATGAGCGCGTCTGAAGTCTACCGGTATCCCCGCTACTACGCGATCGGCTATCGCTGGAACACCGAGGCCGAGTGTGATTTCATCGAGGCGTGTCTGAAGGCGTACGGTCACGCAGGTGCCAAACGGCTGTTGGATATCGGCTGCGGAGCAGGCCGCCATCTGACCACGCTGGCGAAACGCGGGTACCACATGACCGGCATCGATCTCAGCCCCGACATGGTCGCCTTCGTCCACGAACAAGCTCGCCAGTCGCACCTGCCGATCACAGCTTCGGTGGATAATCTGCGCCACCTCACGATCACCGAGACCGTTGACGCCGCCTACTGTTTCATGGATACCTTCCGCTTTCTCCTCACCAACAAGGAGATCATCGCCCATCTGCGCGCGGTGGCCGCGCGGCTCTCGCCGGGAGGACTCTACCTGACCGACTTCTGGGTGCCGAGCCGCTGGGATCAGATCGGCAACGAGATCCACCAGTGGGAGCAGACGGAGGGCGAGACGACGGTCCGGGTATTCTACCTCCAGCACCCGGACACCATCGACCCGATCACGCAGACCTTCGAGGATGAGCTGGTCTTCGAAGTGCACGAGAACGGGACCACGAAGGAAATCCGCGGCGGCGCGACGCGGACCCGCCTCTTGATGCCGCAGGAGTTCAGCGCGCTGGTGGAGGCCTCGGGGGCGTTCACGATCCTCAGCACGCATTCGGAGTTCGACCTCGCCACGCCGTTCGATTTGGCCTGCCTCTCGTGGCGGATGATCAGCGTCCTCCAGAAGCGCTAGCGCTCATGGCGAAGGCCAAAGACTCCCAGCCGGTCTTCGCCACCAACCACAAAGCCGGCCGCGACTACGAGATCCTGCAGACGTTCGAGACCGGCATCGAGCTCAAAGGCACGGAGATTAAGTCGA
>CAYJWN010000089.1:0-6328 GCA_964373835.1 uncultured Planctomycetales bacterium
TCGGTCGGGCAGCCGCTGGCCGACGTCCTGCCAACCTGGAAGAGCACCACGCTGTACGCCAGCCTGCCCTCATTTGTCGGCGCCCAATCCACCTTTGAGTCCATTGATTTTGACGTGCCGGGCCCAGAGAAGAAACGCCTGCGCGTGTGCGCCGCCTACGTGCCCGATGGCGCGGAACAGGCACGCGGCGTGCTCTTAACGATTGTGGAAGCCACCGAAGTCGCGACGCTTGAGCAGCGGCTCCACCGGGCGGAATACCAGGCCTCCATCGGCAAGCTGGCGCGCGGGATCGCCCATGAGCTGAACAGCCCGCTGGACGGCGTGCTGCGCTACACCCACCTGGCGCTTGAGCAGCTGACGGGCGACTCGCCGGTCCGCGAGTACCTCATTCATGTGAAGGAAGGGTTGGACCGGATGGTGCGGGCGGTCAAGGCGTTCCTGGAGTTCTCCCGGCAGGTCACGACGCCGGTCAACCGGGTGGCCGATCTGAACAAGCTGGTGGAGGACTCGCTACTGTTGGTGCACCACCGGGCCAAGTTTCAGCAGGTACAAGTGGTGAAGCAGTTCGATGACAAGCTGCCGGCGGTCCTGGACGGCGGGCTGCAGCATGCCATCGTGAACCTGATCAAAAACGCCTTCGACGCCATGCCGCGAGGCGGCACCTTAGCCATCACCACCCGCACCAGCGAAGGGCACGTGGACGTGGACGTCGAGGACACCGGAGCGGGCATTCCCGAGGAGATCCGCACACGGATCTTTGAGCCGTTTTTCTCCACCAAACCGATCCATCAGGGGACCGGCTTAGGTCTCATCATCGCCAAAGAGGTCGTGGAACGTTCAGGAGGCACCATTGAGTTCAGCAGTCGCGTGGGCGTCGGCACCACGTTTCGCATCCATGTGCCGGCGGCCCCCGTGGAGGCTCAGTCCAATGGATCGTAACCGCATCCTCGTCGTGGATGACGATCCGCTGATCCGCGGGTCGCTCTACGAGATGCTGCGCGGGCAGCGCTTCGAGGTGGAGATGGCCTCCGACGGGACGGAGGCGATCGATCATCTCAAGCGCCGCGAGTTTCAGCTCGTCCTGACGGACTGGAAGATGCCGCAGGTGGACGGCATGAGCCTCCTCAGCCACATCAGGCGTAACTATCCGGATGTCAACGTGGTGCTGATCACCGGCTTCGGCACGATCACCTCCGCGGTGGAGGCGATCCGTGAGGGCGCCTTCGATTACCTGACCAAGCCGATCCACCCGGAGGAGCTGGAAGCGACCATCCAGCGCGCGCTCAGCCAGTACGCGCCCCCCACCGACACGCTCGAAGATCCGTTTACCGGCATCATCGGCGAGGATGCGGCGATCAAGAAGCTCTTCGCGACCATCCACTCGGTGGCCGCCAGCTCCGCGACGGTGCTCTTGGAAGGCGAAAGCGGCACCGGCAAGCGCATCGTCGCGCAGGCGATCCACCGGGCCGATCCGAAGCGGCGCAACCATCCCTTCGTCGAGATCAGCTGCGGGGCGCTGCCGGAAACGCTGCTGGAGAGCGAGCTCTTCGGCCATGTGAAGGGATCGTTCACCGGCGCCATTCGTGACAAGCAGGGACGCTTTGAGCTGGCGGATGGCGGGACCGTCCTGTTGGACGAGATCGATGCGTTCACGCCGGCGCTGCAGGTCAAATTGCTTCGGGTGATCCAGGATCGGTTGTACGAGCGGGTCGGCGACACCCGCACGGTGCGGGTGGATGTGCGCATCATCGCCGCCACCAACCGGAAGCTGCTGGACTTGGTGAAGCAGAACAAGTTCCGCGAGGATCTCTACTACCGGCTCCACGTCATCCCCCTGCGCCTGCCGCCCCTGCGGGAGCGCAAAGGGGACCTGCCGCTTCTGGTTGAGCATTTTATTGAGCGCAGCTCCAAGGCGATGGGCAAGGCGATCAACGGCATCACCGAGGAAGCGATGCGCGTCCTCATGAGCCACCGCTGGCCGGGCAACGTCCGCGAACTGGAAAATGTCATCGATCGGGCGGTGATTCTGGCCAAGCATGCCAAGCTCGATCTGGAAGACCTGCCTGAAGAGCTGCGGTTTCACTCGGATGCCACCGCCATGGCGGTGGATGATCAGGAGGAAGAGGTCAAGACGGCCGAGTCGTCCAATCACGCGGCGGGCCCGGTGGCGCTCAAGGAAGCGCTCAAGATGCCGGAGCGCGATCTGATTGTGAAAGTCCTGGCCGAGGTCCGCTGGAACCGCTCCGAAGCGGCGAAACGGCTCGGCATTCACCGCTCCACCCTCTACCACAAAATCCGACAACTGGGGATTGACGCCTCGTCGCAGTAGGTGTGAGTGACAAGCGGACGTATGGAAAGTGACGCGACCGCAGAGCCGCATCCGGCTCTGCTGGATCTGGTGGAGGCATCCCGGTGGGAGCGTCTCCAGGATCATGTTGCCCGTGTGTTAGGGGTTCCCCTTCGAACGCTCGGTCCCTCCCGTCGGCTTCTCGTCCGGCCAAGCTGGCCGTCCAGCCTCCTGAACGATCAGACCATTTCGTTGCTGCAGGCCGGGCAGGAGCTGGAGCAGCTCCTGCCTCTGCAGCCGCTGCCGCAGGAGAGCACCAGCCTCACCACCGCGCTGGGGGCGACCTATGCGGTCGCGCCGATCCGGGTCAGCTCTGAGCGGATCATCGCGTACTTCGTCGTGGGGCCCGTCGTGGTCGGCGTCCGTGAAGATGAGCTGCAGTTTCGCCAGCGCGTGAACGCGATGGGATTGGACGGCGCCGTCCTGTGGCCGCTGATGCTCTCCCTGAAGCTGTTCACCTTCGCCGGGATCCGCTCGGTGCTCGGGCTGCTGGAAGAGGTGGGCACGTCGCTGGCGCAGTGCGTCTATCAGGCGAAGGCATTGGCCGCGGTCGCTCCTGCGGTTCAAGCGGAGTCGCCCGCGGCGCACGAGCAGCGCGATCGCATCCTGCAGTCGCTCCTCGAGGCCGCCGCCATCGCCACGCGGGCGGACGGGGGCTCGGTGATGACCTGTGACGCGCAGGACGGCGCGCTGCGCATCCGAGCGGCCCAGGGCTTGAGCGATCAGGTGGTGAGGAGCACCCGCCTCCAGCGTGGAGAGGGGATTGCGGGCTTGGCCATCGCCGAGCGGACGATTTTAACGGTGGATGACCAGACGCAGGATGCCCGCCTCAGAAGCCGCATGCGCCGCAGCGACCTCGTCTCTTCGATTGTCGCGCCGCTCACCCTGGAAGCGGCTCAAGAGCCGATCGGTGTGTTAAACCTGCGCAGCACCACGCCGGGCAAACGCTTCACCCAAGAGCATGTGGAACTGCTGAAGCGGCTGCTGGATCTTGCCGGCGCCTCCCTCGCCGCCGTCCGTGCGGCTTTCTCCACCCCTCAGCCCTCGTAACTCATCAGTCCATAGTCCGTAGAACCCGTTTCATAAATGCCGGTAAGCAGTGATTACGGTGATTTTGAACTGAGATGACGGTGATACTGCGTCGGGAACGCCCTATCACTGTAATCATGTTCTGAATCACTGTAATCCATGCAGGGTTTATGAAACCAGTTCTAGCCAAACGGGGTCTGGCTACGGTCTACGGACTACCGACTATGGACTCGACTGGGGCGGTTATCGATACTTACGAAGGTGCGCGGGAAGGATCTTGAGCGCGGTGCGGTATTTGGCGATCGTGCGGCGGGCGACCGAGATGTTGCGTTGGGCGAGGCGCAGGGCGAGCTCGGCGTCGCTCAGCGGCGCCTGCGGGACCTCTTCGGCGATGAGGCACCGGATCTCCGCTTTGATCGTCGCATCCGATACGCTGTCGGTCTCGTCGGTTTGAGGGACGCCGCTGGCAAAAAAGTCTTCCAGACGAAAGACCCCGCACGGCGTGTCGATGGTCTTGCCGGAGATGGCGCGGCTGACAGTCGAGGGGTGGCGGCCGATGAGGCCGGCGACCTGGGATTGCGTCAGCGGCTTGAGCGCCCTGGGGCCGTGCATCAAAAAGTCGCACTGGAGGCTGATCAGGCAGCGGGCGATTGAGAGCAGCGTGGCGTTGCGTTCGTCGATCGCTTTGATGAGCCAGGCGGTCTTCCTGAATGTGTTCGCCAGGAATTCCTTCGCGTCGCTGGGGGTGCGGGGGTCCTTCAACATTCGATAGTAGGCGCGGCTCACGCTGACGCGGGGGATCTCCTGGTCGTTGAGCTCCACGTCATAGTGTTGTTCCTGATGGCGGATGATGAGATCCGGAACGACGGCGGGGGGCAAGGTCCCGGCGAAGGCGCGGCCCGGCCGAGGGTCGAGCCGTTTCAGCTGGGCACACGCTCGCGCGACCTGTTCTGCCGAGGCGCCGATGGCGCGTGCCAGTGCGCCGAGGCGGTTGCTCACGAAGAGCTGAAAGTGGTCTGTGAGGATATGGTAGGCCAGGCTGTCGGAGGCGTCAGCCTGCTCCAACTGCAGCATCAGGCACTCACGCAGGTCGCGCGCTCCGACACCGGGCGGGTCCATCCGCTGAATCAGCCGGAGGGCCGCCCCCACCTGTTCGAGGCTTGCGCCGGTCTGGGCGGCCAGCTCCTCTAGCGGCGTCTCGATGTAGCCGTGCTCATTCAGGTGGGGGATCATCGCTTCCCCCAGGCGCCGGCTCTCCTCGGGAAGCCGCTGGCAGCCTAACTGCCGCAGGAGCGATTCATGCAGCGATTCCGCGGTGGCCAGGCGCTGGTCGCGGAACCGGTCATCCGCGCCGTCCTCCTCATCCGGCTCCTCGCGTTCGGCTCCCGTGCGCCAGTGGGACAGCCACTCTTCATCCAAGCCGGGTGAGTCGGGAGCTTCCTCTGTTCCGTTTGACGCTTCTTGAGCCTCTTGCTCCTGGGCGTCGGATTCGTCCAGTTCTAACAGCGGGTTTTCTTCAAGCTGGTGCTCAAGGAACGCCCGAAGCTCCATTGTGGGCATCCGAAGGATTTCCAGCGCCAACGTGACGTTTGGCGCCAGCATCAATCGTTGTTGAATGGTCTGTTTCGCCTGAAGGGCCATGGGAGGGCTAAAGTTGTTGCAACTATAGCATATTTCGTGCCAACGATCAAACCTTCCCATCGGTGCGGGTAGTGTCTTAAACTGATCTTCGCCACGTTTTTATATCTCAAATGAGGTATCCTTAAGTAGGATTTGGAGTCGCAACTACTTGTTTCTCATAAGGCATTAGGATATACTTCATGACTCCGATGGGCGCTGGCAAACCAACTCCACTTGCTCTCATCGTCTGTGACGCTGTCATAGATGACAGAGAGACACATAAGAAGACTCTCGTTGGCATCTTCAGTAATATTGGTGCCCAGAAGATTCCATTCAGGCATCCAGAGCTTCATGTTTTTGTCTCCCTCACAGATGGCAATGGAGTCTACCAGTCTAGGCTAGAGTGCCGCCACAGAGAGAGCAATGAGAGGGTCTTTGAATTAAAGGGCGACATTAAGTTCGATAATCCGAATCAGGTTGTTGATCTTAATTTTGTCCTCAAAGGGGTTGTTTTTAATAAGGTCGGAATGCATGATTTCGACTTCTATTGTGACGATAAGATCATCGTTACAAGGAAGTTCACAGTAAGTCAAAAGACGGGCTAAGCGATGGTAGTAGCCGAACCGTTAGTGACATTCTCAAAGACCATAGATCAAGACACTCCGCAGTATGAGGAAGTGGGAACAGAAGTAGCCTATTCTTACTTCACCATCTCTGCTGAGATCGCTGTGGTTATTCCTCTGGTTGAGGCAACAGATGAGGAGCTATTGTACCTCGTCGAGAAAAGCGGAGCGTTTGCCTTCTGGGAGAGTCCCGAAGAAGATGTTTATACAGTTGAGGATGGCTCTCCCTTATGACTTCGGGGGACGTTGTTCTTATACTTTTTCCTTTTACTGATCTTACGAACTCTAAAGTAAGACCAGCGCTGGTTATTTCTTCAACTCAGCAACTGACCCAAGGACCAGACGCTATCTTTATGGCGATTACTACTGGTGTCTCTAATCAAAAACCGACCGATTTCCCCCTCGATCAAACCCACCCTGAATTTGCCGCAACAGGTCTGAAGAAAGCGTCGGTATTTAGAACAGAGAAAATTCATTGCTTAGAAAAGAAACTGGCCGTTCGACAGCTCGGCACAATTGGTCCAAAAATTAGAAAGGAGATTTCGAGTCGAGTTCAAGCCGTCCTGGAGTTCAGGTAAATTGTAATTGTTTAGCTCTGTGAGACCACGACGGGCGTCGGATCGCCGTGCCGATGCCGCAGATAGGCGGTCTGCAGCGTCTCCCCGATGGCGCGGCCTTGCAGCGCCAGGGTCTGCACGAGGCTCATGAG
>CAYJWN010000090.1:0-6311 GCA_964373835.1 uncultured Planctomycetales bacterium
GAGGGGAAGTGGCCCTGCTCCGCCTTCTCGGTCATGCCCTTGATGACTTCCTCGGAGAGGTTGTCCACGTAGTTCTTCGCCATGAGCACCCGGATACCGTGCATGAACTTCTGCGCGGAGCGGGAGTCCTTGCTGACGATCTCGCCTTCTTTGGCGAAGTGGATTTCAAGGCCCAAGTCGTCAATCGTCACCCAATCTCTGATGTTGCGATACAGACGGTCGGTTTTCTCGCAGAGGATGGCTTTGACTTCAGGGCGGTCTTGAAGGAACCGCACCATCTCCGTGAAGTTAGTCCTGCCCGCTTGCTTCGCGGTCTCCACGTCCACAAACTCCCGCACGATCTCAAACCCGTGCTTCTGCGCGTAGTCCTTGAGCAGCTTGAGTTGAGCCGGAATGGAGAAACCTTCCTCCTCCTGCTCCTTGCTCGACACACGGGCGTAGATAATGGATTTCATTTCCTGACAGGTATTTCTCAGCGGATTGTGCTTGGTTCCTGATGCACAGTAGTGTCGATGTTTACATTGGTTCCCATAGGATTCTTTGTCTTGTATCTTTCGCCCTCCTTACCGAATGCTTCAACCCTACCATTCTTAACCTTAACGACCGTGTTAATTAAGGTTCTATCCCAACTCCAACCGGCGTCATCCCAGGTAGTCTCTCGATAAACCCATTCTTCAAGGGTGTTCCCATCTGAATCCTTAAATGCATTTCGTGAGAATGGTTGGCCACATGTCTTTAGCACTTCGTTGGTCGTCATACCCAGAGTAAGACGTTGGCCGACTCTAGAAGTGGTAGCGCACCCAAGTAGTGACAGACAGAAGAACACAATCAACGTTGTCCTCATGCCAACCATTCAGCACCTCTCTATTCAGTTCTCTAGCCCGACGCGCTGTAGGCACTCGTGATATGCTTGTTCAGCCTGGGCTCTCGGATTTGTGTCCGGTTTCGTTGCCCAATCTCCACCGACCTTCAAAGCAATCTGCATGGCAATTTGACCCCAGTCCTCAGCTTCCTTCTGACATTGCGCTCGAAGTTGTTCTTGAACCGCTACAATCCGTTGTTCTTCAGCGCGGGCCTGTTGCGTGAGTTTTTCTTCAAGCTCGCGCTCTCTAAGTTGGTGTTCTTGGACTTTCAGTGAGTGGTTTTGGTTCCACTGCTCTGATCGGAGAGCCTGCGCACGCCATTGAGACACAGCCCAGATGCACGATGCTAAGCCGAGTAATAACATGCTAATGGCGGTGATCCAGCGGCTCACCGAGTATTTCATCCGTTTCACCCGCGCTCCCTAAAGGAGCGGCATTTCACCAGGGGTTTCTCGATCCCTTCTTTCCTGTGAGAGGATTGATGTTGCCCTTCGTGCTCCAGTTGTCAATCTTGGTTCGATTCGGGCTAGTGCGGAAATGGCCCTGTCGGTAGGTTCCACTACGAGTGATAGAGGGTCGGACAGAGGTAATCCCTCCGCTAGAGCGTCTGCTCCTAGCCTCCACAATGGGACTGACGCTCAGAAGGATCGATAGGACAAGCAAGGGCCAGCGCATCGCGTGTCTCATTCTTCATCTCCTTCCGGCTCGTAGCCATCCACCGCAATACTGATGCTTTCTCCACGCGAGTTATAACCGCTCGCTTCGCCGTTTTCTATCTCTGCTCCATAGACGTGCATATCGCCGCCATTTGGCCAGTGGACGTAGGTCACCTCACCATCCTCTACCTCGACAGGCACGGTATAACTGCCGCTGTCCGTCGTGACTGTCGCGTCATAAGTCCCATCTTCAGCATGGACTGAAGGAGCGTTCAGAAATAGCAACAGTACGGCAATGACGCTGTTCCGCCTGCATCTACGAGAATTAAACCAGTGCATCGCGCACCTCCTCGTTCCTTCACGCACGGTACGGATCATGCGTCAATTGCTCTGACAGCTTATCTGGTTGCCGATTTGGTAGCAGTTGGTGTTGATTGGACTCAAGGAACGCATTCGTTGGTTGATGATCTGTTGTTGCATGAGCTTCTGCCGATTGGATTCCTGCGCAGCTTGCACCACATTATTTCGCCATTGGAGTTCTTGCGCTTGAAGGTTTTGCCGCGCTTGGAGGTATTCGGGATAGGTCATTTCGCCTGCTTGATAAGCCTGATCGAGTTCAGTGTATTGTGAAGCCCACTGACGATTCGCCGTATCGAGGAGACGTTGCTGGGCAAGTGTGTGCATGGATGATCCCGCTTCGGTATTGGGGTTTGCAGTTGTGGCCGCGATCTTTGCCAGGGAGTCGAAGAAATATTGCATGCGAGCACGCGACTCTGGCGTCGAGGCGCAACCCGAAATGCAGAAGATTAGTAGCACCGACTGGAGAAACAGTCGCTTCATGGCCCACCTCCACATCGCGCACCTCCGTTTCTTACAAAGCAAACGCCCGCCGGGGAAGCCGAGAGCTGAACCCCAGCGGGCGAGTCTGCGCAGACCAAAGGCGGTTGAAGGTCTTCATGCTCTCGGCTTTGAAAACCATTGTAGGCTAGCGACGGACTATGAGTAGCCACGCCTCCAGGAAGCCAGTCTATTGTAGGCCCTCGCATGTGTGGTGGTCAAGTATGCGGGGTGGTGGCACGATGGCGGCATTATGGCTGATATCAGTGTGCGATTCGCCCACCGTCTCAAGTACCTCCGCAAGCGCCACCGGATCACGCAGGAACGCCTGGCAGAACTCGCCGAGATCAGCGAGAAACACGTCCAGCGTCTTGAAAGTAGTCAACCATGCGGTGTGCGCCTTGTTACCCTTGATCGAATCGCTCAGGCCTTCGGTATCAGTCTATCAGAGCTTCTCAGACTGTAGCCCACCATTTGACTGTTACCATATCACGTTACGTAGAGAGGCCGTCTGTCCCACAGGCGCAAGAAGGCGGTTCCGGGGGCGGCGAGTCGCTGATGATCTGGACAACTTGGAGCTGTCCCTTTGGAACTGTCATGTAAGGGCGCCCGTGGCGGCACGGTAGGGGTTCACCATCTGGGCCGCAGTAAATGACCTGGACGGGGTTCTTCTGCGGCGCAACGGCTTGCTCAAGGCGCTCGATTCGTTCTTCCACCTTCATCGTCTACCTCGACGCTGTAAGACAACCGACTCCAGGGCACTTAACCGTTCCTCCAGTTCTTCGAGTTCCTTGGCTTTCAAGCCCTGATCGAGGATGGTTTGCGCAGATCGGAGCTGCGTTTGCTCCCTACCATTATCCATGAGGCTGAGGAGCTTGGCTACCGCCTTCGCCATCCCAGCCCGAAGGCGTTCGATAGCGTCAGAAACGACAGCGACTCGTCGACGCTTTAGCTCCGCTTGGAACGCCGCGTCCTTCAGCCAGCCATAGAAAGCGCACTTGGAGGCGTGAACCCTCCGGCGGGCTTCTTCGAGGCTTGGCGCGGCCAGAATCTCGACAATGGCCCGTTCCTGCCGTGCGCTCAACTGTGCTTCGGGTTCTGCGTTCATAGTCTGTTTTGGTCTGGTTCAGCCTGATCCGTCGTATGTTGACTCCCGTTCCCCGAAAGTCGCCTGCGTTCCATATCCACGAGCCCCGGTAGCAAATCCTCAAGGGCGAGGCTGCCGCAAGCCTCTCCTGGGTGAAGTGTCTTGTTGAGCGTGTGCCGAGCCACTTCTTGTTCTAACTGGTATATCCGGCGTTTAAGGCGCTCCATCACAGACTGCCGTTCCAGGAAAGACCTGTTGAATCAGCTCCACCGCTTGTTTTGCCCCTGCTCCCAATCTTCCAACGGTGCTGGCTCTAGCCCCTAGCTGGGGGCCAGTATTCGATTCGGCCACGTATGAGTCTTTAGGTGTGGCCGAATGGGAATTATCGGCCCTCCGGTAGCGGTAGGGATCGCCCTTCTTGCCGGCCCCCAGCCGCTCAGCCAGCCGCTCATTCTCCGCCAACACCCTCAGGACTTCCTTGAGCAGGGAAACGGAGGGCTTGGGGTCTAATTGCTCTAGCAAGGCGTCACGGTCAATTGGCTCCTCATCGGGGCCTGGCAGAGCGTTCATGACCTGTTCCTTGACCTCGGCACGGCTCACCGCCTCCGGTGACCCCTTCGACTGGTAAACCCCTCCCTCCCGCTCGATAATCAACTGTTGGGGTGTCTCATCGAACCGAGAGAGGGCGGTGAGCTTCCGCCGGTTAGGTCGTTGAGGATCACGGCTCATCTCAAGCGCCACGTCCACCGTCGCCACGATTGCACCGGAGCCACGATGCGCCGTGCCCTCCTCCCCAGGGGTTTTACGGAGGTGATGCACCAGCAGGACGGCGATTCCGTGCCGTTGGACGAGCATTTGTAGCGGCAGCAGGGCCGCTCCTGCCTTTGGCGCGTCGTTTTCGTCCTCCACGTTCCAAAACGCAGCCAGCGTGTCAATGATGGCAAGGCAGACACCCTGGCGGGCGGCTTGGTGGAGTTGTTGCAGCGTGTCGGCCCAACCGGTCAGAGCAGATCGGGGAAGAATGAGCAGGTCATCCCTACTCAGCCCCAGGCGTTCCAGCCGTCGCTTGAGCAAGGCGGGGCCTTCTTCCGTACATAGCAACACCTTGCCGCTCTGGACGGTGGCTTGGTCAAGAAACGGCTGGTTGTTGAGGAGCGCCGAGAGAAAGTGAAAGACCAGTGTTGTCTTGCCGGTTTTCGGCTTGGCCGAGAGCAAGGTGAGGTGTCCACGCGCCAAGAAGCGTTCCCACAGCCACCCAACTGAGATTTGTTGGGCGTTCACCACCTCAGCGGCTGTCTGCCATTTCGACGGAGCGGGGTGTTCAGCCTGGTGGATGCGGCTCAGTTCTTGAATGAGCTGGTCTGTGGCATGTACTTCGCCTTCCTGATTGGGCTGGCTCAGGGAGGTTTCGAAGCGCCGAATGGCTTCAAGACATTTCCTCCGACTCGCATCTCGCCTGAGAATGTTCAGATAATGGGGGAAATGAGAGGGTACAGGCGCAGCCTCGCATAAACCTGCAAGATAGCTCGCGTCAACCTGTCGAGTTCCGGCCCCAGATCGTAACGCATCGTAAACCGTCACCAGATCAACTGCGACGCCTCGTTGACTCAGTTCTGCGATGGCGCTGTAAATAGCTCGATGTCGGGGATCATGGAAATCGTCAACATGAAGTTCATCCTTCAGCTCATCGAGGTCAGCTTCACTGCGTAAGATGACGCCTAAGGCAGCGGCTTCGGCTTCGTGATTCCACGGAGAACTACTGTTGGTCATGTTGATCGGTTTCCGTCAACGTCAGTTTGCCTTCTTCGGCGAACCACCGCGCCAGAAGGTCGAAGTAGCCGACCAAGTTGCGAGCCGCTTCGTCGATCTCCATCAACGCGAGTGGCCGCCCAGCTCGCTTCTCCCAAATCGCTTGGCCTTCTTCGAGAAACTGCTTATCAAACTGAGGCATGACCTTGCAGGTGGCCCCCGTCAATGGCATGGCTCCGCTCTCGTTGCAATAAGCGGTCACGAAGGAGATTGATCGCTCTGTTAAATCCATAGAGGGGAACCGTGAGCATCCGAGCATGGAATTTCTCTACCAGCTCGCCAACGGCTTGTTCTTGGTCAGCAGGGAAGGAAAGTGTGATGAGTTTCTTCCCGTCAACAGGAGAGGTGCCAGATACCTCAGCAAGTGCAGCGCATGGAATTAAGGTTAAGATCGCCGAGCTGAGGTGAATTGAGGTCGTGCAGAATTGTTTCGAGCCAATCATGCGGGAACGCTCTCCGTCTAGCAACAAACAAGAAAGACCGACGTGAACTACCTTCGGGCAGTGTAAGGGGTTCTTGCACAGAGATCACGGACACTCAGGCAGGCTTGTTTGTCCGTGACCGAGGTTGGCTTAGTTGATTAACCCCCAGCGTTTCAAGCACTTATGGACATAATCGATGTCGAGGTCAGTCGGAATTTCGTCTATGCAATTCTCCTTCCCGATGGCCTTCTTGATCTCCGTATCGATGTGACCAACCTCCTCACGGAGAAATGCGCGCAGCGCCTTGCGCCCAGATTTACCGCCCATATATCGCCAGACCATGTAACGCTTGGCGAGAATTTCAATCGTGATCCGCTCAGCGCTGCCCTTGCGAAGGTATCGAAGCCGCCTGAACCCAGGAGACCCGCCTTGATGACGGAACGCAAATCGCTGAGGGCCTTCTTGCAAGGCGCGGCCAATAGCTCGCAGAAGATTACCGCGATCCACGAATACATGTTGGCCCCTTAACGGTTCAGGGTTAGTGACTTCACGTAATCTGATCTGCTGCGTCTGCCCGATAGTTCGCTTCGTCAACCGTGCAACCTTGTCATCCCATAATGCCCGTGCTCGCTGTTGT
>CAYJWN010000091.1:0-6296 GCA_964373835.1 uncultured Planctomycetales bacterium
GAGCAGGACCTCGAAGAGCGCATGCTACGAAACGTGAACGAAGAGAGCTTCCGCGCCATCTGCCGGAACGCGCTTGTGGGGCTTGCGTCGAAGAAGCTGAATATGGAGATGCTCATCGAGCGGCGGGCGCGGGCACAAGAGCGGCGCATGGTGCCCGAGACGATCGCCCGGTTTCTGCGGGACGCCGCGCCACGCGTGCCGATGACGCTGCGCGAGGTCAGGGCGTTGCCTCACACGTTCGATCCCGCAGCGGTGCCCAGCGGCCTGCGGCAGTACGAGCGCGACCCGGACTGGCGGCTTCCGCCCCTCGTCGCCCGCTATCCCCGGGTTTCGACCGATCGCGACACCGCGGAGGTCGAGCACCTCGAGTGGGTGACGCCGGGCCACCCGCTCTTCGAAGCGCTCCGGCGTCACGTCCTCACCCAAGCAAGGCCGGACTTCGCCCGTGGAGCGCGCTTTTACGACTTGGAGGCCACGACGCCGGCTCGGCTCGACGTCTATCGCGCGCGGGTGGTGGACGGACTCGGGACGGTCATCCATGAGCGTCTGTTCGTCGTTCGGCTATCTCAGGGGGCGGAGCCGAGGCTCCATGAGGTCGGCGTCTTCGGCAATCTCCAGCCGGCGCCGTCGCCCGCAGAGGCCCCTGCGGTGGCCTCGGAGTCGGAGCCGCTGAGCTGGCTACACCACGAGGCACTCCAGCCCTTCCTCGAGGAGGTCCAGACGGAGCGGACAGCGGAGATTGACCGGATCGCCACGCACGTCGAGCTGTCGCTCACCGAGCTGATCGAGCGCGAGGACCGGTTGATCGGCCGCCTCATGGAGGAGAAGGAACGCGGCGTGGAAGGAGCGGCCGGCAACCTCGCCCAGGCGGAAGAACGCCAGTCGGCCCTGCTGCAACGACGCGAGCGGCGGCGAGAGGATCTCGGCCGCGAACGCGCGCTCTCGCTCCAGGACGTCGAGCGGATCGCCAGCGCGCTCGTGTTCCCGCATCCGGAGGCCGCGAAGCCCGAGATCAAGCGGCTGCGCTCGGACCCCGAGACGGAGGCTACCGCGATGCGTGTCGCGATCGAGCACGAGCGTCGCGTCGCCGAGGATCGCCGCGACTGCTACTGGCTCTACGTCGTGACCCATTGCGACACCACGCCGGCACTCCAGGAGCCCATCAAGGACCCGGCGAGGTTCCCGTGGCACGAGGTCAAGAAAGTCGAGCACTATTGGCTCGGTATCGACGCACTCACCGGGCCGATGCACGTGCGAGAGGACTCGCCCCCATACGGAGGACGAGCGTGAGACAGGACGATCCGATCCGGGCCGCGCTGAAATTACCGAGTGGGGCAAGGTTCTACCGATGCGCCCTACAGGTGAATCCGTTCGACTACGTGCGACGCCAGAAGCGGGCGACGCCGTTCCCTGACGAGGCGACCTATAACGCTGCGATCCTCCAAAAGTGTCACGAGCTCGGCATTGAGGTGATTGCGGTCACGGACCACTATCGGGTGCGGACTGCGGAGGGCCTGTGGAGCGCGGCGAAAGCGGCCGGGCTTCACGTCTTTCCCGGATTCGAGGCCGTGACGAAGGAGGGCGTTCACTTCCTGTGCTTGTTTGATCTCGATCGAGACGTCGAGTACCTCGAGCGAATTCTAGGCGCATGCGGAATCCACGAAGATCGGAGCGGCTCGCCAATCGGCAGATATGACGTCGAGGAATTCCTGAAGGAGGCACGGGGATGGGGGGCGGTGTGCGTTGCGGCGCATGTGGCCTCAGAAGGGGGGCTGTTGGTCACGCTCAAGGGCCAAGCAGCGATGAATGCTTGGCGGTCGCCCCACCTGCTCGCCGGTTCTCTTCCCGGTCCAGTTCGTGACGCCCCGGTGAATCTGCGTCCGATCCTCGAGAACAAGAACGCCGACTATCGCCTAGAGCGGCCCGTCGCGGTCATTAACGCCCAGGATGTGAACGGACCGGATGATCTGTCCAAGCCCGGGGCGTCGTGCTGGATCAAGATGTCTGAGGTATCGGTCGAAGGACTTCGGCAGGCGTTCCTCGATCCAGAATCGCGCGTCCGCCTTGCTAGCGATCCGGCTCCTGACGAGCACGCGGAATTTGTGGCGCTGGCGTGGCAGGGCGGCTTTCTGGACGGAGCCGCGATTCACTTCAGTGAGAACCTCAACGTCCTGATCGGCGGTCGAGGTGCTGGCAAGTCCACCGCGGTCGAGAGCGTGCGCTATGTCCTTGGCCTCGAACCTCTTGGGGAGGAAGCTCGAAGGGCGCACGAGGGGATTCTTCGCCAGGTGCTACGGAGCGGTACGAAGATTTCATTGCTGGTTCGCTCACACCGACCGACGGAACATGAGTATCTGATCGAGCGGACTGTGCCGAACCCCTCGGTGGTGCGGGACGAGTCGGGGAAGGTGCTGCCAGTAACATCTGGGGATATTCTCCCGGGCGTCGAAGTCTACGGCCAGCACGAGCTGTCCGAGCTTACAAAGAGCCCGGAGAAGCTCACGAGACTCCTCGAGCGATTCGTGGAGAGTGAGCCGGCCCTAGTGAGGCGGAAGAGCGATCTGAAACGTGAACTTGAACGTTCTCGTAACCGAGTCCTCGACGTCCGGAAGGAACAGAAGCTGGTCGAGGAGCGATTGGCTTCGTTGCCTGCGCTGGAGGAGGCGCTCAAGCGCTTCGAGGACGCCGGGCTGGAAGAACGGCTCAAGGAGCAGAGTGTTCTTGTGCGGGAGGAGCGCCTTCTCAAATCCGCCTCGGAGCGCGTCTCCCCGTTCCGACAGGTGCTCGAACAGCTCCGGCGCGAGCTGCCGATAGACCGAACCTTCCTTTCTCCCAAAGCGCTCGAGACCCTGCCGGGTAAGGCGGTGATCGCCCAGGCGAGCGAGGTCCTTGAGCGCCTGAGTCGGCAGCTGGAGAACCTCGCGACCCAGATGACCCAGATCCTGGAAGGGGCGGAGCAAGGCCTGGGTGCGGTTCGCGGCCGTTGGGATGAGCGTAAGCGGGCAGTTCAAGCTGCCTATGAAAAGATTCTCCGGGATCTCCAGAAGTCAAAAGTTGACGGGGAGGAATTTATCCGCCTACGGCACCAGATCGAGGAGCTCCGCCCGTTGAGGGATCGTCAGGAGAGCTTGCAGCGGGATACCAATGACCTTGATGAACAGCGGCGCAACCTCCTCGCTGAGTGGGAAGATGTGACGGCCGCTGAATTTAGACAGCTTGAGCGTGCTGCAAAAAAGGTTACGCGGCAATTGGCCGACCGAGTTCGCGTACAGGTAGCGTTTGCGGGAAACCGAGAGCCACTTTTGGGGCTCTTGGGTGAGCACGTGCCAGGACGCTTGTCTGAGGCGATCGAGGCGCTGCGGCGTCGACAAGACCTGTCTTTGAAGGAGTTCGCGGCCTCGATGCGCGCTGGTCGTGACACGCTGGTGCAGAAATTTAGTATCCCGTCTGCCCAGGCGGATCGACTGACGCAGTCATCGATAGAGGTGGTGATGCAAATCGAGGAGCTCGATCTCTCTCCCACGACAAGAATCGAGTTGAACGTGGCCGGTGAAGACCAGCCCCCGACATGGCAGGAACTCAGCGAATTATCCACTGGACAGAAAGCAACCGCCGTGTTGTTGCTCCTGCTCTTGGAGTCTGATGCGCCGCTCGTCGTGGACCAGCCAGAGGATGACCTCGACAATCGCTTCATTACCGAGGGGGTCGTGCCCAAGATGCGCGAGGAGAAGCGCCGCCGGCAGTTCATCTTCGCGACCCACAACGCCAACATACCTGTGCTTGGGGATGCTGAGCTGATCGTGGGTCTGAGAGCCTCGGGTGAGGCGGGCCAGGGGCGAGCCGAGATCCCTCACGAACACATGGGCTCCATTGACGGCCAGCCCGTACGCGACCTGGTCGAGGAAGTCCTGGAGGGAGGCAGGCAGGCCTTCGAACTTCGGAGACTCAAGTACGGTTTCTGAGGGCAGCCGATGCTGAGGATCGAGCTGGCTGAACTCATAAGGAACGGCGAGAACTCCGGTGTGGAGTTCAAACGTGACGACGTTCACCCCGACAGTCTGGCAAAAGAAATCGCGGCCCTTCTGAATCTGGAAGGGGGCCACATCCTACTCGGTGTGGAGGACGACGGTTCCGTCTCGGGCCTCACGCGGGATCCAAAACGGGCGGAAGAGTGGGTCATGGCCGTCTGCCGAGACCATGCTCAGCCCCCCGTCATCCCATACTGGGAAACGATTCCGTGGGAGGGGACGACCATTGGCGTGATCAGTCTGCCCGCCGACGCTCCCGACAAGCCATGTAAGGCCCGGCGAGGATCGGCATGGGTTACCTTCGTGCGAGTCGGGAGCACTTCGAGGGAGGCGACGCGCGAAGAGGAGGCGCGGCTGTATCAGGCATCGGGGCTCGTCCGGTACGATGTGCGGCCGGTTCCGGGGAGCGATCTGGACGAGCTCGACCTGCGGCGCCTGGAAAGCTATTTCCGACACGTTCGCCAGCAGGGCTGCCCTCCGGTCGAAGATACGGTCAACTGGGAGAGACTCCTCGTCAACACTGACGTGATGGTTGAGGACCGTGGCCGGGCGATCCCAACGGTAGGGGGCGTTCTTCTCTTTGGCCGCAGATCGAATCACTTCCTGCCTCAGGCCGGCATCACGGCGGTAGCCTACCCAGGAACGGAAAAGGACTATGCCACACGAGAGCGTGGAGTTGTGCGGGGTCCCATCGTGCCCCTGCTGTCGGAAACCGGAGCTACCGTCGAGACCGGCCTTATAGAGCAAGCGGCCGACTTCGTCCGCCGCAACACTGCCGTTGAGGGTGGGGTCGACGATCGCGGCCGACGGCACGAGCGATGGAATGACTATCCGCTGGAGGCGGTCCGCGAGGCGATCGTAAACGCCGTCGCCCACCGTGACTACACGATCACGGTAGCTGATATCGAACTTTCGATTTACAACGACCGTCTTGAGATCATCTCGCCCGGGCGGCTCCCGAATACGGTCACGATCGAGAAGATGAGGCAGGGCTATCGCGCAACTCGCAACGAGCTGATCAAGGAAGTGCTCCGAGATTACCGGTACATCGAAGCCACGGGCATGGGCGTACCCCGGAAGATCGTTCAGGGAATGCGAGAGCACAACGGCACCGAGCCTGATTTGATCGAGGAGGAGAGTCGGTTCATCGTACGCCTTTGGAAGGAGCCTCGATCCGGGTGATCCCAAAGGCGTGCAAGCGGCTCGCGGAGGTCGACTTTCCGATCGCCGAAGTCTCGCGGCACTCCGCGCGAGAGAAGTCGATCCGCCACGGGCATCCCTCAACGCTCCATCTCTGGTGGGCGCGCCGGCCGTTGGCCGCCTGCCGGGCGATGCTTCTCGCACTGCTCCTCCCAGACCCGAGGACGAGCAGTGTCCTGGCGAGTTCAAGGCGGCGGCACGCGCGGCGCTGAATCCGCCGCTCGCCCAGCCGCGCGGGGTGACCGACATCCACCTGCGCCAGGCGCTGTTGAAGTTCATTGCCGACTTCGCGAACTGGGACGCCGCCGCCGATCCCGTCTATCTAGACGCGGCGCACGCACTCGTGAAGGCGGCGCACGGCGAGGAGCCGCCGCCCTCGTCGTCGACCCGTTTGCCGGTGGCGGTTCGATCCCGCTCGAAGCGCTGCGTCTCGGTTGCGACGCGTTCGCCAGTGACCTGAATCCGGTCGCGTGCCTGATCCTCAAGGTGCTGCTGGAGGACATCCCGCGCTACGGGCTGGTGCTCACCGATGAGCTGGGACGCGTCGGCTCTGAGGTGAAGGCCGAGGCGCAGAAAGAGCTGGCCGAGTTCTACCCACCCGAACCGGACGGTTCGCGCCCGATCGCGTACCTTTGGGCGCGCACGGTGTGGTGCGAATCGCCGAGCTGTGGCGCGGGAATCCCGCTCGTGCGCTCCTTCTGGCTTGGGAAGAAGGAAGTGTGGGGGCGCAAGGGCGGCAAGCGAGTAAAGGTCCGAGGCAAGCAGGCGCTCCGCCACTCCATCGAGCGGTCGAGGAGACGACCGGCTGGAGTGCTCTTCGAGATCTTCGAGCCGCAGAGCGATTCAGCCGTGCCGCGCGGCACGGTTTCGCGTGCCAAGGCGGCCTGCCCCGCCTGCAATATCGTGCTCCCGCCCGAGCGCGTGCGCGGCCAGCTTAGCGGCCAGCGGGGCGGCGCAGATGTGATCTTCGACGAGCGCGGCAAGCGCGTCGGCGCGCCAAAAGCTGGTCCACCTCGATCTTCGCCTCAAGCGTAATCGCGTGGTCCCGACCAACCCAGAGGCCGTCTG
>CAYJWN010000092.1:0-6271 GCA_964373835.1 uncultured Planctomycetales bacterium
AGCACCAAACGTTTGGAATTTGGGATTTGGAATTTGGGATTTGCAAAAGTCCAGTAATCATCCACACGGCGTCACCCGCAGCATTGAGGTAGGGATGGATGCGATAGGTAGCTGGTCGCAGTCGCTGGAGCTGCGGGGTGGCGAGCGGGTTGGTGAGCGGCGCGTCCGGAGGGCCGAGCGGGCACGGTGTCCCGAGCGTAGCGAGGGACGAGCGAGGCCCGGAGGCCGAGCGAAGGCCGGACACGCTGGGGCCGGCCGAGCGTCGACGCGAACCAACCCCGAGCCAGGACCCCGCAGCTCCACCACTTTATTCACAGGAACCTGTCCTGACCCGCCCCGGGTAAACCTTTTCGCACCTCCGGCGTCTAACCTACAGAACAAGGAGGAGCCGCGATGAGAGAGACGTTGATCGGGCTGGTGGTGGTCGTAGGGGTTGTCGGGAGTTCAGCGGTGGCCTTCGCCGAGCCGCCCGAGCGCGGGGTGCGCGACTATGGGCGCGGCGAAGGGCGCGAGGGCGTCGGCCAGGGCGGAGAGCACCGTCGCATTGGATCAGGCCCTCGGGCTGAGGAGGTTGAGCGTCTGCGCAACTTGAAGGAAGAGGATCCTGAAGCGTTTCGCCAGGCGATCCAAGAGCGCAAGGCGCAGCTTCGCGAGCGGCTGAAGTACCTCAAGCAGACCGATCCTGAGAAGTTCGAGCAGGTCAAGCACAAGCTGCAGGAGCGCCGGCAGGGGCACCTCAAGCGGTTGAAGGAGGAAAACCCCGAGCGCTTCCGCGAGGTCATGTCCAACCGGCTGCAGGTTATGAAGGAGCATAACCCGGAAGCGTATGAGCGCTTCATGCAGAACCATCCGAACCTGCAGGAACGGTTGGAGCAGCGCCACGAGCGGTTCCACGAGAGAGCGCAAGACCGCCATGAAGATGTCCACGATCGGATTGAGGATATCCGCGATCACCGTGAAGATGTCCGGGATCATCGAGAAGATGTCCGCGATCATCATGAGGATCGGAGGGATCGCCGGGAGGATCGACGGGACCGTCGAGAAGACGTCCGCGACCGCCACGACGGTCCGCCAGGCCCACGGGGCGACCGCGGCGTGCGTGACCATGGCGCAGGCGAGGGACGCGGCCCGGGGGAGCACATGCCCGCCCCGGCTGACGTGAGAGGCGGGCCGGGGAACCACGGCGTGCGTGACTATGGGGCCGGCCAAGGACGGGGCGGCGTCGGCCAGGGCGGCGAGCACCGCAGCCCGCGATCCCAAGGCGCGACTCGCGGCGGCGGCGGAGGCCGGCGCGGTGGACGCTAACCCCGCTCGCGCATGGACGCCGTCCTTCCGAGAACGCTGAGAACGATCTGGGCCGTAAATGTTATACTACCGTCTATGGCGGACAACGATACGGAAGCGATTCGGGCGGTGTTGGACGGCGATGTGGATCGCTTCGCAGAAGTGGTCGATCGGTATCAGGCACAGGCGCAGCGCGTGGCCTTCAGCCTGCTCGGTAATTATGAGGATGCCAGGGATGTCTCCCAGGAAGCGTTTGTCAGCGCGTTTCGCGCGTTGGGCCGCTTTCGCGGCGGGGCCAGGTTTTCCACGTGGCTCTATCGGATCGTCGTCAACGAGTGCAAGGACGCCTTCAAGCATCGCGCCCGGCAGCCCGTGGCTGTTGCGAGCATTGGCGCAGAAGATCGGCCGGGAGACGATCCGGCCGGTGGCCTCTTTGTGGACGTGGCTGATCCCGCAGCCGGCCCCAGCGACCAGGCCTCGAACCGAGAGCTGTCGCGGCGGATCAGCGCGGAGATCAGCCAGCTGCCGCTTAAGCAACGCACGGCGTTTCTCTTGCACCACGTCCATGGGCTCCCGCTGGCCGATGTCGCCGCGGTGATGGGATGCCGGATCGGGACGGTGAAGTCGCACCTGTTCCGCGCGACCGAGCGGTTACGCGCGCAATTAGCTGATGTGATGGGCACGGAGGAGGGACGCTGATGGACTTCACCGCGTGGCTTCGCACTTGGGTTGCGCGTCATCCGCTCAAGGAGCCGATGGACACAAGCCGGACGGCGTATACCACTGAGGTGATGGAGAGGGTGAAGGCGCTCGCCCCCACACCAAATTTGGCGCCTTCTCAGGTGCGGAATAATTTGGTGTGGGGGTGGGGTTGGCCGCGACTGGCGGTGGGTCTTGCCACGGCGGCCGCCGCAGTGTTCGTCGTGTTCACCATGGACGAGACCCGGCATCAGCGTCGGCTGGCCCGCAGCATCACCGACCAGGCGGAGATCTTAACGGCGCTTGATGAGGACGCGCTGCCGCCGGATGAGGATCTGCTCCTCCTCGCTGAGACGCCTGCGACCGATGAAGAGTGGCTCGAGCAGACGCTGCAACTCCTCGAGGAGCTCGACGAAGAGCTCCCGGCGGATGCCGCTTCCGAGGATTCGGAAGCGGAGTGGCTGCAAGAACTTGAGATGCTCTAAGCAGTCACCCGCCCACTTTTTTTCTGACGACGACCTTGTCGCTGCTCCATCGCCGCAGGTATACTTCAAAAAGATCACACGATTGCTCAGTGGCACAGGAGGCAGGCAGGCGATGAAGCGCGAACTGCTTGTGGTGGACGACGAACCCCAGTTGTGCAAGGCGTTGGCCAAGTTCTTTACCGAGCGAGGATTCCGTGTGACGACCGTGCTGTCGGCGCGGGATGCGATGGAGCAGATCCGCCGCACGAAGGCGGATGTGGTGCTCCTGGATCTGAAACTCCCGGATTCCTCAGGCCTGGACGTCCTCTCGATGCTCAAGGCGCACTCACCGCGAAGCCGGGTCGTCGTGATCAGCGGGATGACCGATCAGGAGACCGTGGATGAGGCCTTGCGGCGGGGCGCTCACGAGTACCTGGCCAAGCCGTTCGACTTCGCGCGCTGCTTCTTCGCCGCCATGGACATCGAGCCCGTGGAGCTGGCTTCCGCCCAACCGCAGCCGCAGGCGCTCGCCCGCGTCCCGGCGGCGATGGCCCAACGCTACCGCGTCCTTCCCTTGCGGTGGATCGACAACATCCTGGAACTCGCGATGGCCGACCCGTTGGATGTGCAGCGGCTGGATGAGTTGAAGACGCTGCTGGGCTGTGAGATCAGGCCGCTCGCTGCCATCGACTCCGACGCCGACTGCCTCTCGGCGATCCAACGCTGTTACGGCGTCGGCGCGGAGATGTCGCAACGCCCGGATGGCGCCGCTACACCGCAGGCGGCTCCACGCAGCGTGCCGGCTCCCACCGACACCGGGGAAGACGCCACAGGCATCATCCGACTCGTGAACGGTTTGGTCCAGCGCGCACACGCCAATCGGTCCACCGACCTGCACATCGGCATCGGCCCGGAGGGTCCGTGGGTCCGCGAGCGCGTGGACGGCATCCTCTACGACGTGCCGGTCGCGCCGCACTTCGCCGAGCTCTACGCCAGCGTGATCTCCCGGTTCAAGGTGATGGCCAATCTCGATATCGCGGAGCATCGGCTGCCGCAGGACGGTCGGATTTGGTTCGAGCTCGGCTCGACGCAGCTCGACCTGCGCGTCTCCCTCCTGCCGACGCTGCACGGGGAGCACCTGGCCATCCGGCTGCTTGAGCCCTCCAGGATCCTGCAGCTGGAACAGTTGGGGATGACGGAAGAGCAGCTGCAGGGACTCGGCTCACTGCTCGCGAAGCCGACGGGTTCTCTCCTCGTCACCGGGCCGACCGGCTCCGGGAAGTCCACGAGCCTCTACGCGTTTCTCTCCAAGCTGAACACCGGCCAGGTCAACATCGTGACGATCGAGGATCCCGTGGAGCACGAGCTCTCTGGGGTGACACAGATCCAGGTGCACTCGAAAGTGGGGCTGACCTTTGCGGATGGGCTGCGCTCCATGCTACGCCACGATCCGGACATCATCATGGTGGGCGAAATCCGCGACCAGGAAACCGCGAGCCTCGCGGTGCGCTCGGCCCTCACCGGCCACCTGGTCCTCTCCACCCTGCACACGAACGATGCCGCCAGCGGTATCACGCGGCTCCAGGATCTGGGGATTGAGCCGTTCTTGCTGTGCTCGACGCTCTCCGGCATTCTGTCGCAGCGGCTGGTCCGCCGGCTGTGCACCCATTGCCGGGAGTCGGTGACCGTTGAATCCGCGAATCCGGTGCGCCTCGGCGTCACGGTGCCGGTTCAGGAGGGGATTGCGCGCGTGTGGCGGGCCAGGGGCTGCAAGCCGTGTCGCCACACCGGCTACCTCGGCCGAACGGGGATCTTTGAGCTGCTGACGATCGATCATCGCATCCGCTCCCTCATCATCAAGCGCACCCCGAGCGTGCAGATCCGCCAGTCGGCGATCGCCAACGGGATGCTGAGCCTCACGCAGTCCGGCTTGCACAAGGTCCAGGCCGGCGTGACCAGCCTGGAAGAGTTCGCCCGCGTCCTTCCTCCCGAGCTGCGCTGAGTTCCGCAGCCATCGTACGCTCTCCGTAGGCGGCGGGTTCTGCCGCCATCCAATCCCCCGTCAAAGCGGCTTGCATCCCACGACGAGACGTGGAAGAATACTCCCCCTGTATATTGAGGAGGGATGAGGTTCGACATGGCTGATCGGGTGCTGGTGACCGGGGGTGCTGGGTTCGTCGGGTCGCATCTGGCTGAGGCGCTGTTGCGCCACGGCCACCAGGTGCGCGTGCTCGATGCCCTCGTGCCCCAAGTGCATGGACCGAACGCCACCTCGCCGCGCTACCTCCCACGGGAGGTCGAATTCCTCCACGGCGATGTCCGCGATCCCGCCATCTGGCAGCGCGCCCTCAAGGATGTGCGGGTCGTGTTCCACGACGCGGCCGAGGTCGGCGTGGGCCAATCGATGTACGAGATCGTCCGCTATGTCGAGGCCAACACGCTGGGCACCGCGATCCTCCTCCAGGAACTCATCAGCGGCCGCTCCAAGGTGGACAAGGTCATCGTGGCCTCCTCCATGTCCATCTACGGCGAGGGGCAGTACCGTTGCGAGCGGTGCGGCGTCGTGTTCCCCAACCTGCGCAGCCCCGAGCAGCTCACCGCGCGCGTGTGGGAGATGACGTGTCCGCGGTGCCGCCAAGCCGTTCAGGCGCAGCCCACCCCGGAGTCCAAGCCGCTGCTGCCCACCTCGGTGTACGCGATCACCAAGCGCGATCAGGAGGAGCTGTGCCTGGCCATCGGGCGGGCCTATCGACTGCCCACTGTAGCCCTGCGGTACTTCAACATTTACGGCCCGCGGCAGTCGCTGTCCAACCCCTACACCGGTGTCGCGGCCATCTTCAGCTCGCGGTTGCGCAACGGCAAGCCCCCCCTCATCTTTGAAGATGGGCTCCAAAGCCGGGATTTCATCCATGTCCGCGATATCGTAGCGGCCAACCTGCTGGCCATGGAACGGTCAGAGGCCGACTACGAGGTGTTCAACGTGGGCACCGGTGTGGCCACCTCGATTGTGCAGGTGGCGGAGGTGTTGCGAGACGCGCTGGGCGTTGCGGTCTCACCCGAGGTGGTTCAGCAGTTTCGTGCCGGTGACATCCGGCACTGCTACGCCGACATCACCAAGATTCGGCAGCGGCTCGGATTCCAACCCGCCACATCTCTCCGCGAGGGCATCGCCGATTTGGTGGCGTGGGCGAAGGATGCTCAGGCTATCGACCACGTCGAGGACGCGATGAAGGAACTCACCGCCCGCGGGCTCGCCCAGTCCATCGATCGTCCTGCGGTGGCAGGCCCGGGCCATCCATGAGCGACAGGAAGAGGCTCGCGCAAGCAGGGGCTGAGGCGCTGGCCAGTCTGGGCGGGGTGGGCTACTGCCCGGTCGCCTCGGGCACGATGGGCTCTGCGGTCGCGTTGCTCGGCTACCTGGCGCTTCCGCTGCAGCCGGGCCTCCAACTGGGTGTCATCGCGGGCCTCACGCTCGTCGGGCTCTGGGCATCGGCGGTGGTCGCGGCTCGCGTTGGCGACCAGGACCCGGGGCAGGTGGTGATCGATGAAGCCGCCGGCATGCTCATCGCTTCCTTCATGGTGCCGAAGTCGATCGGATGGCTGGCGGCGGCGTTTGTCCTGTTTCGACTCTTCGACGTGGGGAAGTGGTTTCCCATGAAGCAACTGGAGCGGCTCCCTGGAGGCTGGGGCATCATGGCGGACGACCTCGCCGCGGGGCTGCTGGCCCGAGTCGTCTTGCTGGCATGGGCCCGACCATAAATGCGTTTGTATGAGCGAGCCCACCTGAAGCCTGCCCTGCCCAGGTTTAGCCCGGCTAAAAAAAC
>CAYJWN010000093.1:0-6184 GCA_964373835.1 uncultured Planctomycetales bacterium
GACGTGGACGTGTGGGAGGCGTTTGAGCTGATCGTCGGCGCCAACGACCTGGCCTATGAGCGGCGCGGCGCCATCATCACGGTGATGATGGCGCGGGACTACGAGCTCGCCTACGGGGAGAAGTTCCAGGATCGCACCGAGAATCTGGTCAGACGGCTGAAGTATGCGAAAGTGGTGCAGGCGGCGACGGTCCTGAACCAGGTCAAGTCCTCCATCGGGCGCGTGGTGGCGGATGAGGCGACGAATACGCTGGTGGTCGCCGATATTCCCGCGCGCCTGACGGAGATGCGGGAGCTATTGACCCAGATCGACCGTCCGACAGAGAGCCGGGTGTATCAGCTGAACTATGCCGAGGCGGAGAAGCTGAAAGAGAAGGTCCAGGAGCTGCTCTCGCCGGTGGGGACGTTCACGTTCGATGCGCGCACGAATAAGGCAATCGTGTCAGACCTGCCGGAAGTGTTGCAGAAAGTGGATCGGCTGGTCCATGCGTTTGATGCCCCTGACGGGGAAGTGCTCATCGAAGCCAAGATCGTCAAAGTTGAGCTGACCGATGAGATGGACTTAGGGATCGATTGGCAGCGCGTGCTCAGCGGCGTCGATACGACCGTCCGGAACAACTTTGACGTCATCAGCGGAGACATTATCGGGGGGGCCGTGACCGGTGCGGCGTTCAAACTGCTCTCGTCCACCAACAACGCGTCGGTGGTGATTGAGGCGTTGAAGAAAATCACCAAGACGGAAACGCTGTCGAATCCGCGGATTATGGTCTCCAACAACCAGGAAGCGAAGATCCTGGTTGGCACGAAGGAGGCCGTGGTCACGGTGACGACCACCGTTCCCGCCACCGGCTCAACCGTCTCCTCGCCGGCAATCCAGTTTGTGGATGTCGGCACCAAGCTGTTTGTGACCCCGAACATCAAAGGTGACGGGCACATCCAGATGAAGATCCGGCCGGAGGTCAGCACCTCAAAGGTCGAAACGTTTCAGACGAATCGCATCCCCATTGTGAGCTCGACGGAAGCCGAAACCAATGTCCTCGTCAAGAGCGGGACGACGCTGATTATCGGCGGCTTGATTGAAACGAAAGGGGATCGCACGGAGAATCGCCTGCCGTTCCTCGGTGACATCCCCATTCTGGGCGCGCCGTTTAGGGGCTCGACCGACGTGAAGAAGAAAACGGAGATGGTGGTGTTCCTGACGCCGCAGATTATCCTGCCCGACGGCTCGCCGTTCGTCTTCCCGGCTGCAGGCGAACCCGGGCGCCCGCAGCGCCAGGCGGCAGCCGATGCCGTCGCCGATCTCTCCGTGCCGGAGGTGCGGCTGCAGGATCCCGTGCCGGCCGCCTACCAGCAGTCGGTCCGGCAGCGCCTGCAGGCGCATTTGATGAGCCAGTTCAGGGCGGCCTCGCTGCCGCAGGGATCGGTGGTCGTCTCATTCGTGTTGAGCCACGATGGGCGGGTTATCGGCGACGGGGATGTGACGAGCCCGCAGGGCGAGGCGTTCATGACCGCCGCGCAGGCCGCGCTGGCCGCGGCGCAGCCGTTTCCCCCGTTCCCGACGGGCTCGCACGCGACTGAGGTGCGCTTCCGTCTGGCCGTCGAGTACAATCCGTAAGCATGATGGGAGAAAAACTCATTGCGCCGATATTTTGGTGATGCTAACCTGGTTGTCCTTATCGCTGTAATCAGTTTTTCAAATCACCGAAATCATCCTGTACGAAGAGGGTCTGAATGACGATAAGTTCTCTAAAAGGAAAATGGGCGTTGATCCTGGGCGCTTCCAGCGGGTTTGGAGCCGCCACGGCGCGGGAGCTCGCGCGCGCCGGCATGCACATCATCGGCGTGCACCTCGACCGCCGGGCGGCCCTGGCGGGTATCGAAGAGCTGGTCAAATCGCTCCAGGCCTGCAATGCGCAGGCGCTGTTTTTCAACGTCAATGCGGCCGATCCGGTGAAGCGCCAGGAGGTGCTGGACCAGGTCCAGCCGAAACTGGGCGGCGCCGTGATCACCGTGTTCATGCATTCGCTCGCCTTCGGGACGCTCAAGCCTTATCTGACGGCTGATCCCAAGGACCAGCTGACCAAGGACCAGGTGGAGATGACGCTCGACGTCATGGCCAACAGCCTCGTCTACTGGGTCCAGGATCTGGTCGCCCGGAAGATGATCGGCAAGGGGTCGAGGGTATTCGCGATGACCAGCTCCGGCGGCGCCCGCGTGTGGCCCAATTACGGCGCGGTGTCGGCGGCCAAGGCGGCCTTGGAATCGCACGTGCGCCAACTGGCGATGGAGCTGGCCCCGTACGGCGCGACCGCCAACTGCATCCGGGCGGGTGTGACCGACACGCCGGCCCTGCGCAAGATCCCCGGCAATGAGCAGATGATGGAGTACGCCAAGCTGCGCAATCCCTACCACCGGCTGACCACGACGGAGGACGTCGCGCAGGCCATCGCCATTCTCTCCAACGCCGGCGCCGACTGGGTCACCGGCAACGTCATCGGCACCGACGGGGGCGAAGACATCGTGGGATAAACGTCCCAGCCACCCAGCCACTGAGATGCGTGTTAAGAAACTCGACCTCTTCGGCTTCAAGTCCTTCGCGCAGAAGACGACCATCCACTTTGAGCCCGGCGTCACCGCCATCGTCGGCCCGAACGGCGTCGGGAAGTCAAATATTTGCGACAGCATCCGCTGGGTGCTGGGGGAGCACAACCCGCGCGACGTCCGGGCGCCCCGCCTGGAAGATGTGATCTTTAACGGCACCGACCACCGGGCCCCCCTCTCGATGGCGGAAGTCACCCTCACCATCGCCAACGAACAGGGGCTCCTCCCGATTTCCTTCACCGAAGTGACCATCACCCGCCGGGTCTATCGCTCCGGCGAGAGCGAGTACGCCATCAATCAAAGCCCCTGCCGACTCAAAGACATCCAGGAGCTGTTTCTGGGCACGGGGCTGGGCGGCGGGACGTACGCGATCATCGAGCAGGGGCACATCGACATGATCCTGTCCTCCAAGCCGGAGGAGCGCCGCGTGCCGTTTGAAGAAGCGAGCGGCGTCGCGAAGTACCTGGCCAAGAAACAGGAGACGGTGCGCCGGCTTGACGAGGTAGAAGAACACCTTGTGCGCATCGCGGATATCATCGGGGAGGTCAGGCGGCAGGTCGGGGCGCTTGAGCGGGCTGCGAACAAGGCGCGCCAGTACAAATCGCAGTGGGAGCAGCTCAAGCAACTTGAAGTTCGCCTCGCGGCAGATGAGCTCTCTTCCGGAGCCGCGCGCACCCAGCCGCTGCAGGAGCAGGTCCAGGCGTTGCGCGCCACACGGGATGCGCTTGAGACGCAGCAACAGCAGCACATGGCTTCGCTGGAAGCCTGCAACGCCGCGGTGTCGGCGACCCAGCAGCACCTGCAGGAGCTGCGCACGAAGGCCGTGGAGTGTGCCAGCCAGATCGACCAGCATCAGAGCCAGTCCTCCCTGAAGACGCGCTGGATCGAAGAGCTGACCGTGCAACTGCAGCAGCTGGAGCAGGAAGAGGCGCAGCTGCGCGCCCGCATGGCTCAGCTCGAGGAGCAGCTGGCGCGGGTCGGCGGCGGGGACGCGGAGATTCACGCGCAGCGTGCGAGCGTCCGCGAGCAGCTGGAGCAGGGGCGCGGGGAGCTTGCGACGATCGACGCCACGCTCCAGGCGGCGATCGACACCGTGGCGGCGGCGAGACCTGAGCTGTTTGAAGCGGCGTCCGCCGCTTCGCACCAGCGCAACCAGTTGAGCCAGATCAGTTCGCGGCTTCAGAGTCTTGACGCGCAGCGCGCGCGCCTGGAAGGACAGCGCGCCCAACGGGCGGCTCGCGGCGAGGAGCTCTGCCGCCGTCATGAGGCAACCGTGGAGGAGCATCACGCGCTGAAGGCCCACTGTGATCAGATCCAGCGTCAGATTGAAGCGGCTCAGCAGGCGCTGGATGCCGCCGGGGCCAGGCGCCATGAGCTCACCGGCCGTCTGCATCAGCTCCGCGAGCAACTGGCCACCCAGCGGGCCGAGGTGAAACTGCTGGAAGACCTCTGGCGCCGCTACGAAGGGTTTCCTGAGACGGTGAAAACGCTCATGGGCCGTTCGATCGACGGGCTGATCGGCCCGCTGGTCGATGTGGTGCAGGCGCTGCCGGGCCATGAAGAGCTCATCGAGGCGGCGCTGGGCCCGCTGGCTGAAGCGTTGGTGGTGCGCGATCGTCAGACGCTGAGCCGGTGTCGCGAACTCCTCAACCAGCAGCAGCTTGAGGGCTGCCGGTTTCTTGTGCTGTCCGATTGTCCCGCCGCGCCGGTGGCGGTGGAACAGCCGCAGATGCGGGAGGGCGTGACCGGGGCGGTCAAACAGTACCTCAAAACGGAGCCCACGTATCAGCCACTCGTCGACTGGTTGTTGAATGACTCGTGGATCATCGACGACATCCAGCGGCTCTTGGGTGACGGCTCAACTCCTCACGGCCGTTGGGTGAGCCCGCGTGGAGATCGCTGGGACCGACGCTCCTGGCGGTTCGGCGGCTCCCGCGCGGGTGCGGCAGGCGGGCGTCTCGGCCGCAGGCAGCGTTGGGAGCACGCCACGGCCTCCCTCCATGTCGTGGAGCAGGATGGAGCGCGGATCGAGGCGGAAGCCGCACAGGCCGAGCAGGAGTGGCAGTCGCGCCTTGGCGCACTGGAATCGGCCAAAGGGGCGTTGGCGCGCGTGGCCCCCAGCCTGCATCAGCTTGAGGCCCACCTCACGCAGTTGACGCACGAAACTCGGCGCATCGATGAGGAGCAGCGCGGCTGCGATCTGGAAGCTCAGGAGCTGACGGCGCAACAGGCGGAGCTTGGCGCCGCCCAGAGCGCCGCGCAACAGGCGGTCCAGGAGGCCGAGCAGCGCCAACAGGCGCTGGAACGCGCCATGGCCGATGCGCACACCGCGCGAGAAGCTGCCGAGAGCCGCCGGCAGGCGCTGCTTGTCGCGAAAGCGCACGTGGAGGCGACGCTGCAGTCGCTGACCGAGCGATCCGCCGCGCTGCAATCCCGCAAACAGGAAATTGAAGCGGACCGAGCCCCCCTGACCCAGCAGATCGAAGCCAAGACGCGCCAGCGCGAGGAAGCCGCCGCCCGCTCCAGCGAGCTGACCCAGCAACTTCAAGACCATGAGCAGGCCAGCCGGCACGTGCAGGAGGAGCGTCGGCGGTTCGAGGCGGAGGTTGAGCGGATCAGCGAAGCCTTGCGAGGCGAAGAGCGCAAGCGCGATGAGGTCCTGCCGCATGTGCTGGAAGTCGAGCAGCAGTTGTCGTCGCTCATGCGGCAGATCCAGGAGCAGAGCCAGCAACTGTCGGAACGGAGCTTCCGGCGGTCTCGTCTCCTTGAGCGGCTGCGGGAGCTCTACCACATCGATGAGGCCGCGCTGCAGGCGGAGCTGCAGGCCGGCAGCGCCCCGTTGAGCGACGAGCAACGCGCGACGATGGCCGAGCAGATCCAGAAGCTGCGGGCCAAGCTGGAAGGCATGGGGCCGGTGAGCCTGGGGTCGGTGGATGAGTACGACGAGCTGAAGCGGCGCCTTGAGTTTCTCCAAACACAGCAGCAGGATCTCCTCAAGGCGCGCGATGATCTGAAAGCCTCCATCACCCAGATCAACCGCACCGCGCGCGCGCAGTTTCGTGAGACGTTTGAGCGGATCAAGCAGGAGTTCCAGCACTACTACACGCGCCTGTTCGACGGCGGCCAGGCGGATCTCATCCTGATGGATGAGGAGGATGTCCTTGAGTGCGGCGTCGATATCGTGGCGCGCCCGCCGGGCAAGCGGCTGCAGAGCATCAGCCTGCTCTCGGGCGGCGAACGCGCCCTGACCGCCATCGCGCTCTTGTTCGCGCTGTTCAAAGTCCGGCCGTCGCCGTTTTGCATCCTGGATGAGATCGATGCGCCGCTCGATGAGGCCAACGTCGACCGCTTCACCAAGGTGCTGGAGGAGTTCCTGGAGCTGTCCCAGTTCATCCTCATCACCCACAACAAGAAGACGATCACCAAGGCCGACTCGCTCTACGGCGTCACCATGGCCGAGGCCGGGATCTCCCAGATCCTCTCCGCCAAGCTGACCAAGACCGACACGCCGGCGCCGGCCTCCAGCGCCGTGCCCGCCTAACCGGCTCCACCCGTTTCCACCCCAACACGTTTTCCTCTTGGGT
>CAYJWN010000094.1:0-6154 GCA_964373835.1 uncultured Planctomycetales bacterium
TCCGCCAGGAGCCGCTCGGCGTAGGCGGTGATCTTGAGCATCCACTGGCGCATCGGCTTGCGCTCAACCGGATGGCCTTTGCGCTCACAGCGGCCGTCGACGACCTCCTCGTTGGCCAGCACCGTGCCGCACGGCGCGCACCACCACACCGGCGCATCCGCCATGTACGCCAGCCCGCGCTCATACAGTTTCAGGAAGATCCACTGGGTCCATTTCACGTAGCCGGGATCGGTGGTATTCACTTCCCGCTCCCAGTCGTAGGAAAACCCAAACCGTGCGATCTGCCGTGTGAAGGTCTCGATGTTGCGGCGGGTGGTGACGGCGGGATGGGTGCCGGTTTCGATGGCGTACTGTTCGGCCGGAAGGCCGAAGGCGTCCCAGCCCATCGGATGCAGCACGTTGAAGCCCCGCATCCGCTTATAGCGGCAGTAGATGTCGGTGGCGGTGTAGCCCTCGGGGTGGCCGACGTGCAGCCCCGCCCCTGACGGGTACGGGAACATGTCGAGCACATACAGCTTCTTGCGCGCGGGCTCCCCGTCGACCGCCCTGAAGAGCTTGAGCTCCTCCCAACGCCGCTGCCACTTCGATTCGATTTCAGTAAACGGATATCGTTCCGCCATCCACTCTCAACTCTGAACTCTCAACTCTCAACTGTTTTCAGGGGGCGACGGATTCATCAGGACGTACTGCTGGAGGAGCCGCTGGTCCTTGGGTTGAATCTCCACGAATTTGACGCCGACTTCCCTGATGGGCGCCTCATAACTTTTTCGAGGCCCTCCCACTTCCCGGCTCCACACGACCTCTCCCGTAAATGTGATCGGCTCGTCGCGGTCGGGCAGCCTGATCTCCAGCTCCAGCTTGGTGCCGAGCTCAAGGGATTCATCCGTGACGACACAGACCCCCACGCCGCCGACATCCTTGGTGAGCGCGCGCCACACCCGTTTGGTGTCGAGGTTCTTGACGATAGTCGTCAGGCGCGCGTTGGCCCGAATGGACCGCCGCCGCTCCTCAGACATCCCGCGCCCTCAACCGGAACGTCGGCTCCCTCACGGCGTCGTCAGCACAGGCGCCGTGGCGGCGGTTTTCACATCCTCGTAAAACCGGATGTACGCGGCCAGCACCGCGAAGCCGATGTAGAGTCCGGCGACGACGCCGGCAAGGCTGGCGAAGATCCCCAACACGAAGCCCGCCGGCCCTGCCGCAAAACCGCTCAACCACTCCAGCAGCATCGAGGGGATCAGCGCCGCGTAGGACATGAGGATTGCCAGCAGCCCGAGCGCCGCCACCTTCCACCACCGCCCGCGCGTGGCCCGGACACTGGCCTTCAGGCCGGCGATGGGCCCCATGGCATCCGCGACAATGGCAATGAACCAAAACGACAGGCGCACAAACAGCCAGATTGAGGCTCCCACCAACCCCACCACGAGGAGAATGGCTAGGACTCTGACCAACCAGTCGGGTATCGCATCCGGCAGCGCCTGCAATACGAAACCGAATGCCGAGACGATCAAGAGCAGCGCTCCCACGCCGAGCGCCGAGAGCACCCAGCCGCCCAACAGCGCCCCAAAGGCCCTGGTGCCGGTCCGCCACACGTCAGCGACCCTGGCCTGTCCGGTTCGCACGCGCTGAACGAGATAGCCGATCTGTCCTGCATTGAGCCACACGCCCGCTCCAAGAACGAACAAGGCGCACACGAGCAGCATAGGCCACGCGCGGCCAACCCATTCAGTAAACAGGCGGTCTCGCCTCGCGTCATCCACGGCGGCGATGTCTTCCAGCTCCGGCGCCGGAGGGGCCGCGGGTGCCGCCGCGCTTGGCTCTGTCGGCGTGGCGTCCGGCGTCGCCACATCAGGAGCGGCCGCTTCTGGTGGCGCAATGGCTCGTTCCTCGAAGACTTCTTGTGGAGGATTCGTCACGGCGACGCCGACAACGGCGATGAGCCCCGCAAGCAGCCACCCTGCGCCGACCACCGCCATGCCCGCCCAACTCGCATTGGCGGCACGAAACCCCTGCCCGATCGATCGCCCAATGGTTGGTCCCATCTCCCCTCCTCGTTATGCAAACACTCGTCTCAACACCTGTTCCACCTGAGGACCGATAGTGCTCCAGTCGGCCTCTGACCGCTTGTTGACCGACACGAAATTGTTGACGGCAAACACCTGGGTGACACCCGCAATCCCCAAGAGCTGCTTGGCCCACTCCGCGTCGGCCGTCGAGGCGTCGCGGTACGTCTTGCCTTGCGTCGCCACGACGCGATTGAGCGTAAACTTCGCCGCGTTCGGGTTGGGCGTCCCTTGGGCCACGATTGCTAACGGCTCTGTCATAACTGGACTTTTGCAACACGCCTGTGATGACACAGATCGCGAGTTAGTCGACTGCCGAAGAGCTGATTACACAGATCAAACCGGTTCTATCTGTGTAATCTGCAGTGAATCCACATGGCTTCTCTGCAATCTGTGTCATCAAGGCCATTTTGCAAAACCTCTGTCATAATGAACGAGACAGGCCTCCTGAAAGCTTTTTGGACCACAGGCGCGCTTCCCGCGCCACCGCCAGACGGAAGTCGCGCTGCGTGCCAAGACGCGGCCACACCTGGTGCCATGTCGTCAGGGCCGCTTGCACGTTGGTCAGCAGCTGCCTCAGCTCGGCTGATGGCGCGTGGTCCGCTGCCTGCTGACAGAGGACCTGCGCCTGGGTGAACAATGCGCGCAGCGCTTCGTCTCGGGCTTGCCCCTCGATCCGCGCGGCGATCTCGGCAAAGGACGTAGCGATCGGCGTCACCGTGACCCCGTCCGCGAAACGGCGGGCGCCGCAACGGGACGCCGTGATCGCCCGGCGATACCCGCCAGCTTCCGCACGGTCGCGAGATTCCGCATGTCGTCCCGCTCCGTCGACTTCGGGGTCTCCAGGATGAACGGCAGCGCCTTCAGGGCCGGGTGATTGACGATGCGGCGAAACGCCTCAAGGCCGATGTGCCCCTGGCCGATGTGCCAGTGACGGTCCACGCGCGAGTCAAACGGCACCTTGGAGTCGTTCAAATGGATCAGCTTGAGATGCACGAGCCCCACGATCCGATCAAAGGCGGCCACCGTCTCCTCAAGCCCTCCTGCCGTATGAATCGGAAAGCCTGCGGCAAACAGATGCGCCGTATCCAAACAGACCCCGACCCGCGCCTTGGCGCGCACCCCATCGCGGATCGCCGCTAAGTGCTCAAACTGATCGCCTAATCCCTGTCCGGAGCCGGCGGTGTTTTCCAGGAGGATCATGGCCCCGCCCGTTGGCGCTCTGCCAACGGGCGGGGCGCCATCCAGCGTTCGGTTGATCGCTTCCGAGACCCGCGCGATCCCGACCGCTTCACCTTCGCCCCGGTGACTGCCAACGTGCGTCACCAGATACTGGGCCTTGAGCTGCGTGACGCGGGCATACTCCTCCTGGTAGAGCCGCACCGACTGCTTCCACATCGCCGTCTCAGGGGACGCCAAGTTGATGATGTACGGCCCGTGGACCGCCAGCGGCTCAATGCCCGCTTCGCGGCGCTGGGCGTCAAATACCTCGATGACTTCTTGGGAGAGCTTGGGCGGCGTACCACCCCGCGGGCTGCGGCTGAAGATCTGCATGGTCGCGCAGGACAACCGCTTCGCCCGCGCCACCGCCTCGCCGAAGCCGCCCGCAATCGACACGTGAACGCCTAACCGCATAAGAGTCAATATCTTATCATGCGATGCTTCGAAGAGCAACGTGCCGGCTTCAATTGACAGTGTCCAGACGACCGTGCTATGTTAGAGCCCACGACGGACGCTGGGGCAGTAGCTCAGTTGGGAGAGCGCCGCAATGGCATTGCGGAGGTTCGAGGGTTCGATCCCCTCCTGCTCCACCATCATTCTGTCTGAGTCAGTGACAGGTCATCCGGAATTCAACACCCGATGAAGCGGTCCTTCTTGTTCGTCTCCCTCAGCCTAGGGTACTGGCTCCTCTGCCCGCGAGCGGCCGAGGCCGCCCACGTCAACCTCATCGAGCTGGATAACAAGATCATCAGCCCGGTCACCCAGCAGTACATCGAGCAGGCGGTGGACCGCTCTGAATCCGACGGGGCGGTCTGCCTGGTCATCATGCTGGACACCCCGGGCGGCCTGCTCGAATCCACCCGCGGCATTGTCAAACGCATCATGAACGCCACGGTGCCGGTCGTGGTCTACGTCGCGCCCTCGGGCTCGCGGGCCGGCTCGGCCGGCGTGTTCATCACCCTCGCCGCGCATGTGGCCGCCATGGCCCCGTCCACGAACATGGGGGCGGCGCACCCGGTGTCGGTGGGCGGCGAGGGCGGGCCGGCGAAGAAACTGATCAAGCGAATCAAGCGCGTGGTGGAGGAGGACTCGACCTCCAAGAAGAAGGATCGCGACGTGGAAGAAGAAATCGTCGAGGAACGCGAGAGCGACCCCATGGCCGAGAAGATCATCAATGATACCGTCGCCTGGGTCACCACGATCGCAAAGGCCCGGGGACGCAATGAGGAATGGGCCAAGAAGGCGGTGACGGAGAGTTTCTCGGTCGCGGAAACCGAGGCCGTGAAGGAGCATATCGTGGATCTCATCGCCACAGATGTGCCGGATCTGCTCAAGCAGATTCACGGACGCCGGGTCGAGCTGGCCGGCGTGCCCGTCGAACTGCAGACCGCCGAGGCGCAGATCATCCGCGTGCCGATGTCCCGACGGCAGGAATTCCTCGCGACGATCACCAACCCGAACATCGCCTACATCCTCATGATGCTGGGGACGCTCGGCTTGATCTTTGAGTTCACCCATCCCGGCATCGGCTTTCCGGGCATCGCGGGCTTGATCTGCATGCTGCTGGCCCTGTACGCGTTTCAGGCTCTCCCGATCAGCTATGTCGGCGTGTCGCTGGTCCTCGTGGGGCTCGGGCTGCTGGTGGCCGAACTCATGATCGTCAGCCACGGACTGCTGGCGGTCGGGGGCGTCATCTCGCTCACGCTCGGCAGCCTGATGCTGATCGAATCGCCCGATCCCAGCATCAGAATTTCGCTGAACGTCATCGCCCCCACCGTCGCCACGTTGGCGGCGCTGATGTTGTTTGTGATCCAGCGCGCGGTGCGCAGCCAGACGCAGCGGGTCGCGACCGGATCGCAGGCGTTCGTGGGAGCCGTCGCCACCGCCTCCACGGATTTGAAGCCCGAAGGCAGCGTCTTCGTGCATGGAGAAACATGGTCCGCCACGTGCTCGCAGCCGGTGAAGCAAGGCGCGCGGGTGCGGATTGCGCGCGTCGACGGGCTGCACCTGTTCGTTGAACCTATAGAGAAAGGAGGACGGTAATGCCGCTCTTTGGAGGCCTCGCTTTCCCCATCATATTGGGGGTGTTTTACCTCACGAGGTGCATCAGGGTGTTGAACGAATACGAACGCGGCGTGGTGTTCCGCCTCGGGCGGCTGGTCGAGACCCCGATGGGACCGGGGCTCGTGTTCATCATCTGGCCGATTGACCGCCTGGTGAGGATCAGCCTCCGGACGATCACGCTGGATGTGCCGCCGCAGGATGTCATCACGAAAGACAACGTGTCGTTCAAGGTCAACGCGGTCATCTACTTCCGCGTCATGGATCCGAACAAGGCGGTCGTGGAAGTCGAGGATTACCTCTTCGCGACCTCGCAGATGGCGCAGACGACGCTGCGCAGCGTGCTCGGCCAGGTGGAGATGGACGAGCTCCTGTCCCACCGCGATAAGCTCAACCAGCAGCTCCAAACTATCATCGACCGCCAGACCGATCCCTGGGGCATCAAGGTGGCGGGCGTCGAGATCAAGCACGTGGACCTGCCGGAAGAGATGCGGCGGGCGATGGCGCGGCAGGCCGAGGCGGAGCGGGACCGCCGGGCCAAGATCATCGGAGCGGACGCGGAGTTTCAGGCCGCTGAGAAACTGGTGGCCGCCGCCCGGATGATGAGCGAACAGCCGATGTCGCTGCAGATGCGCTACCTGCAGACGCTCGCGGAGATTGCCACTGGGAAGACCTCGACGATTCTCTTTCCGATCCCCATCGATCTCATCAAGCCCTTCCTGGAAAAGAAGTAACTCGCCGAGGTGGCGGAACTGGCAGACGCGCGGGTCTCAAAAACCCGTGGCCGCAAGGCCATGAGAGTTCGATTC
>CAYJWN010000095.1:0-6115 GCA_964373835.1 uncultured Planctomycetales bacterium
TGCCGACCCATTTACCATCGCTGGCATGGATCACACGGAAGTTCAGGAAACCGGGAGAAAGCAGGTGCGCTGGAAGGTATTTCTCAAATGTCTCTGCGAACCCGCAGTTGGTGCAGTCGCCGGAGAAGTAGCCACGCAGCAGATCCTGCGGCTCGCCAGGAGACAGGACGAGCTGGTAGGTGCCGTCGCCGATCGGAATTGGAGGTGGCGCACGAGGGCTGGCGCTCTCCAGCTCCGCAATAAGGCGTGGGACGGCCGTTTGAACTTCCCGGTACGCCGCGTTGCGCTCTGTCATTAACTTGGCCTGAATCGAATCGTGGTCAGCAAGAGTTTTGATCAGCTCTTCCACATCCCGCGAGGCCTGACTGCGCTCTGCCAACACGCGCTCAATTGCAGTTCGTGGCAGACCGAACTGCTCCTCAAGCTGCCTCCAAACACCATCAGGGACAGGGGTTCGCATCAACGCACGTTGTAGGGCCGGCACCGTTATAACAGGCGCTGGCAGTGGAGCGGGTGTGACCACCTCTGGCGCAGGCGGCATCGTTGTAATGAAGCGCCGCGTCTCTTCCATAGCCTGGATAGCTTGGTTCCGTTGGGGTTCCACACCAGCCTGCCATTCGCCAGGCACTGTCTCATCCAGCCTCGTCAATTGCGCTTCGAGCTCCTCCAGTCTGGCTTGTCGCTCCCCAAATGGCCATGTCTGAATGCCAGCAAGTGCATCTGCCAATTCCTGATACTGCTGTTGATACCGCCGTTTGATCTCTTCGATTCGCTCCTGAAGGGCTTCGTGTCGCTGTCTCAGTTCATCGATCTGCGGACGCAACGCCGGTGCAAACTGCCTCCTCAAATCCGCCTCTCTCTGTCTCAGGCTGTTCATTTCACCCTGCAGCGCAGTGACCAACTTTTGCTGAAGTTCGGCGCGTCTACGCTCAAGTTGCTCGATCACCCGCCTGAATACCACCACCTCGCTTGGGGCCCCAGCCACAGCGAGCTGCTGGCGCAACTGCCCAAGCTCATCGCGCAGCCGCGCGAGTTCTGCCTCATGCTGCCGGCGCTGCTGCTCAAGCTCCTTTGCCTTGGCTTCCCGCTCAGCGTCGAGGGCTGCTTGGGCCTGTTGGGCTTGTTCACGGGCCAGTCTGGCCTCTTGGCGGGCCAGCACCTGAGCCCGTGCCATCTCAAGCGCTTCTTTGACTAACGCTGGATCAAGTTCCCTATACGTTCCAGCAATGCTCACCGCATCTTGGTCAAACTGGGCGACGTTATCTCCAAAACCGAGATGCCGAACTCCCGCTTGGAATGCTGGTAGCTGCCCCTTCTTCACTTCACGAGCCCCTCCCAACAAAGCCACCTGACGGTCAAGCTCGCTCCTCAGTCGATGTTTTTGGTCATCTGTCAATGGGGCCGCCTCGATTTGGGCAACAAGTCCCTGGTATCTGTGGTGAATGTCTTCAGGAGGCAGGTCAAGAGGCAGGCGCTCTGGGATCTGGCTCATGACCTCCAGGTACGCCAAGCGCCTTTGCTGAGCCAAGGCCAGTTGCTCAGGCGTGAGTTCTGCTAGAGACACGGGAGGAGGCGGGCCAACGACCCTTGGAACCAGAGGAGCTACTGGCAGCGGTTTTTCAACAGGCGGTGGGCCAGCAGCCGCTTCTGCGCGGAGCCGCTCAACTACAGTGGTCAGTTCTTCATTCTCGCGCCGTAAGTTCTCTAGCATTTTCCGAAGCTCTTCTTGGTCTCTCTTGAGGCGGTCCACATCTGCTTGAGCTACGGTTTTCTGCTCTGCCACAGTCTGAAGATCAGCACGTACCTTCTCTAAGGCGGCCTTCCCCTCGGTGAGCTTTTGCTCAACATCTGCCAGCTCACGGGTGAGCCCCTCTTTCTTGGTGGACAGATCGCTGATTTCTCGCTCCACGACTGCCTTCTGTTGGGATAACTGCTGCTGTTCTGATGCGCTGAGTTTCTGTGCCTCGGCAAGCTTTGCGTTCGCCTCGGCCAACGCTTGCTCTGCCTGGGCTCTTTGCTCCTCAAGTGTTGTCAGCTGTTGCCTGGCGTCTGAGGCCTTCTGGGAAGTCTCCCTAAGTTCCTGCTCGGCTTGGGCGACCTGGGCACGCAGAGCCTGTAACGTCTGGGCTGCTTGCTTTGCTTGCTCATCTGGTGGAAGCTCTGGTGGCTTAGCTCTGCGCCTAGCCAGCCACCAGCCCAGGCCACCACCCAGGCCCAGGGCCCCGAGGATCGCTGCGAGCGCCTCCCAGTGCTGCCACCACGGTTTGGCTGAAACGACCTCTTTCTCAGCAGCTTCTTTCTCTTTGAGCAGCTGAATGAGTTTTTGGTCCGCTTGCTCGATCTGTTTCTTCAGGCTGGCGAGTTGTGCTTGGGCGTGGCCGATCTGCCGCTGCTGATCTTCCACCGCTGTGGCCCCTTGCTTAAGGTCTTCTTCGAGAGATGTCCTCTGCTGGCTGAGGACGCCGAGGCGAGCCTCAAGTTGCTGGACCTCTCCGAGAAGAGTCTGTTTCTTGGCTTCTGCTTGCTTCGTCTCAGTGACAAGCTCTCCAATCTTTCCCCGAAGAGCTCGAATCTGTTGTTCCGCACTGTGCATCTCAGTGACGAGCTGTCCCAACCGTTGCTCGAGCTGTCGTCTTTCCTGTTGGAGTTTTTCTGCCTCTACTCGCTCTGATTCCGCAGGTTTGATCTCTTCTTTAGGTGCCTCGGGCTTCTTTTCCGGTGCTTTGACAACGGGCAATTTTTCCGCTTCGGGAGCCTTCTCTTCCACCTTTGACAGTTGCTTTCGCAGCTGATCAATTTCCAGATCGATCACCTTGACCCTCGTTAGTGGACCGACATCCCCATCCTCAGGGATCCGATAGGCCATCTGGAAGGCAATGACCGCAGCTTCCTTCTGCCAGTCGTAGCGGTCATGCTTGAGGGTTTCATCCCAATTGAAGCGCTTCAGGTCAAGTCTATAGGTCCGTTTCGTGAAGGGGTTGATCTTGCCATTCAGTTGGGCAACACCCACCTTCGCATCGAAGACCTTGTTCAGCTTCTGGATAAAGGCTCGGACTTCCGGTCCTTGGGTGATAACCTTCTCGGACTCCTTCTGGTACGTCCTTCCCCGCGGCTGGCTGATAACCTGCTGATGAATCTTCTTAAGCAGTACGTCGAGCTTTTCCTGCTCTAAAGCCTTGATCTGTGCATTGATGGTCGCGACTTCGCCAACCTGAACTTCCTCAGGTTGTCCTTTCACGACTTCCGGGTTGATATCCTTGCCAATTTCGCCGGGAATCACGAGTTTATCCCCAGGCTGAATAACGACCCGCTCATATCCTGGAGGCTGCATGCGCTCTCCCGGACGCCCCTGGATCTTGGGGTTTGCTTGATAAATGTTTGGCCACTGCACGTGAGCTGCATACTTCCTCGGACCCACCATGTCCTTATGGGCTTCTCCTGAGATACCCCAGAGCGTGTCACTTTTTTCTACCTTCGCCATGACTTGCGTTTGTTGAGTAGAGGGGTTGACCTGCGTAAAGAACTGGGCTGCCTGACTCACATTTGGCGAGAGGGAGGAAAGACCAAAGAAGAGTGCAAGGGCAAGCACTGTTTTGGCGACGGCTCCCTTAGTACGCTGGACAAAGCTAGGAGAGGGCATGGTTGAAGGTGTAATTGAAGGCGGATGTACCGGAGTAGCAGTCGTAGGTAGCAGCTTTTCAGGGGTTGGGGCTGGTTTTGGTGGTGAGGGGGGAGCAGCAGGCGTAGAGCGACTTCCAACTTGGGAAGACGCTCGAGCCGTTGGTCTAACGACCTCTTCAACAACACGGGCGACAGGCAAGCCTTGGGCATTGAAGGCAAGCTCGACTTTGGTCCCGTTGACTGCAAGGGTCTGAAATCCCTTCGAGGCATCTACCTCGTAGGCATAGGTTAACTCCGGCTGTTGGAAGAGCCGCAACACGTCGGCTTCCTTCCACCCGCTTGAGACGAGCTGGGCGATCTGGAGAATCGCCCACGCAAGGAGGACAAAGGTTCGCTTTGAAGGCCCCTTGCCTTTCTTGTCCTTGTCCTGCTTGAGGAACGGATCTGGACCTTTGGTGTTGACCTCCACCTGATCACCTGTGGGGCTGGTGGCGAGCGGTTGTATCAGGGCAGTGCCATTAAGCTTGTCTAGGAGTTGAGGAATAGTCGGCACTTGGTTGAGAAGGAGGGAGGTGTAGAGCGTTTCGTCCATCTTCTCTTCCGTTCGGGGTGTGATGACGACGTAGGCGACGTTCCGCTCCTTGAGGAGCTGTGTTAAACCTTTCGTGTGGAATCCGCCAGCAATGAGGATGGCGGCTTGCTGCTTGCGCTCCTGGAGCAGCCGCAGGGTATTCTCGACCAGCGTCGTGTCTCTTGTCATGGCAAGGTGGTAGAAGCGTTCTTGTTGTGGTAAGTGCTCAAAGAGAAATGCCAGATCGGTCTGGAGGGTCGCAGGAGCAGCCTTGGAGGACTTGGCAAGCCATTTGTGATAGTGCTTGAAAAATGCCTGGAAACTTTCCGTACTCATCTCACTTTTGTGGGCCGTATAGTACGCCATATCTTCGTTGGTCAGCCGCACGTGATACAGGCCATTGAGGATCTGGGCGAGTTTAGAGAGCTTCGCCAGCTCACGCTGCTCAGGACTGGTTAGAAGTTTCTCGCTGAGGATGCTCTGCAGCTGCTTGAGTTCTTGCGTGAGCTTTTGGTAATCCAGCCGCTCGCTGAGGGAGACGTAGGAGATGTAATAGGCCAAGTGGGGAAATTCTGAGGAGGGTACCAAATCTACTCCGTACCTGCGAGCCAACCGCTTGAGATAGGTGAAATAGTCCGTAGGACTCAAGCGCTTCTCACGGTAGTCGACACTGCGTTTCAGCAGATCCTCGTAGTCGGCAGGCTCCGCCGTGCCAGCCAACCACCTCAGCAAGTCCAACCGCTCATCCTCAGCCGCTTGTGTATTGACCTTCTGCTCAAGGTCGATGAGTCGGCGGAACTTGGCCAACGTGGGATAGTCATCTACGGGAATCTCATTCCAGCCTGCCAGCCAGAAGAGGTGCTCCAGATACTCGCTAAACCCAAGGTGTTCCTCCTCGTAGGAAGCGGTTTTTCGCTCCAGCTCCCTGATGGTAGCGGGATAGAGCTGATCTTGTAAGACCCCAAGGGCTGTCTTGAGGTGCCCAAGTGCTTCCTCAACCTGGGATTTGTTAGGTTGGGTCGCCTGGTAGGTCTTCAGGTGCTCGAAATAGGTTCCTTGGTCCTCGACGCCATAGAGAGTAAGAGTGTGGGGCTGAACGATCGCCTGGTATTCCGCCCCGGTAAACAGGCCCTCTTTGAGGAAGAGCGTGGCAATCTTCCGATTGATCTGCTTTTCTGGAAACGCCGCGAAGACCTCAGTCTCGCAGGGGCCCTGTCCTCCCTCGACTGCAATGAGACTAACGCCTAGCCTATGGTGCAGCAGTTCGAGAAGGCTGGCGATGTTGGACTGGGCCTCGTAACGCACATGGAGGTCTTGAATGTGAATCACGGTGGGCTGGTTTGAGAGATGAATGGTCTGCTTGTTGGCTGGAGAAGTTGAAGTCGGCTGGCTTGGATCGTAAGCGTCTACCACCCACCCGAGTGTCTTTGGGATAACAATGGTTGAAGGGGTAGCGGATTGGTCGGTGGAGGCTTTGGAAGACTCAGGATGGCGAGAAGCCGTGGCGAACGTGTCAAAACTGGCTGCGCCTGCAGTGGAGGTATAGGTAAAACAGATGCTAACCGCTAGCGAGAGAACTCTCCACCACGGTTTATATCGTTTTCTCTGCCAAGAGAACATGGCCGGGATCCATGCGCTTTCTGTTATTGGGCCTCTTCATCCTCCTACAGCCTATGGAACAAAAAGGCCGGATTGCCGCCGAAACGCTCCTTCGGCAACCCGGCCTTCCGCGTCTAGGCGGAACCGTGGTTTTGCGCCCCCCACTTACATGAGGTTTGCCTTTGTCGTGATATGTGTTATAACTTTCTAAATATTATACAAAGTATATCATAAGATAGCCAAATTTGAGAGGGCTAGAGCCTGTTTCAAGAGCCTATTTCAAAACCTGTTGATAACGGGTAGAATCACGCCAATGAGCTGTCC
>CAYJWN010000096.1:0-6085 GCA_964373835.1 uncultured Planctomycetales bacterium
TGACGAGTCGGCATGAGATGCAAGCGAAATCTGCTCAGGGAGCTAAACAAATACAGCACCGCAATTATTGAGAACACGACTCCCGTCGTCAGCGTAAAGGTCTTCTGCTAAGATTCTGCTAAGGAACGACGCTGAAGCAAGCTATAATAAAGACGACGATGGGCAAAAGCAGACTTAACATAACCCTAACTGAAGACAACGATTAGACACAAAGAAGGAACTACATAGTTGTAGCTCAATTGACAGAGCAGGGGGTTTCGACATTGCCATAGGAAGAGGGTAGCAATGATCCCGAGGCCGAAGGCCGAGGGATAAACAGCGGGTCGGCCGCGCGCCCACCGCGCGCGGCATTCCGCGGCTGCCCTGATGGCAGCCGCTTCAGAGGTTCGATTCCGAAGCGCCGACCATCAGGGTCGGCGCGGAGTGGCCTGACGCCCACCGCGCCAGGCATTCCGTAGCCGCCACGATGGCGGCTACTGCACCGGAACCGGCAGGGTTCCGGCCTCTCACCGGCTTTTCTCATCAAGCCGTATAATAGATGTGGGGACATGAGGAGGAGACGATGGCTGGAACGGTGATGGAGTTTTCTGAAACCAACTTTGACCAAGAGGTGACCAAGGCCCCGATGCCCGTGCTGGTGGATATGTGGGCGGCCTGGTGCGGGCCGTGCCGCATGGTCGCCCCGGTCGTCGAAGAGCTGGCGGGCACGTATCAGGGGAAGATGAAGATGGGCAAGCTCAACGTGGACGACCATCCGCAGGTCGCGGCTCGGTACCGCATTATGAACATCCCGACGCTGTTGTTGTTCAAGGGCGGCCGGGAAGTGGACCGCATCGTCGGGGTCGTGCCCAAGGAAGAGCTCGCCCGTCGGATCGAGCGCATCATCGGGTAGTGAGCGTCGTTCAGTAATCTCCGTGGTTCTGGGTTCAGGGTTGTGGGCTCTGGGCAATTGTCCTGAGCCCAGAACCCCGAGCCCACAGCAAACGTTTGGTGAACGCTATCCCCTATCACTTGCCAGCTGTTGCGGTTTTTTGTTCGGGCGAAGGGACGAACCTCCAGGCCATCCTCACCGCCGTCAGGAGCGGGCGCCTGCGCGCCCGCGTGGCGGTCGTCATCAGCGACCGCCCGGACGCGAACGCGCTTGCGCGTGCGCGTCGGGCTGGCGCGGAGGCGCGCTGCCTCGACCCTCGCGACTACCCGACGCGCGCCGACTACGAGCGCGCCCTCATCGCGCAGCTTGAGGCGCGCCACGTCCGCCTCATCTGCCTCGCCGGCTTCATGCGGATCCTGTCTCCCGTGTTCGTGAACCGCTACCGCCATCGCATTCTGAACATCCATCCGGCGCTGTTGCCTGCATTTCCTGGGTCCCATGCGCTCAAGGGCGCGCTGACATGGGGCGTGAAGGTCACCGGTGTCACCGTCCATTTCGTGGATACGCAAGTGGATCACGGCCCCATCATCCTTCAAGAGGCGGTGACGGTTGCTCCCCGGGACACCGAAGCCAGCCTGCTCAAGAAGATCCACCGCGTTGAGCACCGGTTGTACCCCAAGGCGATTGGGTTGGTCCTGGCAGGTCGGGTCAGGTCGGCGGGACGGAAGGTCACAATCCGGTGGTGATTACCGGAAGGCGTGCAGGCTGGTTTTCGGCAGGACGATGTTCCGGCCGGTCAGCGGGTGGATCAACCGGACCGCCTGGAACGTGTCGAAGCGATAGCTGGAGAGCACCTTCGCGATCACGTGGGTGGAGGTCTGAAACACCTGCTGCATCGTGTCGTCATCCAGCGTGCCGCCGGCCAGCGGGGCCACGTCCAGCGTAAACGCGAACTCGCCGTTTTCAAATTCCCCTCCGCAGCGGCCCACCGCCACCACCCCTGACGGCTGCAGCTCTTCCGCCAGCGCATACTGGATGCGCCGGGCGAGCTGCCAGCTGAGGAATTCTTCCAACCGGATATCCCGCGGCACATACTGGTCGATGGTCAACGGTTCAGGCCCGGCCAGGTTCAGCTCGAAAATCGTCCGGGCGAACATCTCCGGCGTATCCAGCATGCTCGCGTTCGCCCGGCGCACGTCATCCAGATACCGCACCATCGTCAGGTAAGCCCCGGGCGCCTGCGGATCGGACATCAGGACGACGTAGAACCGGACCTCCGCATCCGTGCTGAGGAGGACTCGGTGGAGTTGCGTGAGGACTTTGCGCGCCGCCTCATCGAATCCCGGGCCGATCTCGAGGCGGTCGCCCGCCTGCGCCAAGGCATCGGGATAGGCCAGTTGGACCGCGACGGTGTGGTCGATGAACCGGACGGACGCATTGAGCCCTTCAGCGTCCAACAGCTCCTGGAGCGACGAGGCCAGCTGGGCTTTGGGGTAGGTGGGACGGTTGGAGCAGCCGGCTGCCACGAGGAGCAGGGCCAGCCCAACGAGGGACACGGAACGACGCCACACGGAAGGAACCATCACAGGCACCAACTTAGGAGGGAGGAGCAGCAGGGACGACGCGCTCCCGGCCGTATTCCTTGAAGATCGCTTCAATGTCATCATATTCCAGCTCATCGCGCTTCAGCAACTCTTCGGTGAAGCGCTCCAACAGCCCATCTTCTTTGCGCAGCAGCTCCTCGACGTCCTGCACGCACTGCTTCGTGATCCGCTGCATCTCATCGTTGAGCTGTTCTTTCATCCGATCCGAGAGGTAGTCGCCGCTGGCCCCGGACCCGAATTCCCACGAGCTGGTGAGCAGGCCGTAGTTGCCGACGAAGCCGTTGGTGCCCATGCCGAGGCTCCACACCATGCGCTGCACGAGGCTGGTGGCGTGCGAGAAGTCGCTCGAGACCCCGTCGGACGTTGAGCCGCACTTGAGTTTTTCCGCGACATAGCCCGCCAGCGACACCTTCACATTCGCCAGCAGACGATCCCGACTGGCCAGTTTCAGCTCTTCACGCGGCACATGATAGACGACCCCGTGCGTGCCGCCACGGCGGGACACAATCGAGGCCTTGAAGACGTCGTCCGTCGGGTGGAGCAGGTAGGTGGTGATCAAGTGGCCCGCTTCGTGGTAGGCCACCCGCCGACGCTCATCCGGAGCCAGCTTCTGATGGATCTTGAACCCGAGATCGATTCGTTCAAGCGCCTCGGACAGATCTTTAAAGGTGATCAGCTGGCGCTTATTGCGCGCGGCGATCAGGGCTGATTCCTTGACGAGGTTTTCGATGTCGGCCGGCGTGTGGTACACGCTCCGGCGGGCCAGGCGCGCCCGATCGATCGCGGGATCGGCCTTGACCTTGCCGAGGTAGAAGGCCAGGAGCTTCTCCCGGTCGCGCAGCCCCGGCAGGTCCACGTAGAGCTTCCGGTCCAGCCGGCCTGGCCGCAAGAGCGCTTTGTCCAGGACTGTCTCGCTCGCGTTCGTCGCGCCGATGACTACAATATTCTGCCGTTGGCTCTCCAGCCCGTCCATCTGGACGAGCAGCTCATTCACGGTGTTGTTGTGCTCGGTCTTCGCGCCAAACCCCAGATCGGTGCCGCGCGAGGCGCCGACCGCGTCGAGCTCGTCGATGAAGATGATGCAGCCGCCCTCCACCCGCGCCAACTGCTGGGCTTTCTTGAAGAGCTTGCGCACGCGGCCCGGCCCGGTCCCGACGAAAATTTCGATGAATTCCGATCCCGAGATCGACAGAAACGGCAGGCCGGATTCCGTCGCGATCGCTTTGGCGAGATACGTCTTGCCGCAGCCGGGCGGTCCGGCAAGGAGGACGCCGCGCAGCACCTTGCCGCCGATCTGCGTCACCTTGGCGTGGTCCTTGAGGAGCTCCACCACTTCCCACGCTTCCAGCTTGGCTTCCTCCATCCCGATCACGTCATCCCACTTCACATTGACATTTTCGCTGCGGACGGCCGACTTCGAAAAGTTAAAGATTCCGCCGCGCATGAACCCCTGCATATAGAGGTACACAAACGCGACGGCGCTCAGGATGGCCGAGATGGGGGTCAGCGACGCGAAGGCCATGATGTACGAGCGCTGATACGAATCGATCCCCCGCAATGCCAGCACCGGCCAGAGGATCGACCCCAACAGCGCCAGCCCCACGGCAACCTTGACCCAATGGAGTTCGAAAAACAGGAGAAACTGTTGAATGATGTTTCGACGCGGTTTCATCGCACGCATACTATATCACGTCGAGGAGAAAGGTGTCAACGAGGAGGAAGAAATATCAAAAGACCTCATATTTGATAAACCCTTAAAGAAGTGCCCTCACAGGCCGGGACTTGTCACTGTGGAACTGAAGGCGTATAATCGCCACCATGTCAGCCCGCATTCGCGCGGTACACGCCCGCGAGATTCTGGACTCCCGCGGTCAACCGACCATCGAGGTGGACGTCCTCCTCACCGACGGGTCATGGGGCCGCGCGGCGGTTCCTTCCGGAGCATCCACCGGCACGCACGAAGCGCTTGAGCTGCGCGATGCGAAAGATCGTCGCTTCGGGGGCAAAGGGGTGCGGGGCGCGGTGGCGAATGTGCGCGGCCCGATCGCCCGGGCGCTGAAAGGTTTCGATGCCGGAGCACAGGCGCGCCTGGATGCCCGACTGTGCGCATTAGACGGCACCCCGAACAAATCCCGCTTCGGGGCCAATGCGATCCTTGGCGTGTCGCTCGCCGCGGCCAAGGCGGTGGCGCAGCGCCGCGGGGTGCCGTTCTACCGCTCGCTGGGCGGGACGCGCGCGCATCGGCTGCCGGTCCCCCTCATGAATATCGTCAACGGCGGGGCGCATGCCGACAACACGCTCGACATCCAGGAGTTCATGATCATGCCCATCGGCGCGCGCACGTTCGCGGAGGCGCTGCGGATGGGCGCGGAGGTCTTCGCCTCGCTCAAGAAGCTGCTCAAGAGCCAACGCCAGGCGACGGCCGTCGGCGATGAGGGCGGATTTGCGCCGAATCTCTCGACGAATGAAGAGGGCATCAAGGTGGTGCTGCAGGCCATTGAGCAGGCCGGCTACACCCCGGGCAAGGAGGTGATGCTCGCCCTCGATGTGGCGGCGAATGAGTGGACCCGCGCCGGCGCCTACCATCTCTTCAAGAGCGCGCCGCGTGTGCGGCTCACGGCCGAGGAGCTGATCCAGCAGTACGAGCGCTGGGTCGGGCGGTATCCGCTGGTCTCCATCGAAGACGGGCTGGGGGAGGATGACTGGGCGGGTTGGCGCGCCCTGACGCAGGCGCTCGGCTCCCGGGTTCAGCTCGTGGGAGATGACCTGTTCGTCACGAACGTGGAGCGGCTGCGGCGCGGGATCGACGAAGGCGCGGCCAATGCCATTCTCATCAAGGTCAACCAGATTGGCACGCTGACGGAGACGCTCCAGGCGATTGAGCTGGCCCAGCGCGCCGGCTACGGGACGATCATCTCGCACCGCTCGGGTGAGACGGAAGATGTGACCATCGCGCACCTGGCGGTGGCCACCAACGCCGGCCAGATCAAGACCGGCTCGCTCTCGCGCAGCGAGCGGGTGGCGAAGTATAATGAGTTGCTTCGTATCGAAGAGACGCTGGGCAAGCGGGCGGTCTATGCGGGGACGCTGTGGCCCCTCTCCGGTCGGCCAAGCGCCCGTCCGCGAACGCAGCGTTCGGGATCCTCTGCGTCCGTGGCATGAGACGACGACTCTCGACGCGGGCCCGGTGGGTGCTGGGTATCGGCACAGCCGGGCTCCTCGTGTTTGGCCCTGGACTCTATCAGCTGGCGCGCCTCTCGCTGAGACAGCGCCAGCTTGACCGGCGGCTCGCCGGGCTTGAGGCGCAGCGCGCTCAGTTGGCGAGGGAGCAGGAACGCCTCGAGTCTGATCCCGCCTATGTCGAGGGCTTGATCCGCTCGACCTTCAAAGTGTCCCAGCCGGGCGAGTACGTCATCCCGCTCGATGATCAGCCCGATGTGACGCCGCGTTAATCCTGAGCGGAGCCGAACGGATTGACGGCACGCCATTGAGCGCCTATAATTGGACTACCACTTTTCGTATTTTACTGCGGGGTGGAGTCCCTCGACTTCGCTCGGGATTCCACCTACGATAGTCATACGCTGCGGGGTGGAGCAGTCAGGTAGCTCGT
>CAYJWN010000097.1:0-6062 GCA_964373835.1 uncultured Planctomycetales bacterium
GCGCTGGCGTAGCGTTGTGCAGGTGGAGGCGGACTAGGTCCGGCCTGATCGCCCTCCTCCTGCTCTGGGGATGCCTGGGTGCCTTGCGGATGGCAGTCTGGGAGCGGCATCCCGACGCTAGGCTCAAGGCGCTTCTGGCTGACGAGCCGCAGCCGGTGACACTCCACGGCCTTGTGGTGGACGATCCGGTGGAGTTCTTTGAGCCTGGCGACGTGCACGCAGCAGAAGGCGTTGAAGCGCCGGTCGCTCCTGACCGTCAGGTCTGCGTCGTGGCCCTGCGGCATCGAAAGACTCCGCACGGATGGGAACCCATCGGCGGATCTGTCCGCACCACCATCCGCTCACCACGACAACTCGTCTGCTACGGCGATGAGATCCTCGTCGAAGGACAGTGGTTCCGTGTGCCGGCACCCGGCAACCCCGGCCAATATGACTGGCAGGCGGCCCTCGCCCGCAAGCGCATCCACGGGCTGCTGCGGGTACGGCCATTCGATGGGCTCGTCGTGCTGCGACAGGGGCGGGGGCATCCACTGTTTGCTGCTGTCTTTCGATTACGTGAACAGTGGGCGCGGCTGATCCAAGCGCACTTTGCGCCACGGGATGCGGGACTCTTGCTTGCGCTGCTCCTTGGTGAACGAGCTGAAATCGATGAGGATCTGAAACAAGCCTTCGTTAACACAGGCACCATCCACCTCCTCGTGATCAGCGGGTTTAATGTGGGGCTCGTGGCGTGGCTGCTTGAGTGCTTCCTCCGGGTCATCGGCGTGCCGTGGCGTCTGCGTCTCATCGTGGTGGCGGTCGCGCTGGGAGGCTACTGCGCTCTCACAGGCCTTCAGCCGCCCGTCCTCCGCGCCACCCTCATGGCGTGGGTCGTGCTGGGCGCACTCGCCCTTGACCGGGTGGTCTCGTGGCCCAACACGCTGGCCGCCGCAGCCCTGTTCATCCTGTGGGTTGCTCCCACTCAACTGTTCGACCCGGGCTTCCAACTGTCCTTCGGCGCCGTCATGAGTCTCCTCGTGTTCACCTCCCGGTGGCACGCGTGGCTTGACCGCCGACTCGGCTGGCTCTCCCCGCGCTGGCTCCGCCGCTTTTTAGCCGTCAGCCTCAGCACCACCAGCGCCATCTGGGTGGGGCTCTCGCCGGTGCTGGCCTGGTATTTCCATTTGATCTCCCCGGTGTCCATGCTGGCCAATCTCCTCCTCGTGCCGCTCGTGAGCCTGTTGGTCTCGCTTGGGACCGCCATCTTGATGGTGGGAACGCTCTTCGAAGCCGCTGTGTCCTGGACGGCGGTCATGTTGAAGCTCCTGTTGTGGGCGGTGGTGCGATGCGTCTTCTGGTGCCACGCGCTTCCGGGCGGCTACTGGTTCGTGGGGTCCGTCTCCCCGGCGTTTCTGGCAGGGTACTACGGGTTCCTGGTCCTCTCGCTGCTTTGGAGGCGATTCGGTCTCGATCCGGGGCGGCTGCTCATCTGTGGGATGGCGGGAATCGTGCTGTGGGCGTGGAGCCTCGTCGGCGCGCGTGCCTTGGACTCGCGATGGCTGCGGGTGGACGTGCTCGATGTGGGTCACGGCGACAGCATCCTGGTGCGTACGCCGGGGGGAGCGGCGCTGCTCGTCGATGCCGGATCTCGTGATGCCGGCCGCTGGCGGGTCGTGCCGTGTTTGCGGCATGAAGGGATCTCATCGCTGGATGCGCTGGTGCTCACCCATACGGATGAAGATCATCTTGGCGGCGCCCTTCCGCTCCTGCAGGCGATCGGTGTGAGGCGCCTCTTGACGAACGGCGTGCGGGATGACACCATGTCCGCGCGTCAGCTCCGGCGCCTTGCGGCTGACCAACGGGTTCAAGAGCAGGTGCTGGCGGCAGGCCTGCGCGTCGAGGCCGATCCCAGCGTGACCATTGAGGTCCTTCATCCACCGCGCGGCCTTGTGCCGGGGGTGGCGCCGGAGTCGAACGACAATTCCGTCGTCCTCAAACTGACGAAGGGCAGGGTGAGCGTGTTGCTGACCGGAGATATCGAGGAAGCGGGCCTGCCGTGGCTGTTAGCGACCGGGCGGGTGCAGGGGACGACCATGCTCAAAGTCCCGCATCACGGCAGCCGCTTGGGAGAGGCCGGGGGGGCGTTCTTTGAGGCGGCGCAACCGGCGGTCGCCATCCTCAGCGTCGGGCGCGCCCATCGCCTGCCCGCCGCGCAGACGCTCCGTGCGCTCGAGCAGACCGGTGCTGTGCTCTACTCAACCCGCGACGACGGCATGATTTCCTTGCGCACCGACGGGACCCGCGTGGACGTGCGGACATTCAGGCGCCGCTGAGCATGTTTGGACGACTCGGACTCGGCCTGGGGCTGTTTCTCGGATCGCTGAGCATCGGGTGGTGGCTCAACCGCCGGGGGCTCATCACCGAGACCCAGGCTTCCCGCCTGGTCCGGTGGATCGTCAAATGGCCGTCACCTCTTGTGCTCTGCCTGTCGTTTTGGAGGATGAACCTCCGCAGCGTCGAACCGTGGCTGCTGCCGCTCGTGGGGCTGGCGGTGTCCGCCTCGACGCTCGTGCCGTCCCTTCTCTATGCGCGGCGCGCCGGATTGTCGCGCCCGCAAACCGGCAGTTTCTTGACGTGCGCGTTTTTTTCCAACGTGGGCTACTTCGGCGCGTTCACCGCCTTTGCGCTCTTCGGCGAGGCCGCGTATGCCCTGTGCATGCTGTACCTCGTGTTTTTCACCCCGTGCTTCTACACGCTGGGATTTGGGATCGCCTCGCAGTACGGCCGTCCTGCGCCCCCGTCAGGCTTAGCTACGGCGTTTAACGATGAGCTCAGGCTTTACCCCTTTCTGGGGATGCTGGTGGGGGCGCTCTTGAGTTTCATCCAGGTACCGCGGCCCCTGCCGCTTGAGCGGCTGAACCTCATGCTCATCCCACTCGATACCGCGCTCTATCTTATCGCCATCGGATCGCAGTTGAGTCTCGCCTCGCCGCGGCCGTGGCTTGCGCCGTGCCTGGCCATGAGCGGCATCAAGTGTCTCTACACGCCGTTCATCGCGTGGGTGCTGGTGAGCTTGTTGAACATCCAGGGGCTGCCGCGGCTGGTGGTCCTGCTTGAAGCCTCAACCCCGGTGGCGGTGTCGCCCCTGGTGCTGCCGCTCTTGTTCGGCCTCGACCGTCAATTGTCCAACGCGCTGTGGCTGTTCACCACTCTCGTCGCCATTCCGTGGCTGCTCTTCATGCTCCCCATCCTCCAGCGGCTCTAACGTGCCGCGCACTCGAATCCTCACTATCTTCAAGCACCTAACTGATATCAAACGCAGCGGTCGCCAAGCTCGAGCGACGCCCCCTCTTAAACTTCATGACCCTCATGGTCATCAAGGGTATTGAGGAGGGCGATTACGTCGATGCCATCGAGATGGAGCAAATCCTCTCGGACAAGCGCCTGATAGCGAAGCTCCGAGCGGGACACCGCGACGCCGGGAAGCGGAAGGGGAAGCTCGTTGGCTGAGTTCCGCATCTTCGAAACCGCACAATTCCAGAAGGATCTCCTGCAAGATTTTCGTGGGCAACAGGTTCGCATCCAGCAGAAGCTCGCCACCTACGTGTATCCCCAGCTGCGGGAGAACCCCTGCTTCGGGAAGAACATCAAGAAGCTCCGGGAGGCTGTGCCCGAGACCCGGCGGTGTCGCATCGGCGATGACCGGTTTTTCTACACTGTGCACGAGCGGCAAACAGTCGTCTTCATGCTCACGGCGGACCATCGGGCGCGTATTAGTCACATGTGAGAGGCGCCGTCCCTCCACTCGTTGCACTCGCTCGGGACGCGGTGAGCGAGTTCGCCGAGTCGAACCACGAGCCCCCTTGCCGAATTAAGTCAATGTGTCCCCGGAATTCCCGGAATTCCCAGGGGCGCATCGATCCCGGGGCCGAAGAGGGTGCGGGCGATGACGGAGTTCGCGCTGTTCACTTCCGCCAGCAGGTCCGCCCCATCGTAGAGGTACTTGGTGGTGACCCCGTTGACGGTCTTGGAGGCGCGGCGTCCGAAGGGGTCGTAGGTGAACGTGACGGTCGTGGCCCCCCGGACGACCTGGGTGAGCCGGTCCTCGGCGTCATAGGTGTAGGTCGCGCTCCCGTCATTGGTGAGGTTGCCGTCGAGGTCGTAGGTGTGGGGCACGGCAGCGACCTGGGTGTACTGGTTGAGGGGGTTGGTGGTGTAGGGCTGCCCGGCCGCCGTGGTGCGATTCCCGACCGCATCGTAGGCCCACGTGACGGTGGGCGTGGTCGCCTGAGTCAGCTGCGAGAGCGGATCGTAGGTGAGGGTGTGGGCGCCCAGACTGTCCGTGAGGCTCGTCCGGTTGCCGAGCGGATCATACCCGTAGGTGAAACTCCCCAAGGTCGTGGGGCTCTTGACATGGGTCAGCGTGGTCAGCCGGCTGGCCCCATCGTAGCCATACGTGCTGACCACCCCGTTCGGCAACGTCAGGCTCGTGCGGCGAGAGAGGGCGTCGTAGGTGAAGGTGACGGTGGCGCCGTTGAGGTCGGTGAGCGCGGTGAGGCGGGTGAGGGTGTCGTACGTGTAGCTCACCGTCGGCCCACCTGGATAGCCCAGCGTGGCCCGGTTGAGAAATAGGTTTGTGTCACCGGAATTCTGGAGTGGGCCTTGGCTCTTGGTCTGCGTGACATCAATCTTTTTCCCACACAACGGGTATGATGTCCCCTATTTCCTTCGGTCTTTCCAGATCAAATAGCTTTCACCATCATAGGCTCCAATGATGATTTCCTCAGCTCGCTCTGCAAGCACACACAATTCTTCCTTCGTTAACTGCTTCCTAGTCTTAAGCCGAGCAAGCGATGTGGGGGGCAACGTAACCATGATGCCAAGGCAGTACCAACCCGCATTGGCATATTTGATAGTCTGAAGAACCGTCTTGGGGTCTGAGCTATACCTTGAAACGCCGTAATATATTTCGGAGTTGTATCGAACAATCGTCAGCTTCCTGGCTCGGGGAGATGAAAGCCACGGATCCTGGGGCTCAGCCTGAACATCTTCAAATAGACAATAGCGATTCTCCCTGGAACGCAAAAAATCGCTTATGTACCCTGCCACGTGAGAATCCATTGTGGGCTTCTGAACAAGTCTGTAGGCCAGCCCCCCTTTTGTAACGCGCTTGCTGTGCGTTGGTGGCGGTTCCTTCAAGACGCCTTGCCTGAACTGCCCCCTTGCCACACTCATGGGCACATAGGATGGGAGGATGGTCGCTGTTTTACCCTCCTCCAAATTCTTCTTCTCCAGAATACAATGTGCCAAAGTTCTTCCAGATGACAGTTGCTCCTGAATGTAGACCACTGCCTCAGCACCCAGCTCGATCTTCTCGTAGTTGGTCATCATTTGGGTTCCACCCTTCCGTCAGGGTATATACGCCACCACTTGCCCCCTGAATCCCTCCAATCGTAATGAGGCCCGTGCTTCGGGCTGGTGATATCGGGATATAGGCTTTGACCCGTCTTTGGATTGTACCAATTCGGTCCCCGCTTTTCCCAACCTGGTCCTGGTGGTGTGTTGGGATCCTCAGGGTATGGCGGTGGCTCTTTACCTTCCTTCCCCTGCCCTTGTTCCCCGCTATCCGCCTTGCTCACCCCCGGCTGGTCCGTCCCCTGGATCGGCCCGGAGCACTTTCCCCCACGGTCGGGCCCATCGAGGATACCCTCGCCGGGCTGCGGCCCCGGCCACGTATCGATGATGGGCCCCCACTCGATGCCGCTGCCCGGCTGCGGGCCATCGAGAATCCCGATCCCGGGCGGCTCGGGGGTCGGATCCGCAATGATCCCGGGCTCCGGAGGTGTCCAGACGTCGATCGTCCCGATTGGTCGGGGGGGAACGCTAATGAGCGTGGTCCCCGCCGGGTCACTGAACGTCGCCGGGTTGTTCCCCGCATACCGGTACAGATTGACATCGGGCAGGGAACCCAAGGGATCGCGGGAGAGGAACCGGCCAATGGATGGCTTGTAGTACCTCGCCCTGTAGAAATAGACCTGCGTCTCGGAGTCCCATTCCCGGCCCGTGAAGGCGAAGGGGTTGCC
>CAYJWN010000098.1:0-6025 GCA_964373835.1 uncultured Planctomycetales bacterium
CGGAGTGGTTTGACGTCATCGTGACCGACAACATGTTCGGCGACATCATCACCGACCTTGGCGCCATGATCCAGGGAGGGATGGGCATCGCCGCAGGCGGGAACCTCAACCCTGAAGGGGTCTCGATGTTTGAGCCGATCGGAGGCTCCGCCCCGAAGTACACCGGGCAGAACGTGATCAATCCGCTGGCGGCCATCTGCGCCGGCGGCATGCTGCTGCAACAGCTTGGTGAAGCGCAGGCGGCCGAGGATCTTGAGCAGGCGGTCATGCGGGTGACCCCGCAGCTGAAAAGCTTAGCTGCGGGGCGGATGGGCTATTCGACGAGCGAAGTAGGAGACTTAGTCGTCAGCGCCCTTTCCAACGCTTAGAGGGATTGATGAAGAAAAAGGTATGGGTTCACCTTGCAACATCGTTTAAAGATGCCGAACGCTTCGATGCGTTCTTTTGGCACCGCGCGGGCGCGGCAGCCCGATTTTCCGCAACCTGGCTTATGGTGGAGGATTTCTTTAAGCTTCGAGGGAAATCCCGTGGTCAGCTCCGACTACGAAGATCTGTTCAGAATATTGAACGCCTATAAGATCAAGTACCTCGTGGTGGGTGCGCACGCGGTGGCCTTTTACGCCCAGCCGCGCTTCACCAAGGATTTGGACGTTTGGGTACCAACAGCGCTCAACGACGGCCAGCGGGTCTATGACGCGCTGAAAGCCTACGGTGCCCCTCTTCGAAATCTGACACCGGAAAACTTTGCTGAGCCGGGGATGGTGCTTCAAATTGGAGTTGCGCCAGTGAGGGTGGATATTATGACCGAAGTCCCCGGTTTGACCGCACGGGAAGCCTGGAAACGGAGGGTGAAAAGCCGCTATGGCAAGGCCGCTATTCATGTGCTGGGGTTATCTGAGTTGATTAAGGCGAAGCAGACATCCGGTCGGCCTCAAGATAAGCTGGACTTAACCAAACTAATGAAGAAAAAGCGATCGGGCTATCCGTAGGAAAAGTTGATGGCGGGCAATCGTAATTTCCAGATCAAGGTGGGGGTGTCCGCCGCCACAATCCTCTTCAGCACCTGCCTGTTGTGGTTCAATTGGGGTGCTTACCCTTGGGCTTGGTTGGGCGGTTTGGTTTTTGCAGTTGCGGTGGTCATGTGGAGTTGCAGGTCGACCGACGAGTGGTTCAGTTGGCGCAGTGGTGGATTTCTGGTGATTGCCACGCTGATCTACCGACTAGACCATTGGCTTTTCCGCGAGCACTACGCGTACTTCAAGGGCGTAGTGGGTCCTTATGGAGTGGACTTTATCATGGTCGTTCTGGAAACAACGTTGCTGCCGATTGCCCAGGTTTTACTTCTAAGAGTCTCATGGAAACGAGCAATAATTACCATATCCTGTCTCTTTGGCCTTTGGTTGGCGTGCCTTAAACTGCGGGATCCGCTTTGGGACTTCTGGTACCCCAGAAGTGGCGCGCCGCCCGATGGCTTCAGGGCTTTATTTCTGTGGGTCACGTACTCCGTCTGCACTGCTATCTGGCAAGCGGCTTACCTTATCCTCATGTTCGGCCGCAGGATGAGAAGCGATGAAGTACGCTGACACTGGGTGCAAAAGGCGTTCTATCCTCCAGATGCTGAGCAGTGCCTAGTTGAAGATGCGGAAACGGTTTAACGTTGCGGTCGTCGGCGCCACAGGCGCGGTGGGAACGGAGATGCTCCGCGTGCTGGCGCAGCGCCGGTTTCCGATAAAAAGATTGCGCCTGCTCGCTTCAGCGCGTTCGCGCGGCCGGCGCGTCGCCTTCAACGGTAGCGCCCACCGGGTGGAGGAGCTCTGCTCGGCTTCTTTCAAAGGCATCGACGTGGCCCTCTTTTCCGCCGGGGCGAGTCGGAGTCTCGCTTTCGCTTCGGAGTTCGTCAAAGAAGGTGCCATCGTGGTGGATAACTCCAGCGCCTTCCGCATGGCCAAGGACGTTCCCCTCGTCGTGCCGGAGGTCAACCCGCACGCGCTCAAGGACCATCACGGGCTGATTGCAAATCCCAACTGCTCGACGATCATCATGCTGGTGCCGCTGGCGCCGCTGCACAAAGCCGCGCGGATTAGGCGCATCGTCGTCTCGACGTACCAGTCGGTGTCCGGGGCCGGCGCCAAAGCGATGGTGCAGCTCTATGAGGAAACGCAGCGCGCCCTGCGCCAGATCAAGCTCGGCCCCTCGTCGTTCCTCATCAGGCCGAAACTCGGCAGGTCGAGCGCTCAACGCATCCTGCCGCAGCAGATCGCCTTCAACGTGATCCCGCAGGTGGACGTCTTTCTCGACAACGTGGCGACCAGGGAAGAGATGAAGATGGTCAATGAGACGAGGAAGATCCTTGAAGAACCCCGGCTAGCCATCTCCCCTACTTGTGTGCGCGTGCCCGTGTTCGTGGCGCATTCCGAAGCGGTGTGGATCGAGACAGAACGTCCGCTGTCCGTGAAAGCAGCGCAAGAGCTGCTCCGGCATGCCCCGGGAGTCAAGGTGGTGGATGACCCCGGAAAAGGGAAGTACCCGCTGCCGGTCGATGCCGGGGGACAGGATCATGTCCTCGTAGGCCGCATCCGCAAGGACGACTCCGTCGCCAACGGGCTGGCGTTGTGGGTGAGCGGAGACAACCTGCGCAAAGGGGCAGCGACCAACGCCGTCCAGATCGCCGAGTTGCTCATCGGCTCAGAAGTCAGACGTCAGAAATCAGAGATCAGGAAATCTGGCGTCTGACCTCTGACTTCTGTTCTCTGAGCCATGAGAACTCTCAAGCTCACGATCGCCTACGACGGCACGCGCTACGCGGGCTGGCAAGTTCAAAAAGCCAGAAGTCAGAGGTCAGAAGCCAAAGGTCAGAAGCCGACGATTCAGGGGACGCTGGAACGCGTTCTGAGACGAATCCTACGTGAACCGGTTCGCGTGATCGGAAGCGGCCGAACCGATGCCGGCGTGCATGCTGAGGAGCAGGCCGCTCACCTTAGAACCCGCTCGACGATTACGCCCGAGCGCCTGCTGCGCAGCGTGAACGCGCTCCTGCCGCCCGATATCGCCGTCACCCGCATCGGAGAAGCCCCCCGCACGTTCCACGCCCGCTTCAGCGCCCTCAAGAAACGGTATCGGTATCGCATCTTCACGGGACCGGTCGTCCCGCCCTTCATTCGTTCCTACGTGCACCACGTGCGGGCGCCGCTCGATGTGGCGCTCATGCGCCGGGAGGTGAAGGCGCTCAAAGGCCGGCACGATTTCCGCGCCTTTGTCCGCGCGGAGGCGGCCCGACAGCGTCCGACGAGGAAGGCGATCACGGCCGTTCAGCTTGCGCGACGAGGCGCAGAGCTTCAACTTGAGATTGAGGGCGACGGTTTTCTGCACACGATGGTCAGAAGCATCGCCGGCACGCTGGTGGACGTGGGGCGCGGCCGCCTGCCCGCCGGCACGGTGCGCGCGCTCCTGCGCAGCCGCAAGCGGTCGCAGGCCGGCACGACCGCCCCAGCAAAAGGTTTGGCGCTCGTGAGGGTCGACTATGAGAAGAGTTGACAGGCGGTCGTGCGAGTGCTATCATTATGATAGCATTGAGTTGCTCGCAGGGCACAGGAGGGTGCACGCATGGCGCAGATTCTTGTCAGAGACTTGGATATGAGCATCTTGGAACGGCTCAAAGCCCAGGCGAGGCAGCACGGGCGCTCGTTGCAGGGCGAAGTGAAAGTGATTCTCATTGAAGCGGCCACGCTGTCGCTACGAGAAGCCAACGCCGTCTCCACGCGCTGGCAGAAGCGCCTGGCGGGTCGCGTGTTGAGCGACAGCGCGCATCTGATCCGGGAGGATCGGAACCGGTGAGCGCCGTTGTCGTTGATGCGAGCGTCGCCGTCAAATGGTTTCTCCCAGAGCCTCATGCGCCCGCTGCGCAGCGAGTGCTCAAAGGCCGGCGGACCCTCCTCGCTCCCGATCTGATCTGGGCGGAGGTCGGCAATGTCCTCTGGAAAAGGCTCCAGCGGGCAGAGATCACGCATGAGGTGGCCGAGCGTATCCTCCAAGATTTCAAGCGGTTCCCCCTGCAGACCTATGCGGCCAAGCCGCTGCTCGAGCCGGCATGGGCGCTGGCGGCTCAGTGGCGAATCAGCATCTATGACGGGTTGTATCTTGCGTTAGCCATCAGTCGACACTGCAAGCTGGTGACGGCCGATCGTGCCTTCGTTGACGCGATCAAGGGCGAGCCGCTCGCCTCGGTCGTCATCTGGATTGAGCGCGTCCGGTGATGTCAGAAGTTCCAGGGAAGCGGCACCGCGGCCGGTTCGTTGTGCCTCCGACAACCCCGCGGACACGACATAGGCAGACCGTATGAGTGAGCAGGGACCGACGCTGACGGCACATTCGAAGGCCATGGACCGCTGGGGCTCCAAGGTGGGCATCATCCTGGCCGTGGCCGGCAGCGCGGTCGGGCTGGGCAACTTCCTCCGGTTTCCGGTGCAGGCGGCGCAGAACGGCGGCGGCGCCTTCATGATTCCGTACTTCTTGGCGCTCCTCCTGCTTGGCGTGCCCCTTTGTCTCATCGAGTGGACTATCGGACGCTACGGCGGGACGCACGGCCACAACACCGCGGCCGGGGCGTTTTCGGCCATGTGGCGCTGGCGCGGCGCCAAGTACCTGGGGCTGCTGGGGGTATTCGGGCCATGGGTGATCTTCCTGTACTACACGTTCGTGGCGTCCTGGACGCTGGCCTTCAGCTATTTCGCGCTGGCGGGCATCTATGACCGCGCCACGGACCAGGCGGGCATGCTGGGGTTCCTGCGGGCGTTCCAGGGGCTCGTGCCGAATGAGACGTTTGCGAACCTGGGCACGGCCTACTTCTTCTTCCTCGTGACGATGGCGGTGAACCTCCTCGTGGTGGCCGGCGGCATGCGGGGGGGCATTGAGTTCGTCTCAGAAGTCTTCCTGCCGGTGTTGTTCTGCCTGGCGATCGCGCTGGTGGTCCGCGTCTTCTGTCTGGGGGCCCCGGATCCCTTGCGGCCCGACTGGAGCGTGGTGAACGGGTTGGGCTATCTCTGGAACCCGGATTTCTCGGTGTTGGGCAGCTCCCGTGTGTGGCTGGCGGCAGCCGGCCAGGTGCTGTTTACCTTGAGCGTCGGGATCGGGGCGATCGTGACGTACGCGAGTTACTTGACGCGCGACGATGACGTGGCGCTGGGCTCCCTGACGGCGGCCGGAGTGAATGAGTTTGCCGAGGTGATTTTGGGCGGGTGCCTGGTGATTCCGGTGGCCTTCGCCTTTTTCGGGCCGCAGGAGATGGCCGCCATCGCCAAGGGCGGGTCGTTTAATCTGGGCTTTGCCACCATGCCGCTTATCCTGAGCCGATTGCCCTGGGGCCACATCGTCGGGTGTGTGTGGTTTGTGCTCCTGTTTCTGGCGGCGATTACCTCGTCCATTTCCTTGGCGCAGCCGGTGATCGCTTTCTTCCAAAATGTGTTCGGGTGGAGCAGGACCCGGGCGGTGACGGTGTTTGGCCTCGCCAGTTTCGTGCTCAGCCAGCCGGCGATCCTCTGGTTGGGGCGCGGAGCCATGGATGAGATGGATTTTTGGGGCGGGACCGTTTGTCTTGTGGTGTTCGGGCTGTGCGAGGTGCTCGTGTTCGGCTGGGTGTTCGGGATCAACCGCGGCTGGCGGGAGCTCCAGCAGGGCGCGCACGTGCGGCTGCACCCGGTCTTCAAGCCGATCATTCTGTACGTGACGCCCGCGTACCTCCTGTTTGTGCTGGGGTTCTGGATGTATGACAACGCGAAAGCCACGATTAGCATGGCCGGCGTGGATCCGGCGAACCGGCCCTACATCCTGACGACACGGTGGATCCTCATCGGCCTGTTTGTGGTGCTGGCTCTGAGCATGCGCGCCGCGCTCAAGCGGCGGCGGCAGATCCAGGAGCTGCACCCCTGATGCGACCCGACGGCTGGGTGTTTCTCGGACTCTCCTGGGCGCTCATCATCGGCTGGTGCCTCTTCTGCTTCCAGAGGCTGTTTCAGAAGAGGCCCGTTGA
>CAYJWN010000099.1:0-5991 GCA_964373835.1 uncultured Planctomycetales bacterium
CCCGGTACCTGGTACCGGTTTTAATTCATCACGACGACACGCCTTTGATGACGGCGAAGTTCAGCACCACAGCTTCGCCGAGGGCGCCTCCCGTAGTATTGCCCAAGGTAATGCTGCACGAACCCGCCGCCGTGGCTCCGACAGTCACAAAATAGGCTGCTGCTGTTGCACCCGATTTGATCGAGACGACGACCACATCGTTCGCGGCGATCGTGCTGTTCGTGAGGGTAAACGCGACTTCGGCGCCAGCCGCCAACGACGCATCATGCATGGTAATTTGTCCACTGATCTTGTTCAGTGTGACGCCGGTTGATTTGCTGGTCAATTGAGTCACCGTCCCGCCCGCGCCGGTGGCATACCCGACTCCACCCGTCGCAGAGGTGGAGGTGATCGACCCCAACGTCGTAAGGTTGCCAGAGCTGTTGACCTGCAGGGCGTCGCTCGTGCCCACGGTCAGCAGGGCCAGCGGGGTGGTGTCCCCGATGCCGACGTTGCCGCCGGCGAAAATCGCGGCGTCGTTGCGCGTGGCGGCGCCGGACTGGGCGTCCACGTAGAGCCCGGTGGCGTTGGTGACGCCGCTGGCGCCTTGGTTGCCGATCTGGACGCCGTAGGCATTGGTGACCGCCCCACCCCCGGAGTTCGTGATGGTATAGACCCTCACCCCGTACGCGTTACTCAAGGTTCCCGCAGCAAGATTCCGACTCTCTGCGAAAATCCCCGTTGCGCCCCCAAGGACAACCCCTGACGGCACATTCGACGTGCCAAGTCCATGCACTCCTACGGGGGATGGCCCCAAAAACGGGCCAGTGACTGTGTTTGAAGCCCGCCCCTCGCCAAAGATCGCGGTGTCGATAGATTGATTGACCGTGCTGCCCGTATGTTCCAAGAAGCTCTTGATCCCATATTGGGCCGTGGAGGTTGTCGTGACGCTCCCTGAAACATCAAGTGCCTGCGCTGGGTTGGCCCCCGCTGCGATCACGACCGGCCCGCTCGCGTTAATCGCCTGGTCCCAGCCGGCGCCGATGTTGAGGGCGTACTCGGTGGCCGTGCCCCCGGTCAAGGCACCGATGTTGAGCCCATAGAGCGTATCGGCATCGCCTGATGACGACGTCGTGGCAATTTGGATGCCGGCATTCGTATCCGTGTCATCTGCATCATCCTGTTGCGTCATGTCGATAAAGACGCCGCGAACGTTTGACTGTCCATTGCTGCTCACCGTGATCTGAACCGCATCGGCTCCTTGAGCGGTGGGTCCTTGGTGTGTGATGGACACAGTATTCGTTCCTGCCGTCGTGTTGGAGATCGTCAGGTTCTCGGCGGCCGCGAGAGTCAGATCGACATCGGTGTTGAACGCCGCAACCCCGTCGGCAGTCAGGGCGCCGGCCAGCGTCAGGCCCCCGCCGCTGACGAAGTCGGTGTTGGCGTGGCCGATGTTGGTCAGGAGGTTCGCGTTCATGTCGTAGGTGCCCGCGGCGCGGTGAGCCCCGATCGTGTCGGTCGCGGCATCGAAGGTGATGCCCCCGTTGGCGGCGAGGGCGCCGACCACGGTCACGGCGCCGGCGTTCGTCACGGTGAACTGGTCGGTCCCGGCGCTGTTCTCGAAGACGACGAGGTTTGAGGTCTGGGTCGCGTTACCCTGCACCAGGAGTTGGATCTCATCCGTGTCGCCGTCAACGCCGAGCTTGCCTAGGTTGGTCGTGGAGCCGACGGTGACGTTGTCGGTGGCGGTGAGGAGGTTGGCGACGTTGCTGGTCGTCTGCCAGGGGCCGCTGCCGCCGGCGCCGATGCAGTCGGTCCAGGCGGTGTTCTGGTAGCAGCGGAACTTGTTGTCGAAGGTGTTGTAGTACATCGCCCCTTCAAAGCCGCCGGCCGGATCGCCGGTGGTCGATTTGACATCCAGGCCCAGGAAGTCCGGGGTCGTGGAGCCCGCGCCGCCGGCGCCGAGCTGGACGGTCTGGATCTGACCGCTCGTGCCCGCCCGGAGCGCAAGATTTGTCGCCGAGGCCGAGGCCAGCGCGGGCGCGGTCAGCGTTCCGGTCGTGGTGAGGTTGCCGCTTGAGTCCACCTGCAACGCGTCGCTCGTGCCCACGGTCAGCAGGGCCAACGGCGTCGTGTCCCCGATGCCGACGTTGCCGCCGGCGAAAATCGCGGCGTCGTTGCGCGTGGCGGCGCCGGACTGGGCGTCCACGTAGAGCCCGGTGGCGTTGGTGACGCCGCTGGCGCCTTGGTTGCCGATGTTGACGCCGCGGGCATTGGTGATCGCCCCACCCCCGGAGTTGTCGATAGCCTTGATCATCACCCCACCCATGTCCGTCACGGTACCCGCGCCGGTATTCTTCGCGGTTGCAACAATCGCCTCCGCCCTACCCAGAGTGCCAGACGCGGCAGTCGCCGTCGCCACTCCGTTTATGCCTTGAACGACACCAAGCGAACCGGCCGAGGTGGTGATGATTTCTCCATAGATGCCATTGCTTACGCTCACCAGTGAGTTATCAGTCATCACGCTCTTGATCCCAGCGTACGCAGAACTGTTCGTGGTCGTGCCTGAGATATCCAGTACGGTGCCAGCATTTGTCCCCCCAGCGATCACGGCTGTCCCGCTCGCGTTAATCGCCCGGTCCCACCCGCTGCCGATGTTGATGGCGTACTCGGTGGCCTGGGCATCCTGGGTGATCCCGCCGATGTCCAGGCCATAGAAGCTGCCCCCGGTGTGGTTGGCGGAGTTCGTGTAGTTGAGGTAGAGGCCCCGGAAGACATCCGGGCCGGTCGCGTCCAGGAGCCCCGGGGTGCCCGAGAGCGTCACCGCATCGGCCGAGCCGTTGGCGGGGTTGACTGCGGTGAAGCTCGAGGCGACGCTCGTCGTGGCCCCGCGCGCCGTGACCGTCGCGAGGGTGTCGGCCTCGGCGAGCGTCGGGGCCACCCAGGTCCCGTCGCCCCGCCAGAACGTCGAGGCGGAGGCGCTCGTGCCGCTGTTGAGGTTCGTCACCGGGAGATTCCCCGTCACCTCGCTGCTGGCGAGGTTAATCCCCGCGTCTAAGGCCTGGAGCTCGGCGAGGGAGAGGAGAGTGCCGTTGACGTTGATCGCCGTATCCCACCCGGCACCGAGGGTGAGCGCGGTGGAGGTGATGGTGGCGCCCGGATCCGTCAGGTTCCCGATATTGATCCCGGTGACCGTATCGGTGCCGGCGCCATTGGTCGGCGAGAAGGCGGCGAGGTCCAGCGCGGTGTAGGTCAGCAGGTCGGTGGCCCCGCCGGTGAAGCCCGGGGTCACGCTGATGACCGTGTCCGAGGCGTTGGTGACGGCGTGGGTCATCACCAGCGAGCCGGTGCCCGAGGCGAAGGTGAGGTCTTGATTGGCCGCGATGCTCGCACCCGCGCTGGCGGTCAACAGACCCGGGACGGTGAGGGCATCGCTGGCCCCGAGCGTCACGGTGCCGGAGTCGGAGTCGAGTGTTAAGTTGCCCGCCGCATCCGAGACGGTGGAGCCGCCGACTTTCACATAGCCGGTGGCGCCATCGCCGACGGTTAAGCCCGGATTAGCGGTGGCGGTAAAGGAGGAGGCGACAGCGGTCGTGGCTCCCCGCCCCGTGACCGTCGCGAGGGTGTCGGCCTCGGCGAGCGTCGGGGCCACCCAGGTCCCGTCGCCCCGCCAGAACGTCGAGGCGGAGGCGCTCGTGCCGCTGTTGAGGTTCGTCACCGGGAGATTCCCCGTCACCTCGCTGCTGGCGAGGTTAATCCCCGCGTCTAAGGCCTGGAGCTCGGCGAGGGAGAGGAGAGTGCCGTTGACGTTGATCGCCGTATCCCACCCGGCACCGAGGGTGAGCGCGGTGGAGGTGATGGTGGCGCCCGGATCCGTCAGGTTCCCGATATTGATCCCGGTGACCGTATCGGTGCCGGCGCCATTGGTCGGCGAGAAGGCGGCGAGGTCCAGCGCGGTGTAGGTCAGCAGGTCGGTGGCCCCGCCGGTGAAGCCCGGGGTCACGCTGATGACCGTGTCCGAGGCGTTGGTGACGGCGTGGGTCATCACCAGCGAGCCGGTGCCCGAGGCGAAGGTGAGGTCTTGATTGGCCGCGATGCTCGCACCCGCGCTGGCGGTCAACGCGCTGGAGAAGGTCTTAGCCCCCGCGAGCGTTTGGGTGCCCGTCGTCACGAGCCCGCGCGCCGTGGCCGAGGCATCGGGGAGGTTGAAGGTGTGGGTCGTACCAGAGGAGGAGATGCCGAAGTCGGTCCCGTTCGTCCCGGTCGCGAAGGTCTGGGTGGCCGCGGTGAGCGTGTTCAACGTTGTGATCCCGCCGGCTCCACAGCTCTGCCACTCGAAGTCGCCCCCCGTGGTCTCGCGCGTGAGGCACTCCTCATCCGCCGCCGTGTCGACGGCCTTGAGCAGCCCGGCGGTAATCGTCCCGGTATCCCCGGTCGTGATCACGGTGCCGGTCACGTTGGGCAGGGTGAGCGTCTGGTCGGCGGTGGGGTCGGTGACCGTCAGGCTCGTCTCGAAGTCATCGACCGTCGCCCCCTCGAACTGGAGGGGCAGCTGCGTGACGAAGTTCGAGAACCCCTGGAAGTTCACATTTTTGGCCTCGGCGACCCGCAGGTCGGTGTTCGCGACGAGCCCGCGGCTCGCGGTCGCCACCGCGCTCGCGCTGGTCTTGACGTAGACGCCGGCCGTGGCCACCGCGGATTCGAGCTGCGCGCCCCAGGCGTAGATGGTCAGCGCGCCGGAGCCATCAGTGTTGTCATCGAGGAGGAAGACGGCATTACCCGTCGCGCTGGAGAAGGTCTTCATCACCTGGAACCGCTGCCAGGTGGTATCCAGCGCGGCATTCGCGTAGGTGGAGGCTGGGGTGCCGGCCTCATCGAGCAGGCCGATCCGCACCATCGGCGTCCCGCTGGCAGCCTTGAGCCACACCGAGCCGGTGAACTGAGCGGAGCCCGCCGCGGTGCCGGAGATCTGCTTGATCGTATCCAGCCCTCCACCGCCGAACGCGATCGATTCGGCGCTCGTCGTGCCGTCCGGGGCCGCGTTGTTGGTGGCGGGCACGGTTGTCGAGGCGGACTTCACCCACGCGCTGTGATCGAACTCCTCGCTGCGCACGAGCACGTTCTGGTAGCGGCCGATGCCGCCGAACGACGAGACGATGTTGCCGGTCGCCGTCAGGGCGGTGAAGGTGCCAGGGGCGGGTGTCGTGGCCCCAATCGCGGCGTTGTTGATCGTGCCCCCGGATAGCGTCGCCGTGTTGATCGTCGGGGAGGTCAGCGTCTTGTTCGTCAGGGTCTGGGTTCCGATCAAGGTCGCGAAGTCGTCATCGGTTGTCGCAGCGTTGATCTCAGCTGACGTGTCCCACTCGGTATCCCGGGTCAGGCTCGCGGGCAGATCGCCATCCGCGAGGGTCTCAACCGTGATCGCCGCCCCGCTGCTGGCCTGCTTGAGGACCTGGCCGGACCCGCCGGTCGCTGAGAGGTCGGCCCCGGTGCCCCCGCGCCCGAGGCCCAGGGTCCCGGAGCTGATATCCCCGGCCGCATGGGCATGGCCCGTGAGACTCACCGCTGCGCCGCCCTGCTTGAGCACCCCGGTGGTGAGATCCATGGAGTTGTTCCCGATCGTCCAGACCGGATCCGTCGCCCCGGAGAGGCTGAAGGTGTGGGTCATGGTGGCCGCGCCGCCGGCGCCGAAAGTGAGATCCCCCAGCTCCGTCGCATCGAAGCTGATCGTCCGGTCGGCCGAGAGATCCCCCAGAGCGGCGATCCCGGTGCCCCCGGTGAGCGTGCGGCCGATCCCGACCACGCTGGCCGAGTTCGGAGAGGCCGAGAGGGTGACGTCCGTGCGGCCCGCGCCCGCGTTATCCGCCGCGGTGAGCGCCCCCCCGATGACGTTGAGCACCGTGCGGGCGGTGAGGCTAGTCCCCTCCTCCTGGAGGGTCGCGTAGCCCGCACTGCTGCCATCGCCCTGGAGCGCCCAGGTGTTGGCGGCTTGGCAGAGGTAGAAGCGCTGGC
>CAYJWN010000100.1:0-5873 GCA_964373835.1 uncultured Planctomycetales bacterium
CTAAAACTATAACACGTTTCACCGCAGCTGTCCATCGACTCTCGGGGCTAGCGTCGACCGGCATAGCTGGGGAACCCGGCGCGGCGCGGGAAGCTGCTTCGCAGCAGCCCGGAGTCCGTCGTCCGAAGTCCGTAGTGGGTATGGCGCTTGCTGTGCTTGTGCCATCGGTCGTCTTCGGTGCGGATCGCCCCGCCTGGCCGGCGCAGTGGCAGGCCCTGACACCGGAGACGCGACTACTCGTGCTGGCGCTGGGGATTGTTGTGCCGCTCTGGGTAACCATCTTCGCACTCAAGGGGATGGATCGACAGGTCCGTCGACTGAAGCAAGGGCTTGACGCCTTTGTGCAAGCGCGACTGGCTGCCATGAGGCCGCTAGCCACCGCTAATGAAGTGGGCACGCAATCGAAGATTCTGGATGCGCGATCCCAAGCCGCGGTTGGTTGGGCGGTGCGACGATTTCGCATCACAGGATTGGTGAGTGCACTGATAGTCCTGGGAAGCTTCTACGAGGCGCAGTGGGCGATGCTCACCCGCGATCTGGGGATGTTCGCGGCCAGTTCACTAACCATGTGGGCCAGCACGACGGTGGCATGGTTCAGTCGTCGGCGGCTCCGTCAGAAAGTAGATGATCTACTCAACACAACCGGCCGCGAAGCCGGCGCGGTGCAGCCGGGCTCCAAGAAGTTACTCAGCATCGCCGCGCTCACCGTTCCGTTCTGGCTGCGGATGTTCCTGGAGCCGGTGCTCGGCGCGGCGCTGCCCGCGTGGGTCTACCAGCTCAGCTTTGCGCTGCCGCTTGTGGGGCTCATGGCCTGGCAGGGCAGAGGCTTGCTGAATTGGCTGCGAGACTTCCTGCGCGGCCATCCGAGCACCGCGCCGCCGGCGGCTAAAAAATTAGAACCGTCCCCAATTTCCCCTCAGCGCGGCGAAGCCGGCGCGTCGCTCGCGTCCGTCGCGCTGATCGTGGTGTCGATCAGCGCTCAATTCTTCTCTGCTACGATTCTTGCGAAAGGAACTATTACGCGTATGGCGCGGCGTCTGAGGCATGGCGATATCCTTGGTGCCGTGGTGGCCTTTTGGAGTGGCTGGATACCACCGCTCCACGGGTTAGCTCTGAAGATCTTTATAACGATGGGTGGGTATCGGAGACCGATTGTTGCTACGTCACTGGCGTTTACGAGCATCTTTCTATTGGCTCACGTATTACTCCCTTTATTATATCAAAGTTCCGACGTTTACTTTGGGCAACTGAGAAGAACGGGTATCGTGATGGCGATTAATGGCTTGCTCGTGACCATAAGGAACGTCCGCATCAGTAAAAAAATGGCGGCAAGGAGAGCGGAGGCACAAGCTGGTAGGGAACCCCCTGGCACGACGACCAGCTTCCTTGGGGTGGGGGAGTTCTCCATGGGTTATGGTGTGGTAGTCGCATCCGCGGTTGTCGTGGCGCTGCTCACGTTGGCCGGTACGCTCTATCACATCGGACTCCCAGCGCTGAGCGGTGCCTCGCTTGCGCTCGCCGCACTGATGACGACAGAGAAGAAACCCGGCGAAGCCGGCGCGGTGCAGCCATCTCGCAAGACAGCGGTGGGGCTAGTGCTCGGAACCGTCGCAGCGCTGCTCGGCGCGCCGTTTGCGCTGGGGGCTGGCGTGGTCATCGTGGGAGCCGGCGCGGTCTTCGGCATCCAGCAGGGCTGGCTGCGGGCGCTGCTACGGGCTCATCCGGCGCTGGGGCCGCCGCAGCTTGAGGAGCGTCAGCGCCACGTGCCCCCGCCATCTCTGCGCACCCGCGTCACGAATGTCCTCCGTCGCTTCCTGCCGCTTGCCCCGTTGAGCCTCGGCTCGCTCCTTGCGACCGACGCCTGGGCGCGCAGGCCGCGCATCCCGCCCGGCTACACCGAATGGACCAATCGGGGTGAACTGGCTGCCTCGATCGCCGCCGGCATGGCTGGCGCGATCCTATTCGTGGCCAGTTTGGAGCGGTTTGACCGCTCGCAAGCCAAGAAGGATCGGCTGCTGTTTGCTTCAACGGCCGCGGCTGGCGTCCTCCTGATGATCGGCGGCGTCTTGGGCCTGGTGTTCGTCTTCTACCCGGGCTTCAAGGAGCTGAACCAGCTGTCGGCGCTCGCCCTCCTTGGCCCAATAGTTGTCAGCGGCGTGGTGGGGGGTGGCGGGTCTGCACGTGGGCCCAGTGGAGCGCAGGGCGAGCATGCAGGGGCTGCTGAGTTCCGTCGCCGGCTTGACGCGTACCGGGCGCGCTACGGCAAGGCAGGCGAGGCGCGGCTCAACCAGATTCTGGCCCAACGCTTTGAACCGGATCCGAAAGCGCGGTTTGAGGCGCAGAACTTCATAAGCCGGATCATCCAGATGGCGACTAGGCCTAGACCGGACGGCAAACCTGTCGCGGATCCCGAACTCATGCAGCTTGTCCTTGCGGAGAAACTCGCAGCCCTTGAAGCCATGCGGTTGCCCGAACGGCTCTCCTGGCTCTTCCAATGGTGGACGACCGAGGAAGCACAGCTGCTCGAGGAGGTCCGTTTCATTTACGTGCCGCTGGCCGCACGGCTGGGGTTAGATGACACGGCCGATGCGCTGAGCCATCACGTGTTCCGCCTCACGGAACCCGACGCGTTTCGCAAGCAGCACACGGAGCTTCGACAGACCCTGGGCCTGCGGTATGACCGACTCCTCGCGCACGTTAAACGGCAAAAAGCGCTGCTCCTTCGAGCGCTGCGCGAGGCGGGCATTGCCGCGGTCGTGTCCGTCCGCGTGAAGCAGCCGTACTCGATCTACGAGAAACTCCGCTCGGAGGAAACTCCCCACACGGCCATTGAGCAGTTGACCGATTTCTTCTCGTTTACGGTCATCTTCGATGCGCGCCAGGGCGAGACCTGGGATCAGACCTACAACGCGGTGTTCGGCACACTCGGGAGCGCTTTAGGTCTCCATGGTCTCGATCCGGACTCCAAGCGCAAGGAGAACATCCACGTGACCGCCCGCGACCGGCATCCAACGGCCCGGTTGCCTGAGGGTCGCCCGTACGAATTCCAGTTGCAATCCAGCAAGGTCTACCAAGACCAGCGGTTCGGCCCGCAGCTGATTCCAGGACAAGAGCCCCATTGGATCTACAAGACCAGGCGGTTCTTTGAGACCTTTGGGAAGGCGGCCCCGGAGCTGGAGCCGGATGAGATCCAGCAGACAGGTGACTTCAAAGAAGATTTCACCAGAATCGTTGAGGCGCTCTCCTCGCGCTGGGTCTTCGTCGGCACGACGGTGCCTGCGCGCAAACGGTTGCGCACGCAACAGGTGCTGCGGACCCTGCGGTTGCCGGCCGGCGCCACGGTGGCTGATTTTCTGGCCGAGCCCGGCATCGATCAGTTGCAGCCCCAGACCTACCGAGAGGTCAGGCGGGCCGGCGTTCAGCAGCCGCTCGCCTTAAGCGAGGCGCTGACGGCCCACGACGTCCTCGAGGTGGGCAAGGAGCCCAAGGCGTTGTCCGAGTCGCAGCGGCAGGAAGCCCTGAGGCGGGCGACAACTCCCCGGACGCGGTTGATGCTGACACCTCGCGATCCCAAACCCAAGCAGGCTGCGCAGCAGCAGCAGGACGCTCGACAGCGAGGAGCGCAGGCGCTCGAGGCGGCCGGCGTTCGGCTCCGCTGGCGCGAGGTCGCGACGCGCGTGGAGCGCCTCGGCACGCAGCTTGGATTAAAGCATCTGGACGAACTGCTGGAGGCGTTGGGCACGACCCTGCCTGGAAACGGCCAGGCGGTGATCGCAATGGCCGACCTGCTGCCGGGCATGGCGACATTCGGGCAAGAGACGCTGCGAAACGCCGGCATGCGTCTTGACGCCCGCGCCATGGCTGAGCCGGCCGTCTCTGAGCCGTTGCGGCGGCTGGTTCAGAATGTCCCTGCCGTGCAACAGGTGACGGAGCTGCGGGAGGCCCTCTTGATTGCCGTCGGGGTGGGCGCTCTGAGCCCGGACGACATCAGGAAGCGTCTGGAGGAGATCAAGGAGACCCTGCCCAAGGTTGAACTCGTGGGCCAACAGCTCGGGCCGCGCGACTACCGATTCCAGGTCACAGCCCGAGACCGCGCCGGGTTGCTGCTGCAGATCGCCGAGGAGTTCGCCAACCAGGACATCAACCTGACGCACGTCAACATTCTCGTTGAGCCCAACGACGAGGCGAAGATCACCTTGCGCGCCGACATTCAGGATCCAGCGACGTTCGGCGAGATCATGGGTCGGTTGAGCCAGTTGCGCTTCGCTGAGCCAGCGACCGAGCTCGGCCCTGAGGCCGTCGAGCGGTGGCGGCTTGGCATCCTGGCGGAGGACCGCCCAGGGCTGCTGCATCACGTGGCGTTGGTGATGGTCAAATATGGCGTCAACATCGTCGGTGTCACCGATGTGAACGTCGAGGCCCCCTACGCGAGGCTCCTCTTTGACCTTGAGCTGCCGGCCGACGTCGATAAGGCCGCGCTGCAGCGCGAGCTGGAGGCGATCCCAGGACAGGAGCTGATCACGGAGGTCGAGCCGACGCCGGCCTCGCAGACTCTCCGCGGCTCGCAGCGGGAGCGAACCGAAAGGCGGCCCACGCTGCGGTCCGTGGTCCTCGCATTGCTCGGCGCCGGTGCGGTGCTCTTCGGCTCGGTCGAGCCGGGTCGCGCGGCCTCGATCCGGGCGGCGTCTCGCCCTGGCGTTGTCGCGGAGCAGCGCGCGGCGGTTGGCGCGGTCGCCGAGACACCCCAGACGAACCCGACATGGCTCCAGAAGCTTCTCGAGCAGCCGAACACCCAGACCAAGCTCTCCGCGCTTGAGTTGATGGCGCGGCAGCCGGAGGGCTGGATGGCGGCGCCGGTCATCTCCATCCTGCGCGGCGGCCGTGAGCTGGGCATGGTCCGCCTCCAGGCGGTGCGCACGCTGGAGGCGATCGCGCGTCAGGATGCCGCGTCACGAACAATGACCCTTGCGGAGCTTCGCCGGGTGGCGAAGGAGGATAGCGATGATGAGACCCGCGTCGCGGCCCGCCTGGCGATCGTGCACCTCAAGAAAGGCAGGATCACGAGAGCCGTCATTCGGCGCATCGTGACGGATGAGGTGCCTCGCGCAAGGAGCCAGCGCCTGCTGGAGCGGGCGTCGCCCGAGTACCGCGCCTATATGGATGGGGTCCGCGAGATGATCGCGCAGGGGTTCTGGTTCTACTACCGGTCGCTCAGGGCCGTTCCCGAGAGCCCGGGCCTGAAGCAGCTCACCGAAGTGCCTGTTCCCAACCATCTGCAAGAGCAGCTCGGATACCTTGAGCAGCAGTTCGGTGTGGATGCGGAGCTCCTGCTGGCGATCGCGCTCACCGAGAGCGCGTTAGATGCGAAGGCGCGCTCCCGCTACGCGATGGGGCTCATGGGCATCGCGCCATCCGGGCTGCAGCAGGTGAACGAGGTCTATGGCACGAACTGGCCGTATGCCTGGATGCGCCACTGGAAGTACAACGTCGGCGCCGGCGCCCGGCTCATCACGTTCCTCATCACGCGGTACGGAGATCTCAAGTTGGCCTTGGCCGCGTACAACGCCGGGATGACCAAGATCGACAACGCCCTCAAGACGTACGGGGTGACGACGTGGGAAGAGCTGCGCGAGCTGCGGGATGCCGACGGCCGATTCGTGATGCCGCCGCAGACGCGCGAGTATGTGGGGAAGGTCACAGCCTTGTGGGAGCTGATTGAGCAGAAGCCATCCGGTTCGCGTGGCGCTGGCCGGCGCGCCGCCACCAACCCCGTCGGCCACTTCCTCTACGACGCCCTCGCGCTTGGCTTTGTGGGCGTGACGCTGACGACGCGCAAAGGCGCGAAGATCCCTCGCGTGAGCGAGTCGCAGAGC
>CAYJWN010000101.1:0-5870 GCA_964373835.1 uncultured Planctomycetales bacterium
GGGCGGTTAGCTCAGCCGGTTAGAGCGCGACTTTGACATAGTCGAGGTCAGGGGTTCGAGTCCCTTACCGCCCATCGACTTCCGTACGCGGCGGCGTACGGAAGTCGATCCTGAGCCCGGCCGCTGACGGAAAGGCCGGGCGAAGGACCAAGGAGTCAAGCGCATGGGTCACGCGGGACAGACAGGCAAGCTGAAAGCAGGTGATCCGCTCTACGCCTTGCGGCATAGCGCCGCCCATGTGATGGCACAGGCTGTGAAGCGGCTCTATCCCCAGACGAAGCTGGCGATCGGCCCGCCGATCGAAGACGGCTTCTACTACGATCTCGATCTGCCGCAGAAGCTGACGGAGGAGGATCTGCCGAAGATCGAGGCCGAGATGGCCAAGATCATCAAGGAAAACCACTCGTTTCAACAGTCATTCATGAACAAGACGGAAGCGATAAAATTGTTCAAGCAGCACGGCGAGCGGTATAAGCTCGACATCATTGACGGCATCCCGGATGCGCAGGTCTCGCTCTACAGCGACGGGGAGTTCATGGATCTCTGCGAGGGGCCGCACGTGAAGGCGACCGGCGAGGTGAAGGCGGTCAAGCTCCTCAGCGTCGCGGGCGCGTATTGGCGCGGGGATGAGCATAACGCGCAGCTCCAGCGGATCTACGGCACCGCGTTTCCGACGGCCGCGGAGCTGGACGCGTACGTGAAACGGCTCGAAGAGGCCAAGCGACGCGATCACCGGCGGCTGGGCACCGAGCTGGGTCTGTTCAGTTTTCAGGAGCTGGCCGGGCCGGGGGTCGTGTTCTACCATCCCAAGGGCGCGCTGATTCGTTCGCTCATTGAAGATTACGTGAAGCAGCGCCACCTCGAGCGCGGCTATGAGCTGGTCGCCACGCCGCACATCTTCCGCACCGACATCTGGCAGCGCTCGGGGCACCTGGACTACTACAAAGACTACATGTTCCTCTTTGAATCAGAAGAGCAGTCGTTTGGCATCAAGCCGATGAACTGCCCGGGGCATATCCTGATCTACCAGTCGGCGCTGCGCAGCTACCGCGAGCTGCCCCTGCGATTCTTCGAGATGGGCACGGTGTATCGCAATGAGAAGTCCGGGGTGCTGCACGGACTGCTGCGGGTGCGCGGCTTCACCCAGGACGACGCGCATATTTTCCTGCGGGAGGATCAGCTCGTCGGAGAGATCGAGCAGATCCTGGATTTTGCGTTCGACGTCTTGAAAGCGTTTGGGTTTGCCGAGCACGAGATCGAACTCTCGACGCGGCCGGAGCAATGCATCGGCAGCCCGCAGTCGTGGGAGCACGCTGAAGGCGCCTTGCGGCAGGCGCTGACTTCACGAGGACTGCGCTTTGCCGTGCACGAGGGCGCAGGGGCCTTCTACGGCCCCAAGATCGATCTCAAGATCAAGGATGCCTTAGGGCGGAGCTGGCAGTGCGGCACGATCCAGTGCGATTTCGCGCTGCCGGAGCGGTTTGATCTGACCTACGCCGCCGCCGACGGCAAGCCGCACCGGACGATCATGGTCCACCGGGCGCTATTGGGCAGCGTTGAGCGGTTTTTTGGGATGCTGATCGAGCACTACGCCGGGGCGCTGCCGGTGTGGCTCTCGCCGGTCCAGGTCGTCGTCATTCCGATCGGCGACAAGTTTCTGGACTACGCCCGGCAGGTCACACAGGCGCTGCGGGCGCGCGGCGTTCGCGTCCACCTCGATGAGCGCAACGAGAAGATGCAGGCGAAGATTCGCGATGCGCAATTGCAGCAAGTCCCCTACATGGCGGTCGTGGGGGAACGAGAGGCTCAGAGCCGGTCGGTGGCGGTGCGCCATCGCCGCAATGGGGATCTCGGCGCGATGGGCCTTGAACCGTTTGCCGAGCGGGTCAGTCAGGAGAACGCCAGTCGCCAGGTCGCGTAACGGCTCCACACAGCGGGGTCGCAACAGAGGAGGCAACGACTGAAACAGCTGCGGGTGAATGAACGCATTCGCATCAGCCAGGTGCGGGTGATCGGGGAAGACGGCGCGCAACTTGGCGTCATGGCACCCACCGACGCGCTGCGCCTTGCGCGCGAGCGCGGCTTGGACCTGGTGGAGGTGGCGCCCCAGACCAATCCACCGGTGTGCCGCATTATGGATTTTAACAAGTTCCGGTATGATGAGCAGCGGCGCGAACGCGAGGCCAAAAAGAAGCATCGCGTGGCCAAGCTCAAGGAAGTGAAGTTCAAGCCGCACATCGAAGCACACGACTATCAGGTGAAACTGGGCATGCTCAAGCGCTTTCTCACGCGCGGCGACCAGGCGAAGGTGACGATGGTGTACCGCGGGCGCGAATTGGCGCATACGGAGCTGGGCCGGCGGATTTTGGACCGGCTCGTCGAGGATCTAAAGCCCATCAGCAAGATCGAGCGCACGCCGATGCTGGATGGGCGGTTTATGACGATGGTCATCGGACCGGACCGCGAGAAGATCAAGCAGCTGGAGCGGCAGATCGCGCGTCAGAAAGCCCAGACGGAGCGCGCCGCCTCGGCGAAACCCACGACACCTACGCCCCCATAGGGGAGCGGAGGGTAAGAGCCCATGGCAAAGCTGAAGACGGTCAAAGGGGTCAAGGGACGGCTGAAGGTCACAGGGACGGGGAAGCTGCTCGGGTTTCGGGCCGGCAGGAGGCACCTCCTGGCTGGCAAGCGAGCCAAGATCAAGCGGCATCTGCGCAAGCCGAGGACGCTGGAGGCCGTGGACGCCAGAACGATCCGCACGCTGCTGCCGTACCAATGAACGTCCGGTGCCTGAACGTCCGGTGTCAGGCACCGACGAACTGCGTCGGTGCCTGACACCGGTCAAGAGGGGGGCAACAATGGCGAAGGTGAAATGGGCGGTCGCGTCGCGCCGGCGGCGCAAACGGTTGCTGAAGCAGGCCAAAGGCTACCGAGGCGCTCGGCGGCTGCACCTGCTCAAGGCCAAAGAGACGGTGATGCGAGCCAAGGCCTATCGGACCCGCGACCGCAAGGTGAAGAAGCGGGAGTTTCGCAGCACATGGATCATCCGGCTGAATGCGGCGGCGCGCGAGCGCGGGCTCACCTACGGCCGGCTCATGGCAGCCTTTAAAAAAGCGGACGTCCAGCTCAACCGCAAGCAGCTCTCGGAGCTGGCGATCAATGACCAAGGGGCGTTCGACCAGATCGTCTCGCAGGTGACCGCGAACTGAAAGAGCCATCATTGTTACACAGATAGAACCGGTTTTATCTGTGTAATCTGCTTTTCGACTGTTAGATGGGCAGCGAATCTGTGTAATCAAACAGCCTTCCCCTGGTAGTTTCCATGGCGAACGACAAATCCATCGATTTTTCCCATCAGGACGAATCCCGCGTCATCGTGCTGGACCGCGGCAGCCTGCACCGGGTCCTGAGCACACCACAGCTGTTCGCCATCGGCTTCGGCGACGTCGGCTCCTCGATCTACTACGCGCTCGGCGTCACCACCTTCTACGCCCTCGGCGCCGTCCCGCTGGCCCTGGCGTTGGCCGGGATTGTGTTCTTCTGCACCGTCTTGACGTACACCGAGCTGGCCACCGCCATGCCGGAGTCCGGCGGCTCGTGCAGTTTCGCCAGGCACGCGTTCAACGATCTCGTGTCGTTTATCGCCGGATGGGCGCTCCTGTTGGACTACATCGTGACCATCGCGATTTCAGCCTATTCGGTGGGCCCGTATCTGGAAAACCTGTTCCCGACGCTCTTCGCGATGATCGGCCACGTGCCGTTTACCCTCGCGATTCTGTTGGCGCTGCTCGGCCTGAACGTCATTGGGATTAAGGAATCGACGCGGGTCTCGCTGCTCCTGGCCATCTTCGGCGTCGCGACCCAGTTGACGATCATCACCATCGGGGTGGTGCTCTTGCTGCAGCTCTTCCAACCCCAAGCCTTCTGGAGCCACCTGCAGCAGCTCTGGTTTCATCTCCAAGTCGGCCTGCCGGACAGCGCCTGGTCGCCTAGCTGGGAGCAGTTCTTCAAAGGGGTCGGCATGGCCATGGTGGCCTACATCGGCATCGAATCCATTGCCCAATTGGCCGGCGAGGCCCGCCACCCCGACCGCACCATTCCCAGAGCGATGATTGCGACGATGGTCACTCTGTTTGTGCTCTATTTTGGGACCTCCACGATCGCGCTCACCGCGATGACGCCCCAGGAGCTCACCGGGTTTTATCTCGAAGACCCGCTGGCGGGGATTGCCGCGTCGATGCCGTTTGGAGGAGCGCTGCTCAGGCCGTGGGTCGGGCTGTTGGGTGCGGCGATTCTGTTTGTCGCGGCGAACGCCGGCCTGATCGGCGCATCGCGGCTCACGTTCGCGATGAGCGAGCACTTCGCGCTGCCGCGGATGTTTTATCGGCTTCACCCGCGGTTTAAGACGCCGTACGTGTCACTGATCGCCTTTACCATGATCGCAGGAATCATCGTGACTGTCGCCAGACACCTGACGCATATCGCCGAACTCTACAATTTCGGCGCCATGCTCTCCTTCATGCTGGCCCACCTCTCGCTGTTGGGGCTGCGGATCCGCAAGCCGGAGCTGGCCCGCCCCTTTAAGATTGGTTGGAACCTTCATCTGGGGCGCATCGAGCTTCCCTTGACGTCGTTAATCGGCTTGTTGGGAACGGCGGCGGTCTGGGTCGATGTGATTCTGACCAAGCCGGCCGGTCGCAATCTCGGATTTCTGTGGATGGGGGCGGGGCTCGCGCTGTACTTCTGGTACCGCCGCCAACAAAGACTGCCGCCCGCCGCGCGCGTGGAACTTGAAAAGTTGCAGCTCCCCGGCTACCAGCCCGTGACCATTCAGAAGGTCTTGGTGCCGACCACCAGCGCCCATACGAACGACATGATTCAGTTCGCTGCGCGGCTGGCGAAACTGCACGGGGCCGACATGACCGCGCTCCATGTCATTGAGATCCCCCCCTCGCTGCCCCTCGACACCTTCTTCCCCGAGAAGCTCGCCATTGCAGATTCTGTCGTCGAGCGGTCGCAGGCGATCGGGCGCGAATACGAGGTGCCCGTCGACGCCCAGGTGAAGCAGGCGCGATTTGCCGGCGAGACGATTGTGGAGATCGCCAAAGAAGGCCACTACGACCTGATCATTCTGGGGGCCAAACCGCGCCCGGCAGCCCCCGGCATGTCCTCGCTGGGCACGACGGTGGAGTACGTCATGCGCAATGCGCCCGGCCGCGTGTGGATCTTCACCGGGAAATGATCCCACCCTCTGCCGGGAGCCTGCGGCACGCAGGCGGGGCCGTCCGCGCGGGGCGGAGCGCGTGCCACGGCCCTGGCGGTGCGACCGAGGGGTGGCCATGAACAGCCAACGGGGCGCAGAGACGCGGGCGCCCCGCCACCGGCAGGGTGTGGGATGAGCGTCGAGGAGCTAACCCAGCAGCTCAACGCGCTCGCGCAGGAGGCCGCGCGCGCCGCCACCGCCGCCTCAACACCGACGGAACTCGAAGCGGTCCGCGTGAAGTACCTGGGCGGTAAAAGCGAAGTCGTCCGGGTGTTGAAGCAGCTGCCGACCATGCCTGCGGATGAGCGCGCTGTGGTCGGCAAGTTGGCCAACGACTTCAAGCGAACGCTGGACACCACCGTTGCTGCTCGTCGCTCGTCGCTGGCTGACACCCCTACCGGCTCGCCCATTGACATCACCCTCCCCGGGAGCGCGATCCCTCAAGGCCGGCTCCATCCGATTACGCGCACCATCGAGACCATCGTGTCCCTCTTCATCCCGATGGGCTTCGAGATCGTCGAGGGGCCGGAGATGGAGCTGGAGTATTACAATTTCGACGCGCTCAACATCCCGCGCGACCATCCCTCGCGCGAGGCGTTCGACACCT